>JAAYCA010000065.1 GCA_012744435.1 Bacteroidales bacterium
GGCCATTCTACTCGCGTTTTCTTCTTTTTGCGAGCGAACGGGATGTCTGGATTCTGAATGTGCTTTCAGTTTGAAAGTCTATGATTCAGACCTCGAAAACTGGGTGGGTATGCTCCGGAAAATGTAACGTGACTGTCCGGTTTTGGCTTCAATCACCGAATCTGCGAAGGAGAAGAAGTCAAGTTTGAATACTTCCGGGGAGTCATCTTCTTTTTGCAGAAACTTAACTACATCCTCAATCGACATATTGCTTAGAGCAAAAGCGTCGAGACTTGAAAGACGCTCTTCCAACTGCTTGATGAGGTTAGTCACTTTCAGGAGGACGGCAGTGTCTTTTATCTGCCCATTCCTATCTAACTGATTCTTTCTCAGTAAGATATTAGTCTTGATGTAGCGGCTCTGCCGCCGGAAGGTGAGTCGAAGACGGAGGATGTTTGTTCCGTTCTTCTTCCAGCCATCGTCTCTCACCACAGAACAGATGGTGGCAATTTCATTGATACACATAGCTTTAAGGTTTTAATTTTTCGAAAACATTTCGAAAACAAAACCCCAAAGACGCCCTAAAAAAGCTTGTTCTTTTGCCTAAAAACACAAAAAAATAAGGTCCCTAAGTGCTGCTTAGAGACCTTGTAACTTGCTGATTTACAGTAGTTTAGGAGAAGTGGAGCATAGGAGAATCGAACTCCTGACCTTTTGAATGCCATTCAAACGCTCTACCAACTGAGCTAATACCCCGATTCGTGGACTGCAAAGGTACTACTTTTTTTCAAACCTGCAAACGATTCGTCAAAAACTTATTATCTTTGATGCCATGAAACGTACTGTGATCATTCTTCTCTGTGCGGCTGTCTGTGTGGTCGCCGCCGCGGCTGGAGCGAAGCCGAAGTCTTTCGTGGTCAACACGACGAAATCCGGCAAGTCGGTGATGGGCTTCGCGGGCACGACGCCGGTCGAAATCACCGTCACGGACGGCCGGATCGAAAAAATCGTGGCGCTGCCCAACAAGGAGACGCCCGCTTATTTCAAGCAAGTGCAGGACAGCCCGATCTTTACCAAACTCCTGGGCAAAACGGTCAAGGAGGCCTCCGAAGTGCAGCTGGACGCCGTCAGCGGCGCCACCTTCTCCTCCAAGGCCGTCATCGAGAACATCCGTCTCGGCCTCAAGGAAGCCGCGAAAAAGGCGAAATAGCTATTTCCTGGTGAACAGGAAGATCGTCAGGGGCAGTGCGATGATGGCCATCGTGGCGCTGACCGGCAGGTAGATCCCGAAATTCACATATTCCACCACGATATAGGTGATGAGCAGCAGGGCGACGCCCATCGCGCTGCTGAGCAGGTAATGCTTGCGGATGTCGGTGCTCTTGCACATGATGCGGCTCAGGTTCGGCACGCCCAGCGAGATGAAGCCGATCGTGCCGCAGATGCTCACCGCGGAGGTCACCAGGAACATGATCATCGTCAGGGCCACCGCCTTGCGCCAGGCCGGCAGTTCGATCTCCCCGTTGAAATGCCGGGTGAGGTCGCGGTGCGAGCTCAGGGCGGCCGCCAGGCCGAGGCCGAACAGCGCCAGCGAGAAGAGGATGTCGCCGGTGGTGACGCCTTCCAGGTGGAAGTTGGCCGCGCCCCAGAGGTAGTACTGCTTGAGCAGGTCGCCGGTGGGGGCGTTGGTCACGACGATCGTGCCCAGCGACCCGATGAAGGTGCCGAAGATGATGCCGAAGGTGATCAGGTTCTGCGTGGAGACCCGCAGGGTCACGAAGAAGCAGATGATGGTGCAGACGAGCGTGCACACGAACGATCCGACGGTCAGCGAGCACCAGCCGGACATCGTGGCCGCCGCGGCGCCGAGGCAGGCGGCGCTGCCCAGCCCGAGGGAATAGACGTCCCCGAGCTGGTTGCGCCACAGGTATTGCATCTGGATGCCTCCGACGGGGAGCGCGATCCCCGACAGGAGGACGTAAAGCAGGCTTAGCAGCATGGGGCTAGAATTTGAACGCGAAGCCGCCGAGTACGCTTCTGCCGGGCATCGGATAATCGCGGACCATCTCGTAGCGGCAGTCCAGCAGGTTGCGGCCGGTCACGCTGAGGGTGAGGGACGCGGCATCGCAAACGGTGAAGGTTTTGCCCAGCGAGAGATCGAGGGTGTTCCAGGCGGGGAGCTCGCCGGTGGCGTCGAAGCGGCCGCCGCGCCAGTTCCACAGGGCGTCCAGCCGCCAGCCCGCACGGGAGATGTCGCCCGCGAGCACGACCGTATTCTTGGCTACATAGGGGATTTGCTGGTCATAGCTGGCGCTGTCCGGCGTCTTGTCGAGCGCCGATTGCCGGGCATAGCGGGCGGACAGGCCGCCCTTCCAGGCGTCGCCTTCGTAGCGCAGCGCCAGGGAGGCGTCAGCACCCCAGGCTTCTACACGTCCGACATTGTAGGGCAGCCAGACCCAGGGGTCGTCGGGGGAGGGGGCGGAGATAATCTTGTCTTTCAATCTGTTGTAGAAGACGTCCAGTTGGGCGGACAGGCTCCATGCCCCGTCGGAGCGGCTGTGCCAGTCGATGCCGAAATCGGTCAGCCAGGCATCCTCCGGCTTGAGCCCGGGATTGCCGTAACCGGGGTAGTACAATTCGTTGAAGGTCGGGGCGCGGAAGGCACGCCGTCCGAAGGCGACGAGGTCAAAGCCCTCGGACAGGGTGTAGCGGATGTCCAGGGAAGGGGAGAAGCTGTTCAGCCCCTCGGCGCCCTTGTCAAAAGTGCCGCGGTATTCCAGGGCGAGGTCGGCCCGGAGGCGCTCGAAGCGGAACGCGCTTGCCAGCGCGGCGATGGCGGCCGTGCGTGCGGCGTCATAGCCGGAGGCCCCGAGCGTGCCCCGCTCCAGGTCGGTGGCCAGTGAAAGCGCCCACCAGTCGCTGACGCGGAAGGCCTGGGAAGCGTTGATCTGGAAGTCGGAGAAGTCGTAGTTGCTGTTGCCCCAGGCGCTCCGGTAGAAAATGTTGTCCCAGCCGCCCTTGGCGCTGAGATTGAGCGTGTATCGATCCGTGAAGGCTTTCCGGAAGGATCCCTGCACCACGAGGTTTTTGTCCTGTTGGCGGTCTTCGGATGGCCAGGAGAGCGATCCCGGCGTGCCGCGGTCGGAAGCGTTGATGTAGGACTTGAGATGCCACTCGCCGCCGTCCATCGTGCCGAAAAGGTCATAGCCGGCGCGGAGCTGCCTGAGGTCGTTGCCCTTGCGGAGCGCGTTGTCCTCCCCGTATGGGAAATCCCCCCGGGTGAGGATGCCGGAGGCGTGGGCGCTGAGGGACACCCGTTCCGTGGCCTTCACGTCGAAGCGGACGGAGGGCATCCAGGTGCCGAACGATCCGGCCTGCAGGCCGACCTGGCCGGCGAAGGGGCTCCGCCCGAAATCCGGTTTCGCCGTCCGGAAACTGACGCTGTTCTGGGCATAGTCCACGACGGCGCTGCCCAGGGTCTCGGCCGGCAGCATGCCCAGATCGTTCTGCCCGCTCTGGAAATTGCTCACGCGCACGCCGTCCAGGTAGATGTCGGTATGGGCGGAGCCCAGGCCCCGCAGGCTGATGCTCTTCAGACCGGCGAGACCGCCGTAGTCGCTCAGTCCCAGACCGGGGATGCGTAAAAGGGTTTCGGCGGCCGTGCCGCCCGTACGTAAGACCAGCGTGTCCGTCCGGGACACGACGACGCCCTTGTCGGCCACGATGGTGACGGCCTGCAGGGTGTCCGGCGTCTCTGCCACCAGCAGACCCGCCGCAAACAAAAGGGAGGTTAAGAACATTGTTGTGCGTCGCTAGGGCGGCCTGCCCCCGGGCCACCGTTATCAACATGGTCTGTGGCAGGTATTCGGACTTCAATGACGAGGATCATTTTACCGTTGCGGGCACAGCTCCGGCTTCTCACCGGATTCCCCTTTATGGTTGCTCGGCAACACACCGCAGACTGGTCGCAAAGATAATCATTTTATCAGAAATGCCGCTGACGGAGGCTTTTGGAGATTTTTTTTGAAAAAAATCAACAAAAATATATTGTTATTCAATAAATATTTATATATTTGCAGAAACAAAACCTGATTTTGCCTTATGATTGAATGGTGGAACTCCCTCGAACCTGCGATGAAAGTCCTCTGGGCGATAACCCTCTCGGCCTCGCTGGTTTTCGTCATCCAGACCGTGATGACCTTCCTCGGCGCCGCCGGGGACAGTGATTTCGACATCAATTCCGACTTCGACGTTGACGCTTCGGGCGATCTGGCCGACGGGTCGGTGGATGTGGGCGGCGGCCCCGATGCAGGCGGCCACGACGTGGATCACCCGAGCACGGGCATGAACCTGCTGACCTTCCGCAACTTCATCAATTTCCTCATCGGCTTCGGCTGGACGGCGATCCTGCTCAAGGACAGCGTTCCCGCCACGGGGCTTCGCATGCTGATCGCCATCCTCGTGGGCGTGGCGCTCGTTTTCCTGGTGATGCTGCTCTTCAAGTGGCTCACCGACATGCAGCAGTCCGGCACCATCAATGTCTACAAGTCCGCCGTCGATTGCCAGGGCACGGTCTATCTGACCATCCCGGGCGAGCGCAGCGGCGAGGGCAAGGTGCAGATTACCATTAACAACTCCGTGCGCGAGTACGCGGCCGTGACCGACGGTCCCGCGCTCAGGACCGGCACCCGGATCCGCGTGGTTGAGGTGATCAGCGCCAACACCCTGCTTGTCGAAGAAATCAATTCCGTCATCATCTAATAACCTTTCAGCAATATGGAACTTTATCTCATCCTCATCATCGTGGGCGTCCTGTTCGTGACCTTCACGGCCATCCTCGCCCGCTACAAACGCTGTCCTTCCGACAAGGTGCTCGTCATCTACGGTAAGACCGGCCGCGACGCTTCCGCGAAGTGTATCCACGGCGGCGCCGCCTTCATCTGGCCCGTTTTCCAGAGCTACCAGTTCATGGACCTGACCCCGATCTCCATCGAGTGCAACCTGACCAACGCCCTGTCCAAGCAGAACATCCGCGTGGACGTGCCCTGCCGCTTCACCGTCGGTATTTCCACCGAACCGGAAGTCATGACCAACGCGGCTGAGCGCCTGCTCGGACTCAAATCGCCCGATATCCAGAATATCGCCACGGACATCCTCTTCGGCCAGCTCCGTCTGGTCATCGCGACGATGGACATCGAGGAGATCAACGCCGACCGCGACAAGTTCCTCGCCGCCGTCAGCCAGAACGTCGAAGCCGAGCTCCGCAAGATCGGCCTGAAGCTCATCAACGTCAACGTCACCGATATCCGTGACGAGTCCGGCTACCTCGAGGCCCTCGGCAAGGAAGCCGCCGCCAAGGCCATCAACGACGCCAAGAAGAGCGTGGCCGAGCAGAACCGCTACGGTGAGACCGGCAAGGCCATCGCCGACAAGGACACCCGCGTGAACGTGGCGGCGGCCGACGCCGACGCCGTGAAGGGTGAGAACAGCGCCAAGATCGAGATCGCCAACTCCGACGCCCTCCGCCGTGAGAAGCAGGCCGAGGCCGAACGCGTCGCCGTCGCCGCCGAGAAGGTCCAGGCCGCCAAGGCCCTCGAAGAGGCCTACAAGAGCGAGCGCGACGCCGAGCTTGCCCGCGCCGAGCGCGAGAAAGCCACCCAGCAGGCCAACATCGTCGTCGCCGCCCAGATCGAGAAGGAGAAAGCCATCATCGAGGCCGAGGCCGATGCCGAGCAGCTTCGCCGCAGGGCGAAGGGTGAGGCGGACGCCATTTTCGCCAAGATGGACGCCCAGGCCCGCGGTACCCTCGAAATCCTTGCCAAGCAGGCCGAAGGTTTCGGTCAGCTCGTGACCGCTGCCGGCGGCGACGCCCAGCAGGCCATCACGATGCTCATCACCGACAAGCTGCCCGAGCTCGTCAAGACGCAGGTCGAGGCCGTCAAGGGCATCAACATCGACAAGGTGACCGTGTGGGACGGCGGCAAGGGAGAGAACGGCAAGACGGCCACGGCCAACTTCGTGTCCGGTCTGATGGGCTCCGTCCCTCCGCTCGAGGACCTGCTCAAGATGGCCGGCATGAGCCTGCCGAATTACCTCAAGGGCACCCCGGAAGCGGCTCCGGAAGCGGAAACGAAGACGGAGGAGTAGCGGTATGATCGTCATCAATGTAGATGTGATGCTTGCCCGGAGGAAGATGTCCTCCGGGGAACTTGCCCAGCGCGTGGGGATCACAGCTGCAAACCTCTCGATCCTCAAGACCGGCAAAGCCAAGGCCATCCGCTTCTCTACGCTCGAATCCCTCTGCGAGGCACTGGACTGCCAGCCCGGCGACCTGCTTGAATACATCCCGGATCCGTAATCCCCGGATCTGCCTGAAACGGCAACCGCCCCCGCAACGCTTTTTCCCATAGGGTTCATTGTTCAGCGTTGCGGGGGCGGTTGCCGTTTCGAGTTGAGCCGTTATCCTTTGATGTCTATGTTGAAGCCTTCGTCGATGAGGGGCTGGACGAGGGTCCGCATCTCGGCGGCGGAGTACTTTTCCAGGCCTTCGGCCGGGGTGGGGCGGTCGATGGTGTAGACCATGATTTTCCGGGGCCGAAGGTCCCGGACGATGTCCATCCAGGGTCCGAGCACCTCGGGGCTGGCGGAGTCGAAACCGGGGCTGCGCAGGAACATGGTCTGCAGGACGAAGTCCCCGTCAAAGCCACGCAGGGCCTCCAGCACGCGCTCCAGGCGGAAGCCGGGGGCGGGATGGTTGATCTTTCCGACCAGCGCGTCCGTCGGGGCATCGACTTTCAGGATGGGGTTGTCCACGCGTTTCAGGGCGGCGGCGATCTCCGGGACATGCACGCGGGTGGCGTTGGAGAGCACGGACACCTTGGCGCCGGGGTAGTAGGCGTCGCGCAGTTTCAGGGTGTCGTCGATGATCTGCGGGAAATCGGGATTGAGCGTGGGCTCCCCGTCGCCCGAGAAGGTGATGGAGTCGATCGGTGTGCCGTCCAGCAGGCAGGCGGCGAGCTTGTCCTCCAGGGCGGAACGAACGTCGGATGCCGTGGGGAGGAGCTGGTCCGCGCGGCCGTCGGCGTTCCAGCCGCATTCGCAGTAAATGCAGTCGAAGTTGCAGAATTTGCCTTGGCGCGGCAGCAGGTTGATGCCGAGCGAGGATCCCAGCCGCCGGCTGTGGATGGGACCGAATACCGTCTCTTCACGTAACATGGTCCCGCAAATCTACATATTTTTTTCGTGGAGTGAGAAAAAACGAGTAACTTCGTACCCACATTATCAACGATTGTCATGAAAGCTACCCTCAGCACAGATTTCCATTTCCCCGGACAGGTCGAAAAGTACACCGGCAAGGTCCGTGACGTGTACAGCATCGGTTCCGATTACCTGGTCATGGTCGCCACCGACCGCATATCCGCCTTCGACGTCGTCCTGCCGAAGGGCATTCCATACAAAGGACAGGTACTCAACCAGATAGCGTCAAAGTTCCTGGATGCGACGGCGGATATCCTGCCGAACTGGAAGATTGCCGAGGTGGATCCCATGGCCACGGTCGGCTGGCGCTGCGAGCCCTTCAAGGTGGAGATGGTGATCCGCGGCTACCTTACGGGCCATGCCTGGCGGGAGTACAAGTCCGGCAAGCGCAGCCTCTGCGGCGTCGCCCTGCCGGAGGGGATGGTGGAGAACCAGCGCTTCCCCGAGCCCATCATCACCCCGACGACCAAGGCCGCCGAGGGACACGACGAGGACATCAGCCGGGAGGAAATCATCGCGCAGGGGATCGTTTCCCGTGAGGACTACGAGCAGCTGGAGGCCTCTACCCGCGCCCTGTTCGCGCGCGGTACGGAGATCGCCGCCGGCAAGGGGCTGATCCTTGTGGACACCAAATACGAATTCGGCAAGCGCGACGGGTGCATCATCCTGATGGATGAGATCCACACCCCCGATTCTTCCCGCTACTTCTATGCGGAAGGATATGCGGAGCGCCTCGCCCGCGGCGAGCGCCAGAAGCAGCTCTCCAAGGAGTTCGTGCGCGAATGGCTGATGGCCGGCGGCTTCCAGGGCCAGGCCGGACAGCAGGTGCCGGAGATGACGGATGCGGTCGTCGCGGGCATCACCGACCGCTACGTCGAGCTTTACGAACATATTACGGGCGAGGCCTTCGTCCCGGCTCCCGAGGAGGACGCCGCAGCCCGCATCGAAGCCAACATCCTGGATTTCCTGAACAAACAATAGACGGCAGATATCAGTAAAGAATTATGATTGAGCGATATTCCAGAAAGGTAATGCGGGACGTCTGGACCGAGGAGAACAAGTTCAGCGCCTATCTCGAAGTTGAAATCCTGTCCTGCGAGGCCTGGAGCAAGCTGGGCGTGGTCCCGGCGGAGGATGTGGAGAAGATCCGCGCGAGCGCGAAATTCGAAGTGGCCCGGATCCGGGAGATCGAGGAACAGACGCGCCACGATGTCGTTGCCTTTACCCGTGCTGTCAGCGAGAGTCTCGGAGAGGAGCGCAAGTGGGTGCATTACGGGCTGACTTCCACGGACGTGGTGGACACGGCCAACGGCTACCTGCTCAGGCAGGCCGACGCCATTCTCCTGAAGGATCTCGAAGAGTTCCTGGCCGTGCTGAAGAAACGCGCCCTGGAGTTCAAGGATACCCCCTGCATCGGCCGCACGCACGGCATCCATGCCGACATCACCTCCTTCGGCCTGAAATGGGCCCTGTGGTATGAGGAGATGAAACGCAACATCGACCGCTTCAAATATGCCTGCAAGGGCGTCGAGGCCGGTAAGATGAGCGGCGCCGTGGGCAATTTCGCCAACATCCCCCCGTTCATCCAGGATTATGTGTGCGAACGGCTGGGCATCGCCTCCGCGGACATCTCCACGCAGGTCCTGCAGCGGGACCGCCATGCCTTCTACATCGCCACGCTGGCCGTCATCGCCTCCACCCTGGAGCAGATGGCCTTCGAAGTGCGCAACCTCCAGCGCACCGAGGTCCGCGAGGCCGAGGAGGCCTTCCGCAAGGGCCAGAAGGGCTCGAGTGCCATGCCGCACAAGCGCAACCCGATCAGCAGCGAGAACATCTGCGGCTGCGCCCGGGTGATGCGGGGCTATATGTCTGCATCCTGTGAGAACGTCGCCCTGTGGCACGAGCGGGACATTTCCCACTCCTCCACCGAGCGCATCATCCTGCCGGACGCGACGGAACTGCTCGATTATATGCTCAACCGTTTCAAGGGGATCCTGGAGAACCTGACGGTTTATCCGGAGAACATGCTCAAGAACATCTGGCGCACCAACGGCGTCATCTTCGCCCAGCGCGTGATGAACGCCCTGATCGGCAAGGGCCTGTCCCGCGAGGAAGCCTACGACACCGTCCAGCCCATCGCCATGAAGGCCTGGTCGGAGGGGCTCGACTACAAGACGCTGTTGCTCGCGGATGCCGCTGTCATGGCGAAATTGTCCGCCGAAGAATTGGAGGACTGCTTCACCCTCGACTATTATTTCAAGAACGTCGATTACATCCTCCGCCGCGTCGGCATCCTGTAAGGTCGGACCGGAAACCTCCCACAGAGTGCAGTATCCCCCGGTACGCTTTTTCCCGAAGGGTTCATTTTCTCAGCGTACCGGGGGATACTGCGCTCTGTGGGCGTCTGCTCCGCTTGTCAACGGAGGACGATTTCGCTGCGGTCGGGACCGACGGAGATGATTTTGACCGGGCAGCCGGTTTCCTGCTCGATGAAGGCGACATAGTCCCGGAAGGCCTGCGGGAAGTCCTCGTAGCGGCGTACGGCGGTGATATCGCAATCCCAACCCGGGAACTCCCTGTAAACCGGGGTCAGTTCCTCCCCGTTCTCGAAGGGGAAGTAATCCACCTGTTTGCCGCCGATTCTGTAGGCGGTGGCGATCTTGATGGTCTTGAACGTGTTGAGCACGTCGGACTTCATCATGATGAGCTCGGTCACGCCGTTCATCATCACGGCATACTTCAGCGCGACCAGGTCCAGCCAGCCGCAGCGGCGCGGACGGCCCGTCGTGGCGCCGAATTCGTGGCCGATCTGGCGGAGGCTCTCTCCCGTTTCGTCGAACAGCTCGGTCGGGAAGGGACCGCTGCCCACGCGGGTGCAGTACGCCTTGAAGATCCCCATCACCTTGCCCACGCGGTTGGGGGCCACGCCGAGGCCGGTACACACGCCGGCGGTCATCGTATTGGAGGAAGTCACGAACGGATACGTGCCGAAATCGATGTCCAGCATCGAACCCTGGGCGCCTTCCGCCAGCACGGGGACGTCGTTCTTCAGGTACTCGTTGACCACGAGCTCGCTCTCGATGAACTGGAAGCGTCGCAGCGCCTCGACGGCCTGCATCCACTGCTTCTCGTATTCGGTGATGTCATATTGGAAGTCGTACTGTGCGAGCAGTCCGAAATGCTTCTGCTTCAGCGCGTCGTAGCGTTCCTGAAACTCGGGGGAGAGGATGTCTCCGATGCGCAGGCCGTTGCGGCCGGTCTTGTCCATGTAGGTCGGGCCGATGCCCTTCAGGGTGGAACCGATCTTGGCCTTGCCCTTGGCGGCCTCGCTCGCCGCATCGAGCATCCGGTGCGTGGGGAGGATGAGGTGGGCCCGCTTGGCGATCTGCAGCTTGCCGGTGATGTCGCCGGCTTTCTGCTCGATGGCGCGGATCTCGTCCATCAGGATCACGGGGTCGATCACCACGCCGTTGCCGATCACATTGACGGAATCCTTGCGGAAGATGCCGGAGGGGACGGTATGCAGCACGAATCCTTCGCCATCGAAGACCAGGGAGTGCCCGGCGTTGGGCCCGCCCTGGAAGCGTGCAATCACTTTGTAATCCGGGGTCAGGACATCGACCACCTTGCCTTTGCCTTCGTCGCCCCACTGGAGCCCGAGCACGACATCGATTTTCTTCATATCAACAATAATTTGGTTCTACAATCCAAACTTTAAAGATAACAAGTTTTTCCGGGACTAAGAAGAAAAATGCGTATATTTGTAGCAATAATATCTTGAAGATATGAAAAGAGTCCTTGTTGCCATCATCCTTTGCATGTTCGCGTGCGCGGCCTGCCGGCAGAATTCCCTTCCTGCCCTGGAGGGCCGTGTCGTCGATGCCACCATCTATTCCGTCACCGTGGAGACGCCTGCCGGCGACTCCGTGGCCGTGAGTACCCTGGGGACGAATCCCATGCTCGTGCCGGGTGTGCTGCCCGGGGACGAAGTACGTATCTGGTATGAACTGCTGCCTGACGGCCAGACCTTGCGCGCCAGGGAGCTGGACATCATTTCCCCTTCGGCGTTCCGTCTGCTGCCGGGCATCTGGCGCGATTGCACGGAGGCCGATGAAGTGGGCCTGGTCCTCGCCGAGGACGGTTCGGCCCGCGCTACGGGCTTGCCGGAGCCGCTGCAGGACTGGTCGCTGGACGGCGACCTGCTGGCCCTTACCGCCGTGGAGAACGAAGATCCCAAAATCACGAAGACCTTGCTGTACCGGATCGACCGGCTTGATGTCGATTCGCTTGTGGCCGTCCCCGTCGGGGGAGGCCGCACCCTCGCGTTTTCCCGCCAGCAGTAATTGAATCGGAAACGGCGTTGGCGGGCGGTAAGGATCTGCTTCTGGGGCGGTTGCGCAGCGGAGCGTCGCTGAGCGGGGGTGAGCAGTTCAAACTCACGCTCCTGCTTGCCTGGCCTTCCATCCTCGCGCAGCTGTCGATGTGTCTGATGAGCTACATCGATGCGGCCATGGTCGGCCGGCTCGGCTCGGCCCAGGCCGCCGCCATCGGCCTCGTCAGCACGACCACCTGGATCTTCGGCAGCTTCTGCTATGCCAACAGTTCCGGTTTCAGCGTCCAGATCGCACACCGCTGCGGGGCGAAGGATTTCGCCGGGGCACGGAGGCTGTTCCGTCACGGCGTCTGGATCACCCTCGCGATAAGCCTCCTGCTGGCGCTGCTGGCCGTCTCCATCCACCGGGCGCTGCCGCACTGGCTGGGCGGCACCCCGGAGATCCTGGAAGACGCTTCGGCTTATTTCCTGATCTACGCGCTGTTCCTGCCGCTGCTGCAGCTGACGATTTTTTCCGAGGCGTCCCTGATTGCCAGCGGCAACGTGAAGGTGCCGGGCATCCTGAGCGTCGCCATGTGTGTGCTGGATGTCGTTTTCAACTATCTGTTGATCTTCGTGGCAGGTCTCGGGGTGAAGGGCGCCGCGCTCGGCACCGGCCTCGCCACGGCCTGTGCGGGAGCATTCCTGATCGTGTATGCCGCCCGCCATAGCGTGGAGCTCCGTCAGGAGGGCAGTTGGCTGCACCCGGCCCGGCGCCTTCTCGGGAGCATCCGGACGCTGCGCACGGAAGCCCGTGCGGCGGACACCCTGTTCGACCGGGGCCAGAAAGACATGTTCCGGCAGGCTTTCGGCATCAGCTGGCCGCTGTGGCTCCAGAACCTTATTTCGCGCGGCGCATACATCGCCGCGACCGTGCTGGTGGCGCCGCTCGGAACCATTGCCATCGCGGCCAATTCCTTCGCCATCATCGCCGAGGGTTTCTGCTATCTGCCCGGCTATGGGATGGAGGACGCCGCCACCACGCTGGTAGGCCAGAGTCTGGGCGCGAAGCGGCCGGAGATGGCCCGCCGTTTCGCTTGGATGACCATCGGTACGGGGGCTGCGATGATGACCTTCCTGGCCGTGCTGATGTGGGTCTTCGCCCCGCAGGTCATGGGACTCCTGAGCCGGGATCCCGAAGTCATCGCCCTCGGCGTGAAGTGCCTGCGGATCGAGGCCTGGGCGGAGCTGCTTTACGGCGTGAGCATCGTGGCCTACGGCTGCTGCGTGGGGGCCGGTGACACGCTGGTCCCGTCTGCCATCAACCTGCTGAGCATGTGGGTGATCCGCCTTGGCCTCGCACTCGTCCTGATCCCCCGCTTCGGCCTGGAGGGCTACTGGATCGCCATGGCTACGGAGCTCAGCGTCAAGGGTGTCATCTTCGCCGTGCGGATCGCCCGGGGCCGCTGGATGCACACCCGCCTTACCCACAGTGTCGCCTGAGGCGGATGTTAATAAGTCTGTTAATAAAAACAGCTTTTTCGACAGGCTTTTGCCATGGATATGGGCTAAATTTGTCATCTGGACAACCATCTCCGAGAGGGGACGGTTCACCGTAACCACAAACCAAACTTCGGTAATCAGAATACAGCAATATGGACGTACGTAAAACCAACGGTTCGTACGAAGAGTACGACAAGGCCAAACTGGCCCGTGGCATACACGAGGCCTACAAGACAGCGGGAGAGTACTGCGAAGATGCGATAGTCGTTTCGATTATCAACAACCTTTACGTCTATGAAGGCATCACGAGTCAGGAGATCCGCCGTCAGGTGGAGGAGTCGCTGATGTCGGTCAACAAGAAAGTCGCCCTCGCCTATATCGAAAAGTTCGACGCCGACCTGGACCTCCGCAAGAAGCGCGACTTCATCAAGGACTACATCAAGGCGTCCAATGCCGCGACGGGCTCCAAGTTCGATGCGAACGCCAACGTCACCCGCAAGAACATCGTGACGCTGGGCAACGAGCTTTACAAGGAGAACAACATCAAGCAGAACCGCTACATCATGCAGGACAAGATCAAGGCCCTGTACGGCCGCGCCCTTGCGGACCAGTATATCAAGGACCTCGAGTCGCACGTCCTCTACAAGCACGACGAGAGCGGTACGCCGGGCTTCCCGTACTGCGTTGCGATCACGATGTATCCCTTCCTCGTGAGCGGTCTGAGGGAGTTGGGCGGCGTGTCCATCGCCCCGACCGACCTCAAGAGCTTCTGCGGCGAGTTCATCAATCTGGTGTACTCCGTCTCCTCCCAGTTCATGGGGGCCGTGGCCACGCCGGAGTTCCTGATGTATCTCGACTACTTCATCCGCAAGGACTACGGCGAGGACTATCTCGACCACCTCGACGACGTGGTGGAGAACAACGTCAAGCAGCGCACCCTCGTGAAGGTCATCGACAATTATTTCCAGCAGGTCGTGCACTCGATGAACATGCCGGCCGGCAACCGCGGCTACCAGACGGTGTTCTGGAACATAGGTTACTTTGACAAGCCCTACTTCGAGGGTGTCTTCGGGGATTTCGTCTTCCCCGACGGTTCCAAGCCGAAATGGGAGACCCTTGACTGGCTGCAGCGGCATTTCATGAACTGGTTCAACGAAGAGCGCAACCGCTATATCCTGACCTTCCCGGTCGAGACCATGGCCCTGCTGACCGACGGCGGCGACGACTTTGCCGACAAGGAATACGCCGACTTTACCGCCGAGATGTGGGCCAAGGGCCACAGCTTCTTCTGCTACCTCTCCAACAGCCCGGACTCCCTGTCGAGCTGCTGCCGCCTGCGCAACGAGATCCAGAAGGAAGACGGCCACAACCACACCACGCACCAGTATTCCATGGGTACGGCCTCCGTGGCCACGGGCTCCAAGTCCGTGATGACCATCAACCTCAACCGCCTGATCCAGGATGCCGTGCGCCGTTACTTCCTGGATCGCCGCGGGGTGAACCTCGAGGCCGGTCGGCCGCTCAACCCGGTGTCGCAGTTCTACGACAAGGAGGATCTGTACAACAACTACATCGACAAGGACATCCGCGAGATGACCGAGCGGGTGCACAAATACCAGATCGCCTTCAATGAGATTATCAAGGATTTCCTCAAGGCAGACATGCTGGATGTGTACAAGGCCGGCTTCATCGACATGAAGAAGCAGTACCTGACCGTGGGCGTGAACGGCCTGACGGAAGCGGCCGAGTTCCTGGGTCTCACGGTCTCCCCGAACCCGGAGTACGGCGAGTTCGTCAACACGATCCTCGAGACGATCAACATCGCCAACCGCAAGGACCGCACCTCGGATGCGATGTTCAATACGGAGTTCGTCCCCGCCGAGAACCTGGCGGCCAAGAACTACAAGTGGGACAAGAAGGACGGCTATTTCGTGTCGGAAAAGCACAACCTCTACAGCTCCTATTTCTACAACCCCGAGGACACGGAGGTGTCGATGATCGACAAGTTCAAGCTCCACGGCGAGGACTTCGTGAAGTACCTTGACGGCGGCTCCGCCCTGCACATGAACATTGCGGAGCACCTTACCAAGGAGCAGTACCGCAGCCTGCTGAAGACGGCCGCCCACTATGGCACCAACTACTTCACCTTCAACTGCCGCAACACGGTCTGCAACGACTGCGGCCACATCAGCAAGGACACGCTCACCAAGTGTCCGAAGTGTGGAAGCGAAAACCTTGACTACCTGACCCGTGTGATCGGTTACCTCAAGCGTGTCTCCTCCTTCGCGGAGCCCCGGCAAATCGAGGCGGAGCATCGCTTCTACACCCCGAAAGACGTACCCGCGGCGAATGATTAAGTATATCCCGGAGCTCACGGACATCGTCCTTGAGGAGATTCCGGACCGAGTGACCCTGGCAGTGGAGATCTCCAACTGCCGGGGTTCTTGTCCGGGGTGCCACTCTCCTTTCCTGAAGCTGGACCTGGGCGAGGAACTGACCCCGGAGGCCGTGGACAGGCTGATCGCCGACAATTTCGGCGTAGACTGCTTCCTGCTGCTGGGAGAGGGCAACGACCTGCAGGCGCTGCTGGGGATCGCGGAGCATCTGCGCAGGCACCATCCGGAGATCCGGCGGGCGGTGTACTCCGGACGTCCGCAGGTGGAGCCGGAAGTGTATGCTGCGTTCGACTACGTCAAGGTCGGTCCCTATGTGGAGGAGCTGGGTCCGCTCAACAAGCCCACGACCAACCAGCGCCTCTACTACCACGGAGAGGATATTACTTTCCGTTTCTGGCACAGGGGCCTGGAGAAGGACAGGAAGGACTGAATCCCCCTTTTACATCATATATGCGGAGGCGTCGATGCCGTCCGCCAGCATCTGGCGGATCTGCGTGGAAGAGATATCCACAATGGGGGCGTCGATCAGGCGGATCTTGTAGAAACGGTCCAGGTCTTCGAGACTGACCTTGCCCGGAGGGGTGCTTTGCGAGGCGTCCAGCACGTAGGGGACGGGGAAATGCCGGCACTCTTCGAGCAGCATTTCACGCAGGCGTTCCAGGTCATAACCCTTGCGGGGATACACGGCCACGCCGTATTCGCTGAGGATGCGCGGGGCGTCGCGCCAGCGGTGGATGTTCTGGAGGTTGTCCGCGCCGATCACCAGGGTGAAATCGTTTTCCGGTTCGCGCCTCTTGAGCGCGTCCAGGGTCTTGATGGTGTAGGTGGGGGCGGGCATCTCCAGCTCGATGTTGTCCACCCATACGTGCAGCTCCGGATGCCGCCGGACCGCCTCGATGGCCGCCCGGTAGCGGTGTTCGGCGGAGAGGGCGAGGGCGGGGTCCTTGATCGGATTCTGCGGGGAGATGACCAGGTAGACCCAGTCGAAGTCTTCGGCCATGGTGAGCCGCTCCATGATGGCCTGATGGCCGATATGGAGCGGGTTGAAGGAGCCGGAGTAGACAGCTATCCGCATAGGAAGGCATCTACGAGGGCCTCCGCCTGGGCGAAGGTGTCCTCCAGTCTGTCATTGACCAGGTCGCGGTCGAACTTGCCCGCGGCGAATTCCAGTTCGGAAGCAGCCTTGGCGAGGCGCTCGCGGATGGCTTCCTCGCTGTCGGTCCCGCGGCCGCGCAGGCGGCTCTCCAGGACTTCCATGCTGGGCGGAAGGATGAGCACGGACAGGGCGGATCCGCCGAAGTATTTCTTGAGATTCACCCCGCCCTTGACGTCCACGTCGAAGATAATGACGTGGCCTTTGGCCCAGATGCGGTCCACTTCGCTCTTGAGCGTGCCGTAGAATCGGTCCTCATAGACCTCCTCGTATTCGATGAAGGCATCCTCCCGGATCAGCCGGCGGAATTTCCGGGCGGAGATGAAATAATACTCCACGCCGTCCCGTTCCTGTCCGCGCGGTTCGCGGGAGGTGGCGGACACGGAAAACTCAAACTCGGGATGGAGTCCCAGCAGGTGATTGACGACGGTGCTCTTGCCGGCGCCGGAAGGGGCGGAAAAGATGATGACTTTGCCTGTCATTATGCGGTATTTTCCATGTGTGTCCACTAAAAGTTGTGGACGGTTTATATAAGTTTAACAATTAAAACAAAGTCGGTTCACTCGACTCATCAAGTTCATTGACAATATTGTTGTTAGGTTTGCCAAAGAGTTTGTCAAGCGGCAAAAGCTCTGTAAGAGAGACACTTGTCAGTTGTAACATCTCATAGATTGGCCTCTCGATTCCCATCTTCTTCTGCACGATGGCCATCATACAGTAGGCCGTAATTGCGGAGTAGATCTGGATCCTGACGGCATTCTCGGTATTGCCCCAGAATTTTTTAATCTTGAGATGCTGCTTCAGCCACTTGAAAAACAGCTCGATTTGCCATCGGTTATGGTACAGTTCAGCGACCATCATAGGGCTGATATCCAGCCTTTCATCCTCGGCGAAGGCGTTCGTGAAGAAGATAAACTTCCTCTTGTTCGTCTCGTCCCAGTAGATGACTCGTCTGATCTTTTCAGGATACTTTTCCATAGTCAACTGACCATCCATATAGCCGATGGCATCGGACAGGATGCCGGAACCCGGAGGAAATCGCCTCTTCCATCTCATTGGCCGGAAGTCATTGTTCTTCTTGCCTCTGACAACGAAGTAGGCCCCGATGGTTTCAATAGCAAACAGCCTTTTGAAGTCGTTGTAGCCGCGATCGAAGATGTAGAACGAGTTTTCTTCGTATGGAATGGCATCCATTGCCTTCACATCGTTCATACGAGCTTCCGTTATGTGGAAGAACGTCGGAATGGAAGTCTCAATATCATACAGAGTATGAACCTTGATTCCACCTTTCCCTTGATTCTTCCTATAGACGGCCCATTTGAACGCATTCAGGCAAAGCTCTATCGTAGTTGAGTCAAACGCATACACGTGACCGTTAAGTTTGAAGATATCCGTTGCACGGCACTCTCTTGCATCTGCGATTACCCGATATGCGAACTCCTCAAAGATGCGGTAGTCGCGACCGTTGTTGGACTTCGAGAGGTTGCTTTTCGTGGCGTACTTCCCAAAGCCGAGATGATATGCCTTCTGAGAGAGAGCCTGCGTTGCAAGCGCGACATCACGAAGACTTTCGCGGTTGGAAAGTTGGCCGAACATCAAGACTGCAAGCTGGTTCCAGCATGTAAAAAACTTGACGTACCGATTGCCGTTGTATTTATCTGATATTCTGAGGAATACATCCTTATCAAGAAAATCTAAAAGCTGTGAGAATACGAATTTTCCGTTATGCATATGCCATTCTACGATAGTCTGGCAAAGATAATTTCAAATCGGCGCGGTCTCAAAACCTTTGTAACAACCTAACTTTCAATATTTTCAAAGAACTTTTATGAATTTTTAGTGGACACTAATGGGTATTTTCCACAAAAATAATTATTTTTGCATGATTTACTGAATTCGTTAGTCACAAATCATATCATTTTATGAAGGTTTCATTCAAAGATCTGGGCCTCGTGAACACCCGTGAGATGTTTGCGAAGGCCGTTAAGGGTGGATATGCCATCCCTGCATTCAACTTCAACAATATGGAGCAGCTCCAGGCCATCATCCAGGCATCTGCCGAGACGAGGTCTCCGGTAATCCTCCAGGTGTCCAAGGGCGCCCGCAACTACGCCAACCAGACCCTTCTGCGCTACATGGCCCAGGGTGCCGTGGAGTATGCCAAGGAGCTTGGCTGGAAGAAGCCCCAGATTGTCCTTCACCTGGACCATGGCGACAGCTACGAGGTCTGCAAGAGCTGCGTGGATTTCGGTTTCTCGTCCGTGATGATCGACGCATCCTCCCTGCCTTATGAGGAAAACGTGAAGCTGACCCGCAAGGTTGTCAACTACGCCCACAAGTATGACGTGACCGTCGAGGCCGAACTCGGCGTGCTCGCCGGCGTCGAGGATGAGGTCGCCTCCGAGGTGTCCCATTACACCAAGCCCGAAGAGGTCATCGACTTCGTCAAGAAGACCAAGTGCGACTCCCTCGCCATTTCCATCGGCACTTCCCACGGCGCCTACAAGTTCACGCCGGAGCAGTGCACCCGCGACCCCAAGACGGGCAAGCTCGTCCCGCCGCCCCTCGCCTTCGACGTGCTGAAGGCCATTGAGAAGAAGCTTCCGGGCTTCCCGATCGTGCTTCACGGTTCTTCCTCCGTCCCGCAGGAGTATGTGGATATGTGCAACCAGTACGGCGGCAACCTCCCCAATGCCATCGGTATCCCCGAGGAGCAGCTCCGCAAGGCCGCGAAGAGTGCCGTCTGCAAGATCAACATCGACTCCGACAGCCGTCTGGCGATGACCGGTGCCATCCGCAAGCACTTCGCCGAATTCCCCGGCCACTTCGACCCGCGCCAGTATCTCAAGCCGGCCCGCGAAGAGATGAAGAAGATGTACACGCACAAGATCATCAACGTCCTCGGCTCCAACGGCAAGGCCCGCTAGGTCCCTGTAGCAAACAAAAATATCCTCCGGAGGCTGACTCCGGAGGATATTTTTTTGCCCACTTCCCTTACAGCAGCGGCTTCAGCGTGAAGCTGAACGTGCGCGGCTCAGCCTTGAGGCGGTACTGCTCCCGCGGGACGGCGCCCCAGGAGTTCACGCAGCCGAGTCCCATCTGCATCAGGTCCACGTTGACGTGCGTCAGGCCATCCTCGCGGAGCTCGAGCGAGTGACGCTGGTCGCCGCCCCGGCCGCGGCCGCCACCGGTGACCGACAGGTCGATGTCGCGCCGGCCGAAAGGCAGTGCGGATGCGGAGAAGGCACCTTCCGAGGCGATTTCAAAGCCGCAGCCGGCAGCGTCGGTGATCCGCATCCAGCGCATTCCCACATGGGTGCCGGACTCCTGCGGGCGGGGGTATCCGAAATGGTACTGGTCCTGCACCTGCTGTTTCCAGATACCCATCTGCGCGGCTCCCTGCCGGTCGATGTAATTCTCGAAGGGACCCTTGCCATAGAATGCCAGGTTGCCGAAGGAGCCCGGCATCGCGAACTCCATCCCGAAGCGGAACAGCTCCGGCGCACCCTCGCGCACCTCGGTCATCCGCTCGGTCACGGTGATGCTGCCGTCACCGGCCAGGGCATATTGCACGGCCACGGTGGCAAGCCCGTCACCGACCTCATAAACCGCTTCCACGCCCTGCGCACTGCGCTCCAGGCCCTTCACCTTGAATCCAGGATAGAGCCAGGGCTTCATACGCACTTCCAGGCGGGCGCCCAGGTCGTTCTCCGTCACGGCGCGGCCGAAGCAGGGCATCAGCGGGGCGGCAAGCAGCTCCTTGCCCTCGAGCCTGTAGGAGCAGAGCGCCCCCGTTTCCGGGTCGAAATCAACCGTCCAGCGCCGTCCGTTCAGATCGGCGGCACTCATCCGGTAAGGCGCCTCGCGCAGCAGGATCTGGTCGTGGGCGACCTCCGTGCCGGCAGCCAGCAGGCCGTCGGCGCGGCGAAGGACGTAGCTGACGTTCAGATACAGTTCGCCCGGGATGCCGGCGAGGTCTGTCTCGCGGAAGCCCAGGTCAGCCACGAGCGTCTGCTGCGGCGCCGCCTTGGGCGCATCCAGCTGGCCGGCAAGCACCGGCTCGCCGTCGGCAAGGATCTCCCAGCGCATCAGATAACGGTCCAGGTTGATGAAGAAATGCTCGTTAAAGACCTGCACGCGACCGTCCAGGGCCTGCGCCGGCGTGGCGGACGTCAGGATGGAACGGTAGCCGTGCCGTACCTCATAGGCGTGCGGGTGCCAGCTCCGGTCGGCGGCGATGATGCCGTTGCAGTTGAAGGAATTGTCCGTGGGGTCATCGTCATTGAAATCTCCGCCGAAGGCGTAGACAAAGCCGGTGCGCGACCGGTCGGACGGCCAGCGGACCGCCTGGTCCACGAAATCCCAGATACAGCCTCCCTGCAGGGCGGGATACTTGCGGAAAAGCTCCATGTAGTCCTCGAAACCGCCCATCGAATTGCCCATGGCATGGGCATATTCACACTGGATCATCGGGCGCTCCGGCTCGCTCTCCGCATAACGGACCATTTGCTCGTAGCCCGCGTACATCGGGCAATAGATGTCAGTATTGCGGCCGAGACCCGCCTGCTCATACTGAACGGGCCGGGACGGATCCCAGGCCTTGAGCCAGTCGTAAGCGGCTTCGAAATTGGGGCCGTTGCCCGCCTCGTTACCGAGGCTCCAGATGATGACGGACGGATGGTTGATGTCCCGCTGGGCCACCCGCCGGATGCGCTCCATGTGCGCCTGGGCGTAGGCCGGGTTCTTCGCCAGGGTCCGGTCTCCGTAGCCCATGCCATGCGATTCGATGTTCGCCTCGTCGATGACATACAGGCCATAGCGGTCGCACAGGTCCAGCCAGCGCGGGTCATTGGGATAGTGACTGGTGCGTACCGTGTTGATATTCAACTCCTTCATGATACGGATATCCTCCAGCATCTCCGCCACCGTGACCACGTATCCGCCTGTAGCGGACATCTCGTGACGGTCGGCGCCCTTGATCAGGACGGGCTGGCCGTTGACCAGCAATTGCCCTCCGGAGATCCTGACTTCCCGGAAACCGAAATCCAGTTCCGCGGTCTCCGTCACACCCTTTTTGTCGAAACAAACGGCACGCAGGTGATAGAGGGACGGCGACTCGGCGCTCCAGAGGTTCGGACGCTCGACACGTCCGGAAGCCGGAACTTCCATTTCAGGGAATCCCGGCCCGGAGAGATAGTATTTCACGCCTTTGGCGGCCTTGGTCAGGCTGGCCTCGAAACGGTAGCTGCCATCCATGCCGGCGCTGACGTGAAGGTCCTCGATACGGGCTGCGGGCCGGGCCGTGAGGAAGGTCTCCCGGGCGATGCCGGCATAGCGCCAGAAGTCCTGGTCCTCCAGGTAGGTGCCGTCGCACCAGCGGAAGATCTCCAGCGCAATGAGGGCGTCCTGTCCGGGCTTGACATATTTCGTGACATCGAAGCGCGCCTCCAGCTTGCTGTCTTCGCTGTAGCCCACTTCTTTTCCGTTCACCCAAACGCGAACATTGGAGGTGGCGGATCCGATGGCGAGGAAGATATCCTTGCCCGCCCAGTCGGCGGGAATGGACACGCTGCGGCGGTACTGCCCGACGTAGTTGCGTTCCGTCGGGACGATGGGGGGATTATTCACATAATGACCGTCCCAGGGGTAAGCGATGTTGGTGTAGAGGGGATCTCCGTAGCCGTTCAGTTCCCACATCCCGGGCACGGGCATCGTGTCCCAGCGGACGTCGTCCAGACCAGGCTTGAAGAAATCCCGCTGACGCAGTTCCGGGCTCCCGTACCAGCGGAAGTTCCAGATCCCGTCCAAAGACAGGCGGGGGCTGTCCGAGGCAAAGGTGGCGGCCATCTCCACGCGGTTGCGTTGGTTCACGGCGGGGTTCTGCCAGTCTTCGGCGGGAGCGGCGGAAGCCGACAACGCCACTAAGGCGGAGATTATCAGAAGGATTCGTTTCATCGATTATCAGTTTTAGTCCTTAAAGATACGAATAAAATGCGGGTCCCGGTCCAGGAATTTGCAGGGGACCCGCAAAAACTGCCAAAAATGCGGGTCCCGGTCCAAAAACTGGACCGGGACCCGCACTTGCATCATGCTATGGTCAGAGCATTTTCTTCCGCTTGAAGATGATCCAGATGCTGACGACCAGACAGGCCATCAGCAGGAAGAGCGCGAGCCAGGCCCACCATTTCTCTGCGAATGGGAGGGTGACGTTCATCCCGTAGAAACTTGCCACGAGCGTGGCCGGCATCAGCAGCAACGACACGAAGGTAAAGATCTTCATGATGTTGTTCTGGTCGAGGTTGATGATGCCCAGGACCGTGTCCTGCAGGTACTCCAGACGCTCGAAGGCGAAGTTGGTATGGTTGATCAGGGAGGCGATGTCCTGGAGGATGATGTTCAGGTCGTTGCGCAGATCCGGATCCTTGGGGCAGCGTTTGCTCTTGAGGATGTTGGAGATGAGCCGCTGCTTGTCCACGACGTTCTCGCGGACGGTCATGGCGTTCTCCTGCAGCTGGTTGATATCCAGCAGGAACTCCTCGTTGATGTCCTCCTGCTGGTTGATGCGCTTGCTGAACTGGGATACTTCCTTGGAGATCAGCTCCACGATGTCGGCGTCCAGGTCAACGCGCTTGTCCATGATTTCCACGAAGGTGGTGAACCCGTCCGGGAACTGCTCCGGCAGGGCCTGGATCTTGAGCTGAAGGGTGTCCAGGGAGCGCAGGGGAAACTCTCGGACCGTGGTAAGGATGCCATTGGACAGGATGAAGGAGACGGGATCCATCAGCATCTCGTCGCTGGCAGGGGAGAGGAAATTGGTGTTTGCGAAAATGACGCCGCCCTCTTCGAAGAAGCGGGAGGAACTCTCGATCTCCTCCGCTTCGGCCCGGCTCTGGATCTCCGTGCCGAGGAACGCCTCGACAGCCCTCTTCTGCTCTCCTGACGGCTGCAGGAGGTCTATCCAGAGGACATTTTCTTTGCCGATAGCAGCAAACTCCGTTTCGGACTGGCTGACAAGGATTTCCTTGCCACGTCTGTAGAAAATCTTGATCATCGCTTCCTTCCTGGTTGGTCCCGGCACAATCGTCGGAAGGGGGTTAAACTTACGGGATAGCTTGCAATACGGAGATGCAAGCCTGCAAAAGTAGAAATAATAATTGAAAAACAGGTGTTTTTTTTATAATTTTGTGACTCTTTTTCAAAGAAAATGGAAATCCTGAAAGCCATTCTGCTGGCGGCTTCGCTCTGTGCGGATTGCCTGGCCGTTTCGCTCTGTTCGGGCGTGACCTTGCGCGATGTGAGTTGGGGGCGTGTTCTGGGAGTTGCCTCCGTCTTTGCCGTGATCCAGGCCGGTCTGTTGCTCGCCGGGTGGGCATTCGGTTCCCTGTTCGCCGGATTCGTGCACAAGGTCTCGCACATAATCGGTTTCCTGCTGCTCCTGTATGTCGGTGCATCGATGCTTGTCGAAGGCATCCGGGGCAAGGATGAAGTGCGCAACCTGGATGGCTGGGGAAATGTCCTGATCGGCGGTCTGGCAACGAGTATCGACGCTCTCGCCGTCGGCGTGGCGCAGTCGATGGAGGGTGTGTCTTGGGCGGGTTTCCTGCCGCTGCTGGTCTCCGTCTTTGTCATCACGGCCCTGTCCGTGCTCGTCGGTCTGCGTGGAGGCAGCGCCATCGGCCGGCGTTTCGGTCACTGGACCGAGGCCGTCGGCGGACTCATCCTGATCATGATCGGCGTTTCGCTCCTGTTTAAGGTTTGAACGGCTGGCGGGAGGTCAGCGAGCGCCCGAGGGTGAGGGTGTCGGCGTATTCCAGGTCGTCCCCGAAGCCGAGGCCGCGGGCGAGGGTCGTGACTTTTACCCCTTTGCCCTCGATCTGGCGGTAGATGTACAGCGATGTCGTCTCGCCTTCCACATCGCCGGACAGGGCCAGGATGATCTCGGTGTCCGCGTCCATCCCCTCGATGCGCTCGACCAGCTCCCGGATGTGGATGTCCGAGGGGCCGATGCCGTCGATGGGGGAGATGATGCCTCCCAGGACGTGATACACTCCGCGGTACATCCCCGTAGCCTCGATGCTCATTACGTCGCGGACGCTCTCCACCACGCAGATCGTGCGGGCATCGCGCGTATGGTCCGCGCAAATCGGGCACTGGTCCGTGTCGGAGACCATCTGGCAGGTCTTGCAGTAGTGGATCTCGTCCGAGAGACGGTTGATCGCTTCCGTGAAATGGTGGATGTGGTCGGCGGGCTGCCCCAGAAGGTGCAGGGCAAGGCGCAGGGCGCTGCGGGAGCCCACACCGGGCAGGGAACCGATGGCCTCGACAGCTTCCTGGAGAATCTTGGACGGATATTTGTCGACAGAGTACATTTTTTGTAAAACAGGAATACAAAGGTAGTGAAAATCAGAAATATTTGCTAACTTTGCGCGCCCGAAATCCGGCCTTGCCGGCCGGAGGGACAGAAAATAATGTTTAACTACTAGTTTGTTTTTTATTACAAATGGAAGAATTAAAGAATGAAGTTCGGATGAACGCGTCCGTCAAGCCCGAGGATTTCGATTGGGAAGCCTTTGAGGGCGGCGATGTTTACGGCAGCTCCGACAAGAAAGCCATCGACGACGCCTACAGCGCCACGCTGTCCAAGGTCGTCGAGAACGAAGTGGTCGAAGGTGAGGTCACCGCGGTCAACAAGCGCGAGGTCGTCATTACCATCGGCGGGAAGAGCGAGGGTGTCATCCCCGTGTCCGAGTTCCGCTATGATCCCGACATCAAGGTCGGTGACAAGGTGGAAGTCTACGTCGAGTCCGCCGAGGACAAGAAGGGCCAGCTGGTGCTTTCCCACCGCAAGGCCCGTACGCTGAAGTCCTGGGACCGCGTCAACGAAGCCTTTGAGAACGACGAGATCGTCAAGGGTTTTGTCAAGACCCGCACCAAGGGTGGCATGATCGTCGACGTGTTCGGCATCGAAGCCTTCCTGCCGGGCAGCCAGATCGATATCAAGCCGATCCGCGACTACGACCAGTACGTGGGTCAGAACATCGAGTGCAAGATCGTCAAGATCAACCAGGAGTTCCGCAATGTCGTCGTTTCCCACAAGGCGCTCCTCGAGGCCGAGCAGGAAGCCAAGCGCGCCGAGCTCATCAGCAAGCTGGAGAAAGGCCAGATCCTCGAAGGCACGGTCAAGAACATCACCAACTACGGTGTGTTCGTGGACCTCGGCGGCGTGGACGGTCTTATCCATATTACCGACCTGTCCTGGGGCCGTGTCAACCACCCCGAGGAGGTCGTCTCCCTGGACGAGAAGATCAAGGTCGTCGTCCTCGACTTCAATGAAGCCCAGAAGCGCATCGCGCTGGGTCTCAAGCAGCTCACTCCGCATCCTTGGGACAATCTCGACTCCAACCTCAAGGAGGGCGACAAGGTCAAGGGCAAGGTCATCCTCATCGCCGACTACGGCGCTTTCGTCGAGATCGAGCCGGGCGTGGAGGGTCTGGTCCATGTGTCCGAGATGTCCTGGTCTCCGAGACTGCACTCCGCGCAGGAGTTCCTCAAGGTCGGCGACGAGGTGGAGGCCCAGGTGCTTTCCATCGACCGTGACGCCCGCAAGATTTCCCTCGGCCTGAAGCAGCTTATGCCGAACCCTTGGGAGAGCATCCGCGAGAAATATCCCGTGGGCAGCAAGCAGCAGGCCACGGTCCGCAACATCACCAACTTCGGCGTGTTCGCCGAGCTGGAGGACGGTGTGGAGGGCCTCGTGCATATCAGCGACCTGAGCTGGAACAAGATCAAGCACCCTTCCGAGGTGGTCGCCCCCGGCGATACGATCGATGTCCAGATCCTCGACTTCGACGAGCAGAACCACAAACTCAGCCTTGGCCACAAGCAGCTTGTCCCGAATCCTTGGGACGAGATCGAGGCCAAGTTCCCGGTGGGTTCCACCGTCGAGGGCACTGTTGCCTCGACGACCGACAAGGGTGCCAACATCACCCTGGGCGGTGAAGCCGAGGGCTTTGCCTTCAACCGTGAACTCGTCAAGGAGGATGGCAAGCAGGCCGTCGCCGGCGAGACGCTTCCGTTCAAGGTGATCGAGCTCCGTCGCTCTACCCGCAGGATCCTCCTCAGCCATCTGCGTACTTACCAGGAGGTCAAGGAGCGTGCTGCCGCCAGCGAGGCCGAGAGCACCAAGAGGGCCGTCAAGAAGGTCAACTCCAATGTCGAGAAGACGACCCTTGGCGACATCGATGCCCTGGCTGCGCTGAAGGAGAAACTCGAAAAAGGCGAGTAATATCCGATGAACTTCACTCTCACGATAATGGGCACGGCTTCGGCCATGCCCATTTCTGATAGGAATCCAAGCGCCCAGGTGCTTTCCGTGCACGGGCGCTTGTTCCTGTTGGATTGCGGGGAGGGCACGCAGCAGCAGATGCGGCGCGCCCATCTCTCTTTCCTGAAAGTGGAGGCTGTCTTTATCACCCACATCCACGGAGACCACCTGTTCGGCTTGTTCGGTCTGCTGAACACGATGACGATGTACGGCCGTACGGCACCGCTCGATATCTACGGCCCGCAGGCACTGGGCTCCGTGCTCAATTTCTACCGGAGTTTCTTCGGGGAGTGGGACTGTTTCGAGATCCGCTTCACCGCCGTGGACTGCCGGGAGCCGAAGACGATCCATACGTCCAAGCATGTGCAGGTGAGCGCTTTCCCGCTCCGGCACAAGATCGAGTGCTATGGCTATCGCTTCGATGAGATCGTGACGGAAAGGCATTGGAAAGAGAATCCCGGCTATCATCCGAAATCTTTTGCATATTGCTCGGACACCGTACCTTTCCCGGAAGAGGCGGAATGGGTACGCGGCGTGGACCTGCTCTATCACGAAGCCACCTATCCGCGTGAAATGGCGGACCGGGCCCTTGCCCATTGGCATTCTACTTCGGAACAGGCGGCGCAGTGTGCACGGGATGCCGGTGCGGGGCGGCTGGTGATCGGCCATTACTCCTCGCGGATTACCGATTTCGATGCCTTGCTGCAGGAGTGTCGGGAGATATTCCCGGACACGGTGGCGGCGCAGGATGGCGATGTTATCGAATTTTAGTATATTAGCGTGTAATTTCTACGCCTGATGAAACGTTTCCTGTTCCTTGTCGCAGCGGTGATGCCCGGCCTTTGTGCCGCTCAGAACCCGCAACTGGACTATATCGAGAAGTATGCCCCGCTGGCAATTGCCGAGATGGAGCGCACCGGCGTGCCGGCCAGTATCACGCTGGCCCAGGCGCTCGTGGAGTCCGGGGCCGGTCGGTCCGTCCTGGCCGTCCGGGCCAACAACCATTTCGGGCTCAAATGCCACGGGGAATGGACCGGGGACACGTTCTACAAAGACGACGACCGCACCCAGGAGTGTTTCCGTGCCTATGCAAGCGCGGAAGAGTCTTATCGGGCCCATTCTGATTTCCTGCGTGGGCGGGAGCGTTATCAGGGCCTGTTCGATCTGGATCCTACCGACTACAAGGCCTGGGCGAGGGGACTCCGTCAGGCCGGTTACGCCACGGATCGCCGCTATGCCGAAAAACTCATCGATTCCATCGAGGATTTCCAGCTGTACCGTTTCGACGAGCAGGCTTTTGCGCAGACTGCACCGGCTCCGGCGACCCCGGACCTGCCGCAGGTGGCGGCCGTCGGGGAGCGCCGTATTCCCGTTGCTGTCGAATCGCTGACGCTGCCCCTGTCCCGCAAGGTCCTCGAGCGCAACGGCGTTCCGTACGTGATCTCCATCGAAGGGGACAGCTACAGCTCGCTGGCGGCATCCTATCATATGTCTCCGAAACAGATCCTGCGGTATAACGATCTGCCCTACGAGCAGGAGCTGGAGCCGGACACGATCGTGTATCTGGCCCGCAAAAAGCCGCAGGCGGAGCTCGGGTGGCCGCGTTATGAGGTGGAGACCGGGGGACTTACGCTTTGGGACATTTCCCAGATGTTCGGAGTACAGCTCAAGAAGATCCGCCTGTATAACAGCTATCGCGGCGAAGGTCCCGCCCGTCCGGGTGAGACCATCCTCCTTCGCAAATTGTAGATCTTCCGGCCGGAGCCGGGGGTGACCGTTTAACCGACGTATTCCGACGGCGGCATGCCGAATTGTTTCTTGAATGAGGTGGAGAAGTGCGAGAGGGTGTTGAAGCCCGTCATGTAGGCAATCTCCGACATGTTGTACTTGCCTTCCTTGAGCAGGTCGGCAGCGCGGTTGAGCTTGTAGCGCTTGAAGAAGACGCCCGGATTCTCGCCGGTCAGGCCCTTGACTTTGTAGTAGAACTTGGTCCGGGAGATGCGCATCATCTCAGTCATGCGGGTGATGTCCAGCTCCTGGTTGGCCAGCTCCTTGTCCATCAAGGCGTAAAGCTCCTTCATGAAGGCGCTGTCACGCGGCGACAGTTCATCGGATTTGATGTCCTCGGCGCGGGTGACGGTGCCGAGTCGGCGGCGCAATTTGTCGCGGTTGTCCAGCAGCGACTTGACGAGAGCGAGCAGGTAGGAAGGGTCGAAGGGTTTGGTCACGTAGGCGTCAGCCCCTTTGTCAAGTCCCTGCACCTGGCTCTCAACGGCCACCTTGGCCGTGACGAGGATGACGGGGATGTGGCTGAGCTGCAGGTCTTCCTTGATGGCCTCGCAGAGCTCGTATCCGCTGCGTCCGGGCATCACCACATCGCTGATCACCAGGTCCGGCGCTTCTTCTTCCAGTGCCTTCAGCGTGGAATCGGCATCAAAATGGACGATGACCTTGTAGTAGGGCGAGAGCAGGATCTTGACGTAGTTGGCCACGTCGATGTCGTCGTCGACCACGACGACGCGCCGCTTGTCCGGATCCTCCTGGGGCTCTTCCGGTACGGCAGTGCCGGGCAGCGGAATCATCGGCTTGACCGGATCCCCGGTGCTGCGTTCATCCTCCGCGTAGGAAGCGGCGCTGACGGGCAGGATGAAGCTGAACTCGGCGCCGCCGCTCTCGCGGTTGGCGGCCGTGATGTAGCCATGATGCAGTTCGGCGAGGGCGCGGGAATAGAAGAGCCCGATGCCCGAACCGGCGGCTTCGCCGCGCCCGGTCTGGTGGAAGCGCTCGAAGATTTTCTCAAGCTGGTCTTCGGGGATGCCGCAGCCGGTGTCGGTGACGCTGATCATCGCATACTGCGGGTCGGTGTCAGCTTCCGTAAGCGGGAACCGGGCGGCAGCCTCGCTGCGCGGAATCACGTCGAACGACAGCGATACGGTGCCGCCCGGAGGGGTGAATTTCAATGCGTTGGAGAGCAGGTTCATGACGATTTTCGTCACTTTGTCGGCATCCCGCCACATCACGAAAGGATCCTCGAGACCGTACGTGTTGAACTCGATGTGCTTGGATTCCGCGTTGAAGCGGAACAGCGCGGCCGTCGAACGGAGCGGCTCCACGATATCGTCTTTGGCTACCTTGATTCGAAGCTTGTTGTTGCCGATGCGGTTGAAATCCAGAAGCTGCCCTACCAGCGAGAGCATCCAGGTGGAACTGCGCTGTACGATCTCGAGCAGTTTGCGGTCTTCGCCCCGGATGCAGTCCGAGTGCACGAGCTGGCCGACCGGTCCGGCAATCATCGTGAGCGGGGTGCGGAACTCGTGCGCGATATTGGCGAAATAGTTCATCTGGGTGCTGTTGAGGCGCTTCTCCGCTTCGCGTTCCTGCTCGGCCCGTTCCTGCTCCCGGCGCACTTCGCGGATGTGGTGGGCGGCCTGTTTGCGGACCCGGTGGATCCGGCGGTAAAAAAGGGTTATGAGCAGAACAAGCCCCAGGGCAAGCAGAATGAACAGGATATGGGCCCACCAGGTCTTGAACCAGGGCGGCAGGACGTGGATGTCAAGCGCCTGTTCCGAAGACGGGTCCTCCTGCACCATGACGCGGAAGCGGTATCGGCCGGGCGGGAGGTTGGCGTAATTGGCTTCGTTGGCCGTCCCCGCCTCGATCCAGTAGTGGTCGAATCCTTCCATCATGTAGGTATAGCGATGGCGCTTGAATTCGCTGTAGTCCAGTGCGGCATATGAGATGCTGAATCCGTTCTGGTCATCCCGGATGGTGACTTTCGGCTGGTGGACGAGTTCCCGGTCGATGGGACCGTCCGGCGAAGGAACGACGAGTCTGTTGTGAACCTTCAAGTCTTCGAATACCAGCTTTACGTTGCGTTTTTGCTGGAGGTCCAGGGGGTTGAACATGGTCAGGCCATGTGTGCCGCCGAAGACGAGTGTGCCGTCCGGCAGGAGGCAGGAACTGCGCTCGCAGAACAGGTTGCCGCCGGTGCCGTCGCTGTCGAAGTAGTTGCTGAAGGCTCCGACAGTACGGTCATAGCGGGCCAGACCGTTCATCGTGCTGACCCATAGATTGCCTTGAAGGTCTTCCTGGATGGAACAGATGTCAGGGCATGGCGTTCCGGAAACAGGGGATGTGTGCCGCTTTTCGTCGGAATAACGGAGCAGCCCGCCACCAGTCGTGCCGAGCCAGATGTCCCCGGCACTGTCCTGGAAGAGACAGGTAGGGTTGCTGAAATAGCTTCGGGGAGCATGTTCCCACTCCGCATCGGGCGTGGAGACGAACTGGATCTCGGCCGTGTTGGTAAAGACTTCGCAAATGGGGTTGCCGTAAGGGGCAGCCAGCATGCGTCCCGGGGTCACCTGGAGCAGGGTGGGGATGATTGTCCGCTGGCCGTTCGGAAGCTGGACGCGGTCGATGTGGCGGGTGCCCTTGTCGTAACGGAGCAGCTCCCCCGTGTAGTTGGAAATCCAGATGCGTCCCAGATCGTCCTGGGAGACGGATGTGGGATTGAACTGGTCGATGCGGTCGATGACCTTGAGGTCCCGGCCGTCGTATCGGCAGCGCAGTACGCGGTATTTTTCCATCAGGACGAGCCATAGCTCGCCTTGCGCGTCGCAGGTGATGCTGGAGCAACGGACATAGCCGAGGTTGTTGTCCGGCACGAAGCGGTTCAGGTCGATCGGGCGCAACTCCTTGCTCTCCGTGTCATAGACGTACAAACCGTCATTGAGGGTACTGATCCAGAGCCGTCCCTCCCGGTCCGTACTCAGTGCGGTAACGGATTTGTGGTTGAAGAAATCCGTCAGGTAGCGGTTGTTGCCGAAACCCTCCTTGGCGGCATAAGAAACGCTGTACCCCTGGTCGGTGGAGCCGAACCAGAGGTTGCCCTTGCTGTCATGGAAGAGCTGGTGGTATTCGAAGTCCGGAGCATCATACGGGAAACCGGGATCGGATTGGTGGAGCAGCCGGCCGGTGGACTGGTTAAAGCAGAACAGTCCGTCGGTGATGGAGTGCAGGAGCATGTCCGGTCCAATGGCAAAGAGAATATCAATGTCCCCCTGCATGAGCCGCTGTTCCTGCCGGATGGCTTCCGGGATATCCAGCCAGGTTTCGGAGCGCGGATCGAAGATACTGAGGGCCCCCATGCCGGACAGCCAGATCTCGCCCGTCGTGGCCATGGTGAGGTGATAAGCCAGATGCGGGGGGCGCCATGAGTCGATGAGGTGGAAGTCTGACGGGTCGTAGCAACGGAGTTCGGTCAGGCCGGCGATGGACCAGATCCGTCCGTCCTGTCCGATGACCGACCTGAAGCCGTATTCGCGGACGACGGGGCGGATGCAGTCGGCTTCCGCATCGTAGCGTAACAGCAGGCCGTTGTTGTTGAAGAGTATCTGGCCGTCGCGGGTCTCCAGGATTTCGCTGACGTTTTTGTTGTCGTCCAGGATACGGATCTGCCGGAACCGTCCGTCATCCATGTGTACGGATACGCCAAGGGGGGTACCGACCCAGAGCTGTCCGGACGCGCTGCACCGCAGCGCCGTGATCCGGTTGTCGGGCAGGCCGAGCGAATCTCCGCCACTGAAACATTGGTAGAAATTGTGGATGTTGTATTTGTTGAGACCGCGGGCGGTGCCGATCCAGATGTGTCCGTCGGCATCTTCGGCGAAGGCATTGACACGCTGGTTGGACAGGCGTTCCGCCACTTGGACGTAACTCTCAATGATTTCCGGATCAGGAACCGTCGCCGGCCGCGAACAGGCGGCAGGCAGAATGGCGAACAAGAATAGGATCCCTTTTCGCATTTTCATAGGCATTGAATATCACTTCAAATATACAGATTTTGGAAGAATATTGAAAGAATTGGACAAGTCTTGGGCCGGGTTCCGGTTTTAATTGTACACAAAAGAAAAAAAAGGGAGTATTGAAAACAATAAAAACAGGATGTTGGGTAAATTTGCATATGTACTAAGCCATGTAATAATGATACGCATACGCTATTACCCTCTTCTCCTGTTGGCCGCCTGCTTTGCCATCCATGCTTGCGCTCCGGACAGGCCGCATTCCGGGCAGTCTCTCCATAGTCTCGAAACTTCCGCCAAGGCTTCGACGGTCCAGACGGTGTCCGGTCCCGTGGCCGGCTATATCGAGGACGGTGTCTATACCTACAAAGGCATTCCCTATGCCAAGGCGGAACGTTTCCTGCCGGCGGTCGATCCCGACCCCTGGACGGAAGTGCGCAGCAGCCTTGCCTACGGCCCCACGTGTCCGCAGGGGGCGCGGACGGGCTGGTATGACGATCACCAGGCCTTTTCGATGCATTGGGACGACGGCTTCCCGGATGAGGACTGCCTCCGCGTCAATGTCTGGACGGCCGGCATTAACGACGGCCGCAAGCGACCTGTAATGGTCTGGCTGCACGGTGGCGGCTTCAGCGCCGGTTCCGGTCAGGAGCAGATCGGTTACGACGGTGCAAACCTTGCGCGTGACCACGGCGTCGTGGTCGTCTCGCTCAACCACCGCCTCAATGTCCTGGGTTTCCTGGACCTGTCCGGCTTCGGGGCCCGCTATGCTGCTTCCGGCAATCTCGGCATGACCGATATCGTCAAGGCGCTGGAGTGGGTGCGGGACAATATTAGCGTTTTCGGCGGGGATCCCGCCAATGTGACCGTTTTCGGACAGTCGGGTGGCGGCGGCAAGGTATGCACCTTGCTTGCGATGCCTTCCGCGAAGGGCCTTTTCAGCAAGGCTGTCGTGGAGAGCGGATCGATCCTGGAGGCGCAGACCCAGAAATGGTCGCGTCGCATCGGCGCTGCCACGGTACGCCGGCTCGGCATCAGCCCGGCCCGGATCGCCGATATCGAGAGCGTCCCGTATGCGACCCTGCTGGAAGCATACGATGCTGCCGTCGCCGAGGTGCGTACGGAAGCGGAGCATGAAGGCGGGTTGCCCGAGAATCTGCTGGACCAGCTCCTTTTCGGTACCCGTCCGGTGGTGGACAGTGAGGTCCTGCCCCACCAGCCCGGTTCCGCGGCCGCCATGGCCCTGTCCAGGGACATCCCGGTGATTATCGGTACGACCTACCATGAATTCACGCGCGACCAGGAGGATACGATCTTCAAGCCGCTGGCCCTCCGGCAGGCTTCCGACCGCTTGGCAGCGGGCTGTGCTCCCGTGTATCTGTATCAGTTCACCTGGGAGTCCCCGGTGCTGGACGGCGCCCTGGGCAGCACGCACTGCCTGGAGATCCCCTTCGTCTTTGACAACGTAGAGCTTCACCGCACCTTCACGGGCGGTGGCGGGCAGGCCGTGGAACTCGGTCACCGCATCAGCCGCCTGTGGACGAATTTCGCGAAGACGGGCGTCCCGGCTGCGGACGGCATGCCGGTATGGGAGCCATATCCGCGCACCATGATCCTGGATACCGTATCAAAATTGGAATAAAATCATTAGCTTTGTGTACCAACTCAAGCCTTTGATATGAAGAAGATCCTTACTTTGTCCGCTGCGATCCTGCTGGGCGTTTCCGCCCTGGCGCAGCAAGCCCTTCAGGGCGGCCCCTCCACCGATTCGCCCGTCATCAATCCCGACGGCACCGTGACTTTCCGCTACCGTGCCCCCAAGGCCGTCAAAGTGACGCTTTCCGGTGACTTCCTCCCGGTCCGGAAGATTGAAATGGAGATGAACGGCCAGACGATGACCTTCGAGCAGCCCGGCATGGCTGAGCTCAAGGAAGGCCAGAACGGCATCTGGGAGTACACCACCCCCTTCAAGGTAGCTCCCGAGCTGTATACCTATAGCTTTACCGTGGACGGCAACCAGGTCCTGGACCTGAGTAATGTTTATGTCAACCGGGATGTTTCGACACTTTCCAGCGTGTTGCTTGTGCCTGAAGAGGGCGCCCGGAGCGACCTGTACGCCATCCACCGTGTCCCCCACGGGACCGTGTCCAAGGTCTGGTATCCCAGCGCCACCGCGGGCTTCGACCGCCGCCTGACGGTCTACACCCCGGCCGGCTATGAGACTTCCAAGACCAAATATCCCGTCCTGTACGTGCTGCACGGCATCGGCGGCGACGAGGACGCCTGGGTCACCCAGGGCCGTGCCACGCAGATCCTCGACAACCTCATCGCCCGCGGCCAGGCCAAGCCGATGATCGTCGTCTTCACCAACGGCAACATCTCCGAGGAGGCCGCTCCGCTGGAGAATTCCACGGGCTACACCCGTCCGACGATGAGCCTGCCGCAGACGATGGAGGGCACGTTCGAGAGCGCTTTCCCGGAGATTGTCAAGTTCATCGACAGCCGTTACCGTACCATTGCGAAGAAGCAGAGCCGCGCCATCTGCGGCCTGTCCATGGGCGGTTTCCACACACTGTACATCACGCTCAACAATCCGGACATGTTCAACTACTCCGGCATGTTCTCCGCCGCCATCGGCACCGGGAGCGAGGGGCGTGCCACGCACAAGGAGATCTACGAGAACATCGACGGCAAGCTTGCCACCTACTTCTCCAGGAAGCCGGCCCTGCTATGGATCGGCATCGGCAGCAGCGACTTCCTTATCCAGGCCAACAACGACTTCCGGAAGAAACTCGACGCGGCCGGATACCCGTACGAGTACATGGAGACCGACGGCGGCCACATCTGGCGCAACTGGCGCATCTACCTCAGCGAGTTCGTGCCGAAACTCTTTAAATAGCGTCCGCCTGTATGCAAAAAGGGCTGGCCCGGTCGGGTCAGCCCTCTTTTTTGCGTCAAACGGCCTTACCGTGCCAGCATCGGGCCCATGCCCGAAGCGACCTTGTCGGCGTCGTCGAGCTTGAAGACCATGTAGTTCTGGTTGCCCTGGGTGAAGGCAGTCCAGGCACCGCCGGCCTTGCCGTTCGGATTGCCGGTGGCGGCGAAGTTGGTCCAGCAGCCGATCATCTGCTCGGCGAGCGCGTAGTCGCCCTCCGTGAAGGGGCGCCAGCAGAAACGCAGCGACTTGAACATGTACCAGAGTTCCGAGGAGTGGAACGCTCCCTGAAGCACGCCCTCGCGTCCGTCGGTCGGCAGGCGCCGGGCAAACTGGTAGGCATAGGCCGGGGTGCCGGCCTGCTCGCGCAGCAGGCAGAAACGGTCGATGCCGTTGCCCAGTGCACCCATGTCGTCCAGGGTGCAGCCGATCATGTACGGCACATCGGCGATGCGGCCGGCCTTGGCGGCTTCGTTGAAGGTCTCGGGATAGGCCCATCCGTCCACGACGGGGGAGGTGCCGGCGCGCAGGAACTGTCGCTTCTCCTGCATGTACCGCGAACTCAGACCCATCAGGTCCTGCGGGCTTGCGGCACGCATCTTCTCGAGGGTGTCATAACCCGCCCAGTCCATGAGCTCTTTGCCGGCGGCTTCGCTGTCCTTCAGCGGGCTGCCGCCCAGGGCGGGCCGGTCCGTGACACCGCCGCCGCTCTGGATGATCGCGCCGGCGATCAGGTCTTTGGACAGGGGGGAGGTCACGAGCGTCTGTACGCTCATCGCACCGGCGCTCTGGCCCATGATGGTGATGCGGTCCGGATCACCGCCGAACTGGGCGATGTTGGCCTTCACCCATTTCAGGGCGGCGATCTGGTCGAGCATGCCGTAGTTGCCGGACACGCCGTGCGGACTCTCGGCACTCAGGGCCGGATGCGTGAAGAAACCGAGCACGCCGAGGCGGTAGTTGAAAGTCACGAGCACGCCGCCGTGCGCGGCCCACTCCTCGCCGTCCATCTCGGGCTCGAAGCCCCAGCCGGCGGTGTAGCCGCCGCCGTGGATCCACAGGGTTACGGGCAGTTTCCTGCCGGGCTGTCCGGCCGCCGGGGTCCAGACATTAAGGTACAGGCAGTCCTCGCTGAACTCGGGATCGCCGTCGAAGAAGAACTCGGGGGTGTAGCCGCCGCCGGAGTGCGGGGTCTGCCAGGCAGGATGTCCCCAACTGTCAGCCACTTTCACGCCTTCCCAAGGCACGACGGGCTGGGGCTCCTTCCAACGGAGATCGCCCACGGGCGGAGCGGCGAAAGGAATTCCCCGGTATACGGTTACACCGGGGGTTTCGGTTACGACCCCCTGGACCTGGCCTCCCTCGATGGTGAGGACGGGATTCCCGGGTGCACAGGCGGCCAGAACGAAGGCTGCCAGTGCGAAGAAAAAGATGCGTTTCATGGTATGGGATGCTATTTGAACAGTCTCTGGGCCAGGTCGTAGAGATCCGCGCGCCAGGTGTACCAGCTGTGGCCGGCCTGCGCGTTCTCTTTGTAATCATATTTCAGACCGGCGGCATCAAGCTCCTTGCGGGTGTTCTGCAGGTTCCGGTAGGCGATGTCGGAGGGGCCGCCCTGCGAGAAGATCATGAGCTTGAAGCTGCGGTTCATCTTCGCGGCGTTCTCGTAGAGGCCAAGGCGGGTCGCTTCGGCCTTGGGATCCTGCCCGGGGGCGAAAGAAGAACTCATCACCCAGACCCAGGAGAACATGTCGTAGTGCGGGAAGGCGACTTCCATCGTCTCCATGCCACCCATCGACAGGCCGGCGATGGCGCGGCTGTCCTTGTCGGTCTTGACGGCGTAGTTGGCCTCGATGAAGGGGATGATGTCGGTGATCATGTCTTCGGCAAAGGGAGGAACCTCGTTGGGTACACCGGTGATGGTGCCGTTCGGCATGACGACGATCATGGGGACCATCTTGCCCTCGGCGAGGAGGTTGTCGAGAATCCAGCCGGCAGCGCCCACGCCCGGCCAGGAAGCGTCGTTGTCGCCGCCGCCGTGGATGAGGTAGAGCACGGGCAGCTTCTGGTCGGACTTCTCGTATCCCGGCGGCGTCCATACATGCATGCGGCGCGGGGTCTTCAGCGTGCGGCTGTAGTACCAGCGCTGGGCGAGGGCGCCGTGGGGGACGTTCTTCATGGCGAAGAATTCATCGCCCGTGGGCTGGACCTTGAGCAGCGCACGGGTCTCCCCGGCGAGCTCGGACCTGGGGTCAAAGACGCTTACGCCGTCCACGTTGAACTGGTAGCGGTACACGCCGTTGTCGATCCGCTCGAGGCGGCCCTTCCACACGCCGTTCTCTTCTTTGCTGAACTGGACGCGGCCCGGCAGGTCGCCCGACACGCCCACCTGCTGCGCCTGGGGGGCATAGATCTGGAAGATGACGCGGTTGCCCTCGACAACGGTGGAGCGGAGGGTGTCGGCGGGGGAGCGGCGGCCGCCCCAACCCTGGGCGGATGCCAGCGTGGCGGTGGCGCACGCGAGCATCAGCACGATAGACAGTTTTCTTGACATAATAATATAAAAATGTTGGTTGTTTTCTTTTATTCCAAACAAAGATACGTAAATCATGCGGCTGTCCGTATGCATAATCGTACAGATTCTTTTTCGATTGTTTAATTTGCCCCGGGATTGTCCAGGACCCGTATCGGGTGAACAGATAAATGATTATATTTGAATTTAGGAAACAACGTATAATATATAATCCAAAAACCATGTTTAAACCCTTTACCTGTCTGGCCGGCATCGCCCTGCTCCTTGCAGCGTGCGCCGGACCGAAGACCCCCCAGGACCGCTTGACGGTCAATGACAAAGCCATCGACAAGGTCATCGCCCAGATGACCCTCGAAGAGAAAGTCAACATGCTCCACAGCAAGACGAACATGTCCTCCGCGGGCGTGGAGCGCCTCGGCATCGCCGACATGCACTATGCGGACGGCCCGTTCGGCATCCGCGAAGAGGGTGTGCCGAACGGCTTTACGCCCGCCGGCTGGAAACTCGACTCCGCCACCTTCTTCCCGACCGGTTCCGCCCTCGCGGCGACCTGGTCGGAGGAACTGGCCTACAAGTACGGCACCGGCATGGGCACGGAAGCCCGCCTGCGCGGCAAGGATGTCATCCTCGGCCCGGCGGTGAATATCCAGCGCCTGCCGGTCGGCGGCCGCACCTACGAGTACCTCAGCGAGGATCCGATCCTGAGCGCCGCCCTGTCGCTGTACTACACCAAGGGTGTGCAGGACCAGGGAACGGCCGTCTGTATCAAGCACTTCGCGGTGAACAACCAGGAGACCAACCGCGGCAGCGTGGACGCCCAGGTGGACGAGCGGACCCTGCGTGAGATCTACCTCAAGCCCTTCGAGCGCGCGATCATCGAGGGCGGCGCCATGAGCGTGATGCCGGCCTACAACAAGGTCAACGGCGACTACTGCTCCGAGAACGAGCACCTGCTCAACGAGATCCTCCGCGGCGAGTGGGGCTTCAAGGGCTACACCGTGTCCGACTGGGGTGGCACCCACAGCACGATGGGCGCCATGCTCCACGGCCTCAACGTCCAGATGACGGGCAGCAACTACCTCGGCCAGCCGGTCATCGATTCCATTGCCACGGGCGCCCTCACCGAGAACCTCGTGGACGAGAAAGTCCGCCAGATCCTCCGCGTCCGCTACGCCATCGAGGCCATCCCGGACGACGTGGCCAACACCCAGATGACCTCCCAGCCGGAGAGCCAGCAGATTGCCAAAGAGGTGGCGGAGAAGTCCATCGTCCTGCTGAAGAACGAGGGCGGCGTCCTGCCGCTCAAGAGCAGCGTCAAGAAGATTGCCGTCATCGGCCAGAACGCTGTGCTGAAGACCCAGTCCGGCGGCATGGGCGCCGGTGTGAAGGCCCTGTATGAGATTACCCCGCTGCAGGGTATCCAGAAGCGTGCCGGTGCCGGCATCGAGGTCAGCTACGCCCCCGGCTACAAGAATTTCGCCGGCCGTCGCTGGGGCCCTGCATCTGCGACGCCCAACCCGCTCGTAGCCAGTGCCATTAACGAGCCGGCCGACAAGGCCCTGCTCGACGAGGCCGTCAAACTTGCCAGGGAAGCCGACGTGGTGATTTTCTTCGGCGGGACCAACAAGAACATCGAGACCGAGGGCAGCGACCGCGCCAACATCGACCTGCCGACCGGGCAGAACGAGGTGGTCAAGGCCCTTGCCGCCGCCAACCCGAACCTGGTGACCGTGCTGATCAGCGGCGGTCCGACCGACCTGCGTGAGCTCGAACCCGTCAGCCCGGCCATCGTCCAGGGCTGGTGGAACGGCACCGAGGGCGGCACGGCCCTTGCCGAGGTCCTCTTCGGTGACATCGCCCCGTCGGGCAAACTCCCGTTCACCTTCCCGATGAAGCTCGAGGACAGCCCGGCCTTCGCGATGGGCAACTTCCCGGACAAGACCCAGGGCGGCGACCTCTTCACCCTGATGTACCGTGCCGATGCCACGCAGATGACGCGCGAGGAGCGTCAGCGGATGCTCGACGCCATGCCCAAGCCGACTTCCAAGTACACGGAGGGTCAGCTGGTGGGCTACCGCTGGTTTGACACCAAGAACGTGAAGCCGATGTATGCCTTCGGCCACGGCCTCTCCTATGTGACTTTCGGCTACGGACAGATGTCCGCTTCCGTTGGCAAGAAGGCTGTCAAGGTGTCCTTCGACCTGACCAACGAGGGCGGCATGGATGCGGACGAGGTGGTCCAGCTCTACATCCAGCGCCTCGACAGCAAGGTCGAGTGGCCGCTCAAGGAGCTGAAGGCTTTCTCCCGCGTGAACCTCAAGGCCGGCGAGACCAAGACCGTCACCCTGGAGATTCCGATGGATGACCTCCGCTACTGGAATGTCGAGAAGAACGGCTGGGATCTGGATCACTGCCGTGCCAACCTGCTGCTCGGCGCCGCTTCCGACGACATCCGCCAGAAGGCCGAGATCAATATCTAAGATATTTCGACGGATCAGGCCTGTCGGCTGGCCGGCAGGCCTGATTATTGTATATAGTGCTGAAAAACAAGTCTATGAGAAGAACAGTATGTCTGATGGCTTCCCTTTTCTGGGGAGTGCTGTGCCTCCTGCAAGCCCAGGACGGCAAGGGCGGCATCTCGAAAGAGGTCTTCTATCTGATGCCGGACATGGCCCAGGGATCCGTGCAATTCGTCGGCAAGGCCCCGGCCACGGGCAAATTCAACATCTGCGCCATCGACAACACCATCCGTTACAACGACAAGGACGGGACGGAACTGATGGTGGAGATCGAGGATGACATGACCAGCGTCGTGATCGGCGGCGTGACGTTCGTGCCTGTAGACAAGGTTTTCTACCGGCTCTATCCCATCACGGGCGATGCATCCGTGGCCGTGAAACGCGACGTCCTCCTGCTGACGGACAGCAAGACCTCCGGCTACGGCATGGAGAGCCAGACCACGGCCGTGACCAACATCATGGGCATGCAGGACGGAGCCCGCTACTATTTGTTTGAAGATAATAAGGATGTTCCATACCGCATGACCGAGTCGGCTTTCCTGTATCGGGGCGATACCGTCCTTACGCTGTCCAAGCGCAGCTTCCAGCGCTGCTTCCCGAACGCCAAGGATGCCATCGACGCCTGGTTCTCCCAGCATAAAAAGATGGACCCCACCAAGGTAGAGGAAGTCATCGCCCTGTGCCGCGAGTGGGCGGCGATGTAGGATGCTTGAAATGAAAAAAGGCCGCGCATTGCGCGGCCTTTTTTCGTGATTAAAACTTATTTGAAGAGCAGCTGGGCGAAGGTGTTGAGGTACAGGCGCCAGTTCTTCCACACGTGGGCGTCTTCGCTCACGTAAAGGGTGTGCTGCATACCGTTGCGGGTGAGTGCTTCGCTCAGCAGCTGGGATCCCTGGTATGCCATCGTGTCGTCCTTGCCGACGCCGATCCAGTAAAGCTTGTAGCCGGCCTTCTTGATGCCCTGCAGGTCCGCATCGAGGTGGTCGCTGTCGCGGATGCCGCAGCTCAGCGGGCAGATGTAGCCGAATACGCCGGGGTAGGCGATGGTGGCGGAAGTGGTGTGGCCGCCGCCCATCGACAGGCCGGAGATGGCACGGGCCTCCGGTTTCGGGATGGCGCGGTACTCTTTCTCGACGAAAGGAATAATTTCCTTGACGAGGCTGTTGACATAGGCGTTCTGGCCTTCGGCATTGCCGTCGTTGGGGAGCTTGAGGGTCTGGGCGGCACGCTGGGTCGGGTTGCCGTTCGGCATCACGACGATCATCGGCTTCGCCAGGCCCTTCGCAATCAGGTTGTCCAGGATCTGGACGGCGCGGCCCATCGAAGGCCAGGCTTCCTCGTCGCCGCCGCCACCGTGCAGCAGATAGAGCACCGGGTATTTCTGCTTGGTGTTCTTCTCGTAGCCGTACGGGGTGTAGACGGCCATACGGCGGGGGATGCCGAGCAGCTGGCTGTCATACCAGCGGTAGGTGAGCGTGCCGTGCTGGTCCTTGGCCTCGTAGTAGTTCTCGCTGCGGGGTCCGGGGATGAAGAGCATATTGAGGAAGCGGTTGCCGTCGCGCTGTACCTGGTTGTTGAGCGGGTCGTTGACGGACACGCCGTCCACGATGAAATTGTAGGTGTAGATCTCCGGCTCCGGTGCGTCGATGGTGACGGACCAGACGCCGTCCATACCTTTCTGCATATCGAGGGCACCGCCCCGCGGGTCGGGCATCCAGTTGCCGGTAAGCTTGACCTGTGGCGTAGTTGGCATTCAGGCGGAAGGTGACCTTCCCGTCCTGGACTTCGGGGGAGACCAGCTGCTGGCCCTGGCCCTGACGGGCGAAGTTGGCCAGTTCCTGGGCGTTCGCCGCGCCGAGGGTGACGATCGTGGCGGCGATGAGGGTGAGGATGCGTTTCATAATGGTATGAGATAGTGTTACTCTTACAAAGATAAGAATCTAAACGAAAAACTCTTACAGGCGTGGTGAATTTTCTGCGGAATGCGTATATTTGTTGAGACTGGCCAAGACTGGTAACCAATTAATCAATCCATATCTTATTCCAATCAGCAGTTGAACTGCTGTGATTAAAGTTTATAAAGTGGCCTCAGAGAGGCCGGAAATTGTTTGAAAATTAGAGTGAAAAAGAGGTAGAAATACTTGCAAAAGTCCCTGAAAATCAGTAA
>JAAYCA010000066.1 GCA_012744435.1 Bacteroidales bacterium
GCGGAATCTCGGGTTGATAACTTCATTAAATGGTTCCTCTTTTTCAACGACGAAAAGAAGAGGAAATTGTGACCTTTCTACCAACCGAAAATGTCAAGGTTACCAACCGTTTTTGTCAATTATACCCTTCTTTATTGAGCCGCCATGGCGGCCTTGAAAGTGTCGTCGGTCTGGAGGAAGAGGTGGTAGTAGGCTTTGTCGCCCAGTCTGGAGTAACGGCCCACGAGGGCCCGGACCTGGGTCATGATGTACTGCCTGTCCGTCTCCCATTCCTCCCGGCTGGGAGCCAGACCGTCGCGGTTCTTTGCAAAGCTCAGGAACTGCCGCTCCAGGCCGGCATGGTCCAGATAGGCCAGCAGGGCGTCGTAGTCATCGATGCCGGAGAGTTCGGCGCTATGCCCGTCGAACCAGGCGGAAGCGAAGCGCATGGCCGTAGCCTTGCGGTTCGCTGCCACGTAGAAGGGGCCGGCGCGGGTGGTGTCGATGGGTACGAAGACATCCGGCAGGATGCCGCCCTTCTCAACGCGCATGCTGTCGGCGTGGACCATCTCGCCACTGTCGTAGCGGCGCAGGATTTCGTAGTCGTAATCCTCGGTGTAAGGCTTCTGGATGCAACGGCCGGAGGGCGTGTAGTAGCGTGCCACGGTGATGCGCATGCCTGACTTGTCCGTGAAGAAGAACGGCTCCTGGACGAGTCCCTTGCCGAAGGTGCGGCGGCCCACCAGGGTGGCGCGGCCGTTGTCTTGGAGGGCGCCGGCAACGATCTCGCTTGCCGAGGCGCTGCCTTCGTTGACAAGGATCTTGACGCCGAGGTCCTGGAACGGGCCCATGCCGTCGGCGCGGTATTCTTCGCGCTTGCGGTTGCGGCCCTCCAGATAGACGATCATGGCCCGCCGGGGCAGGAAGAGGTTGGAGAGCTTGCAGGCCTGGTCGAGGTAGCCGCCGGTGTTGTCGCGCAGGTCGAGTACCAGTTCCGTCATGCCTTGCTGGACCAGCTCAAGGCAGCTTTTGATGAATTCCGTCTCGGTGGTGCGGGAGAATTTCGACAGGCGGAGGTAACCCGTGGTGTCGCTGACCATGAAGGCGGCGTCCACGGAGTAGGTGGGAATCTTGCCGCGCGTAATCTCGAAGGGGATGACCTCGACGCCGCGCTTGACCGTCACGGTCACTTTGCTGCCCGCGACACCCTTTATGCGGCGCACCATACTGTCCTGCGGGAAGTTGGCGCCGGCGATGTTGGTGGTGTCCACCTTGAGCAGGCGGTCACCCGGCTGGAGCCCGATCTTCTCGGAGGGCCCGCCGGGGATGACTTCGATCACGACGGCGGTGTCGTTGGGCACGTTGAACTGGATGCCGATGCCGTCGAAATTGCCGGTCAGGTCGGCTTCCGTCTCCTCGAGCACCTGCGGCGGCATGTAGCTGGAATGGGGGTCCAGGGCCGAGAGGGCGGCTGCCGCCACGGCTTCGGAGACACGGTGGCGGTCCACGGAGTCCACGTAGTTTTCGTCAATGCAGCTCAAAATGAGCTCGACCTTGCGCCAGTCGCTGTCGGAGACCTTCATCTTGCGGCTCTTGCCGGCGACCGTCTGGATGAGCAGGGCGAGCAGCAGGCCGATCACCACGCCCAGCAAGGCGACGAGGATGGAAGAACGTTTCATGGGCTCAGTCTATTTTTATGACTTCCACGCCTGCGCGACGCAGGAGATCGATGCCATCGGTGAGGCGGTATTCGTCGCGGTAGACCACCCGGCGGATGCCGGACTGGATGATGAGTTTGGCGCATTCCATGCACGGCGAGGCCGTGACATAGAGCGTCGCCCCTTCCGCGTTGTTGCCGGATTTGGCCACCTTGGAGATCGCATTGGCTTCAGCGTGGAGGACATAGGGCTTGGTAACGCCGTTTTCGTCTTCGCAGATGTTCTCGAAGCCGGAGGGGGTGCCGTTGTAGCCGTCGGAGATGATCATCCTGTCCTTGACGAGCAGGGCGCCGACCTGGCGGCGTTTGCAGTAGGAGTTGGTCGCCCACACGGCGGCCATCTGCATGTATTTTTCGTCGAACTTGTTCATGCTTATGCCTGTCTTTGGTATAGGTAACGCTTGATGCTCCGCTTGGGGGTACGCTCGAAATCTTCCGGCATGAATTCGATCTGCCGGATCTGTGCGTAGGTGGGGAGAAGCTTGTTGATCTCGGGCAGTCCGTCGCGGATGCGCTGCTCCAGCTCCTCGCCGCTCATGCCGTCCAGTTCGCCCTGGTGGTAGTCGGGATAGATCAGGGCCGTGAGTCCGGTCTTGTCCTCGACCACGAGGGATTCGACGACGTAGGTGACGTTGTTGATGACGGCCTCGAGCTCCTCGGGATAGATGTTCTGGCCGTTGGGGCCGAGGATCATGCATTTGGAGCGGCCGCGCAGGTACAGGTAGCCGTCGTAGTCGATGACGCCGATGTCTCCGGTCTTGAACCAGTTGTCGTTGGTGAAGGAGGCCTTGGTGGCCTGGCGGTTCTTGTAGTAGCCGAGGAAGACATTGTCGCCCTTGACCTGGATTTCGCCGGGCTCCTTGTAGGGATTCTTGGAGTCGATGCGGATCTCGCAGCCGGGCACCGGGACGCCGCAGGAACCCTTGCGGGTCTTCCACCATTTGGCGTAGGTGATGATGGGACCGCATTCCGTCATGCCGTAGCCGACGGTGAAGGGGAAATGGATCTGGCGCATGAACTTCTCCACTTCTGGGTTGAAGGCGGCGCCGCCGAGGATAACTTCCTCGAAGCGCCCGCCGAAGGCTTCGATCAGGTTGTCGCGGATCTTCTTGCGGATCACCTGGTCCACGATCGGAATGCGCATCAGGGACTTGTGGCGGTCCACCACCGGTTTGATCTGCGATTTGTACACCTTTTCGAAGATGAGGGGAACGGCGATGATCACGTCGGGATGGATCTCGGAGAAGGCCTTCATGATCACTTTCGGGCTCGGGGTGCGTGTCAGGAAGTGCACGTGCGCGCCGATGGTCATCTCGAAGAGGAACTCGAACATCATGCCGTACATATGGGCGGAAGGGAGCATCGCCACCATCTGCGACTCGCAGGACATCTGCGGCTCGGCGGTCTCTCTGGCGAGCTTGAGATTGCAGTTCAGCGCCCGGTAGGGGAGCATCACGCCCTTGGAGAAGCCGGATGTCCCGGAGGTGTAGTTGATCAAGGCCAGTTCTTCGGGCTGGTCCTCGTAGTAGTTGATATGCTCGGGCCTGAAACCGTCGGGATACAGGGCCTTGAAGGTCTGGATCAGGTTGTCCCGCACGGCCACGAGATCCTGGTTCTTGGCATAGATATAATTGAGCGTGTTCATCTGCACGATGACTTCCAGCTCGGGCATCTCGGCCTCCGACAGGCCCTGCCAGATGATCTCGTCCACGAAGAGGACCTTGGCGTCGGAGTGGTTGACCAGGTAGTGGATGTTTTCCGGCTTGAATTCATGCAGGATGGGAACGGGCACGGCACCATAGGTCATGGCGGCCAGGAAGCACACGCCCCAGTGGGCCTGGTTGCGCGAGCAGAGAGCGACTTTGTCTCCTTTCTGCAGCCCGCATTTCTCGAAGGCGATGTGAAGGAGCTGGATACGCTCTGCGACGTCACTGTATTTCAGTGTCACGCCCTGATAATTGGAGAGCGCGTCCCGCTCCCAATTCTCTTTGATGCTCTTTTCGAGGAGCTTGTTTACTGAGTGGAATTCCATGTCAAGTCAATGCCTTTTCTGCCCCAGGCCAGGGTCTTTTCAGGTTGGTAAAGCAGGAAGCGGCAGCCTCTGCCGGGGAGCCCGATGCGGGGCTCGTCCTTGCCGGGACGTTCTGCTTCGAGGAAGGCGCGGACATCATTTTCCGCACCGAAAACATGCCATCCGCCATACGTGGCGGCGGTATTGTCGTCCGGAAGCGCAAAGGCACTTCCGTAGAGGGCGGGCAGGAAGCCGCGCCGCGTGTTTGCCGCCGGTTCGTGCTCCGTCGCGGCTTTGGCCGGACGCGCGAGCGCGACCGTCCCGCCGTCGAAGCGGACGAGGGCGACTTCCCGGATGTCAAGCTCCTTTTCCCACAGGAGCGGGTCCTTTCCGGCGGCATCCTTGAGTCCGTCCAGGGCCTGGCGGTACCGGGTCAGCCGGACGGAGGCGTCCTGATAGCGTTCGACGGCTTGCCGCAGCTGCGGGTTGCTGACGGGCAGGGTCATGGCAAAGCGGGTGTCTCGCGGGAGGATGGTTTCGAGGCGGCTGTCGGCGGGCGGCAGCGAGCCCAGGATGTTGGCGTAGTAGGAATCGCCGGCGCCGCAGACCGGCCGGATGGCGAAACCGCCGTCCTTCGGCGTCAGGACGGTCCAGTCGGCAAAGGTGGACAGGAAGGCGGTCAGGCTCCGGCGCGGGAAGTAATCCTGCAGCCAGCCCTTCGGGGCCAGGCGCTCCGCTCCGCTGTTGCGGAAAATGATGAAATTACTGGATGCTGCGGCCGTGAGGGCCGACCGGAATCCGGGGGCGTCCAGGATGGAGGCGTAGCCGCCCAGATGGCGCCGTACGGCGGTGAGCTGGGCTTCCGACGGCGTGATGACGATGAGACCGGGGCGCCCCGCCTCTTTGTCCGCCGGGAAAAAATCAGTGTGCAGCCGGAGCTGGGCCGCCTGGGCGCGCAGGATGCTGACGGCCGAAGCGGAGTCGGCCTCCGCGCGCCCGCAGTCGAGGGCGAGCACGGGAACGAGGCTGCCGTTGTAGCAGAGCGAAAGGGCCATCCGGGCATTCTTGAATGCGCTCAGGTTCAACTGGGCGAGCACGCTGGTGGAATCATACAGCCGCATCCCTTCGGCGCAGCGGTCGAAACAGAGCACGGCCAGTGCGTCGGACGGCACGGCGGCGAGCAGTTCCGGGGTGCGGCGTTCTTCGCGGACGGCTCCGGCCTTGGGGGCCGGATTACCGCAGCCCGCGAGCAGCGACAGCAGGAGCAGGACGGCGACGATCGTTCTTTTGCACATATCTGGCAAATATACTAATAATTTCAATTATGATTTTTCGGAGAAATCCCTAACTTTGCACCTCTTATGGAAAATATGCAAGAAATCAGAAACATAGCGATCATCGCCCATGTGGACCACGGCAAGACGACGCTCGTGGACCGGATGATTTACCAGGCCAACCTGGTGCGTCAGCCGGAGAATCTGGGCCAGCTGATCCTGGATAACAATGACCTGGAGCGCGAGCGCGGGATCACCATTCTCGCCAAGAACGTCTCCGTCATCTACAAAGGAGTTAAGATCAACATCATAGACACGCCGGGCCACAGCGATTTCGGCGGAGAGGTAGAGCGTGTGCTCAATATGGCGGACGGGGTGCTCCTGCTGGTGGACGCCTTCGAGGGCTGTATGCCCCAGACCCGTTTCGTCCTGCAGAAAGCCATCCAGATGGGCAAGAAACCCATCGTGGTGATCAATAAGGTGGACAAGCCCAACTGCCGTCCCGATGAGGTGCAGGAAGAGGTCTTCGACCTGATGTTCAACCTCGATGCGACCGAGGAACAACTGGATTTCGTGACGGTGTACGGCTCAGCCAAGCAGGGTTGGATGTCCTTGGACTGGAAGCAGCCCGCCTCCGACATCACGCCGCTGCTTGACACGATCCTCGACGTGATCCCGGCTCCGCCGGTGGTCGAGGGCACACCGCAGCTGCTCATCTCCTCGCTGGAGTATTCCCCCTATGTGGGACGCATCGCCGTGGGACGCATCACCCGGGGCGCGCTGCGCAGTGGTCAGCAGATCAGCCTGTGCAAGCGATATGACATCGTCCAGAAGCAGAAGGTCAAGCAGCTGATGGTCTTCGAGGGTCTGGGAAAGACGAATGTCGAGGAGGTGCAGTGCGGCGACATCTGCGCTGTCGTGGGTATTGATGGTTTCGAGATCGGAGACACGATCGCGGATTTCGAGAATCCGGAAGCGCTGGAGCCGATCGCCATCGACGAACCCACGATGAGCATGCTTTTCACCATCAACAATTCCCCCTTCTTCGGAAAAGATGGTAAATACGTGACCTCGCGCCACCTTAAGGAGCGCCTGGACAAGGAGTTGGAGAAGAATCTGGCGCTGCGCGTCAAGCCGGGCCTGACGGCCGATTCCTTCGTGGTGTACGGTCGCGGGGTGCTGCACCTGTCGGTGCTCATCGAGACCATGCGCCGGGAGGGGTTCGAGCTTCAGGTAGGACAGCCGAAAGTCCTGGACAAGACCATCGGCGGGCAGCGTTGCGAGCCGATCGAGGACCTGTCCATCGAGGTGCCGGAGGCGTTCGTGGGGGCTGCCATCGAGATCGCCACCCGCCGCAAGGGCGCGCTGGTGCGGATGGACCCGCGCGGCGACCGGACCCTGCTGGAGTTCGAGATTCCCACGCGAGGCCTGATCGGTCTGCGCTCGAACCTGCTCACCGCCAGCCAGGGAGAAGCCATCGTGGCGCACCGTTTCAAGGAGTACCAGCCGTACAAGGGAGAGATCGAGCATCGCAACAACGGCTCGCTCGTGTCCATCGAGACGGGCCAGGCCATCGCCTATTCGATGAACAAGCTGCTGGACCGCGGCCGCTTCTTCGTGGAGCCGGGCGAGGAGATCTACGCCGGCCAGGTTGTGGGCGAGCACACGCGGGAGCGCGATCTCAACATCAATATCTGCAAGACCAAGAAGCTTACCAACGTTCGCGCCGCCGGTTCGGACGAGAAGATCATCCTTCCCCCGGCAATCAAATTCTCCCTCGAGGAGGCGTTGGAGTATATTCAGGATGATGAATTGGTGGAGGTGACTCCGCATTTCATGCGCATCCGCAAGATCCTGCTCGATCCGCTGGCCCGCAAGAGAAACAGCGACAATGAAGACTGATTTTAGTTGTTAATCGTAAAAAAATTACTAACTTTGCAACCCTTTGTAGTAAAACTGACAAGTCTGGCCCCCGGAATGAACCGTTTTGTATGGCATGCGGGAGCCGAGTTCTTTGAAGCATTCGGGAATGTCGAAATCCTCGACGCCGATCTGGAAGTGACGGCAGAAGTGATCTGCCACGGGTTGACCGCGGAGGTCTCCTGCGGAATCGCGGGAACCGTGACCGTCGCTTGCGACAGATGTCTCGAGGACCTCGTCATTCCGGTGGAAACTTCCTTCGGGGAGCGGTACACGCCGGAAGACGACGAACTGGACCTGAGCCAGGACGTGTATGACTATGCTTGCACGTCGCTGCCCCTCCAGCGCGTACATCCGGAAGGGGAATGCAATCAGGAAACTACAAAGTATTTGAGCAAATAATATTTAAAAGATAAAGCAATGGCACATCCGAAACACAAACTTTCCAAGCAGCGCCGGGACAAGCGCCGCACGCACGACTTCGCGCCGGTCCCGACCCTCGCTACCTGCCCGAACTGCGGCGCGACCGTGATGTATCACCGTGTCTGCCCTGAGTGCGGTTATTACAGAGGCCGTCAGATCGTTGTCAAGAACGCTGAGTAATCTGTGAGAAGGCCGCCGTGAGCGGCTTTTTTGGTCCCTTAGTTCAACGGATAGAACGAAGGTTTCCTAAACCTTAAATGCAGGTTCGATTCCTGCAGGGACTACGGAATTGAAAAAAATGAATATCTTCGCATAAACAATACCTCATTATGCGCAGACTTTCATTGACCCTTTTGCTGGCCGTCTCGGCCTGCGTGTCCGCTTTCGCCCAACACCCCAACCCCACGGTCAGCTACCTGGAGATCTATGACACCGGGACCGGGACCCGCCGGGTGGTGAAGGAGTTCCCTTTCGTCATCGAGGCTCCCAACTGGACCCCGGACGGGAAATGGCTGGTCGTCAACCGCGGCGGACGCCTCTACAAGCTGGCCCCCGACGGGTCCACCGACCTTCTGGAGATCGACACGGGCAACATCACCCAGTGCAACAACGACCACGTGATCAGCGCCGACGGGCGATGGATCGGCCTCAGCAGCAACGATCCGGAGAACCGGCGTTCTTACAACTCCTACGTGTATGTCCTGCCCTTTGAAGGGGGAACGCCCCGGCGGATCACGCCCCTCGGACCCAGCTATCTGCATGGCATCAGCCCTGACGGGAAACTGGCGGCCTATTGCGCCTTCCGCGGGCCGGATCAGGAGCAGGACGTCTATGTAATGCCGCTCAAGGGAGGGGAAGAGAAACGCCTGACAGACGCCCCGGGTCTCGACGACGGACCGGAGTTCAGCCCCGATGGCAAATATATCTGGTTCAACAGCGTACGGACCGGCCGCATGCAGGTCTGGCGGATGCGCAAGAACGGCAGGGAGCAGACGCAGATGACCTTCGACGAGGATATGAACTCCTGGTTCCCGCACATCTCCCCCGACGGGAAGCAGGTCGTGTATATCGCCTACCACGACTACGAGCTGGCACCGGACCAGCATATCGCGGACCTGAACGTCCAGCTCCGCCGGATTCCCGCCACGGGCGGCGATCCCGAGGTGCTGGTGGAATTTTTCGGCGGACAGGGGAGCCTGAACGTCAACTCCTGGAGCCCGGACAGCAAGCAGTTCGCCTTTGTCAGCTATCGCCTGGCGGAGGAGATCGACGCTCCGAAAAAGGAGATGGCCGTCCAGCTGTACTCCGTCCGCTCCCTGCTCGGCACGCCGGAGCTGTTCGGGAAGAACCACGCCTATGTCCTGTCGCGCCTCTCGCAGATGGGTTATACCGGCTCCGAAGCCGCCAGCTATGAGAACGGCAAGTTCTCCGGCCAGGAGCCCGCAGCTTTCGCCCGCATCCTGAAGGATGCCGGCCTGCCGCTCATCTCCTCCCACACCACCCGCCCGCTCACCGCGGCCGAGCTCGCTTCGGGCGACTTCTCCCAGGCGCTGGCCTGGTGGGATGCCTGCATCGCGGCGCACAAGGCCGCGGGCATCCCCCGGCTGGTCATGTCGTATTACCCGGCGCTCCGCGACACCACCGAGATGAAGACGGTGGCCGCCTATCTGGAGGCCATCGGGCAGAAATGCAACCAGGCGGGCATCCGCTTCGGTTACCACAGCCACAACCACGAATTCCGCCGCATCGGCGACACGACCATGATGGACTGGTTCATCTCCCATACCCGTCCCGAGAACGTGTTTTTCGAGATGGATGTCTACTGGGCGGTTGTCGGCGGCGCGAGTCCCGTGGAATACATGCAGAAGTATGCCGGCCGGTTCGAGCTGATGCACATCAAGGACAAGTATGAGATCGGCCAGAGCGGCATGGTCGGCTTCGACGCCATCTTCCGCAACTTCGGCCGCGCGGGCACGAAGGCCTTCGTGGTGGAACTGGAGCGTGCCAGCACGCCCAACATCCTCAAAGGGCTCCGCGAGAGCGCGCTCTACCTGAGAAAAGCCACTTACGTCCCGTAGGGACTCACTTTACCGTCAGGACGACCCCTTGCAGGTCCCGGCTGTCGGGGCCGGTCATGATCTCGAAGTCACCGGGTTCGCAGACCCATTCCAGCTCGTGGTTGTAGAAGGCCAGGTCGTCGGCGGTGAGCGGAAAGTCCACCGTCACGCTCTGCCCGGCGGGGATGTGCACCTTCCGGAAGGCGCGCAGTTCCTTGACGGGGCGTGTCGAGCTGGCATAGACGTCATGGATGTAGAGCTGGACGATCTCGTCGCCGTCGCGTGAGCCCGTGTTCCGGACCGTGACGGAGGCCGTTACCGTGCCGTCCTGCGCCATCTCAGCGGCGCTCAGGCGCGGCTCGCCATATTCATAGGTCGTATAGCTGAGGCCGTATCCGAAGGGGTAGAGCGGCCCGTTGAGTTCGTCGATGTAGCAGCTCGTGAATTTGCGGTAAGGCTCGTCGTCCGGGTGCGGGCGGCCGGTGTTCTTGTGGTTGTAGTAGAGCGGAAGCTGACCTATGCTGCGCGGGAAGGAGAGCGTCAGCTTGGCCGAAGGGTTTACGTCGCCGAAGAGCACGTCCGCAACGGCATGACCGGCCTCGGCGCCGGGGCTCCAGACGTTCAGGATGGCATTCATCGATGCGTCTTCGTCCGTGAGGACGAGGGGACGTCCGGTCACGAGCACCAGCACCACCGGTTTGCCGGTGGCTTTCAAGGCTTTGAGCAGTTCGCGCTGCGCATCGGGGATGTCCGGGTTGGAACGGGAGGCGCCCTCGCCGTTCATGTTGGCGGTCTCGCCCACGCAGGCCACGACGACATCCGCCGCACGCGCCTGGGCGACCGCTTCGGCGATCAGCGCGGACTGCGGCCTCGCGTGTACGGGAGGCGCCTGGAAGTTGCGCATGAAAACCTTCATCAGGCCGTAGCGCACGGACTCTTCCTGGTCTTTGTCCAGCATCAGCCAGCTGCCTTCTGCATAGCTGGTACGGGGCGCCGCCTCGGCGATGCCCTGACGGAGGGTGACGGTCTCGCCGGCGTGCGAGGTCATGGCCCAGGTGCCGTTCATCGAGGAGGCGTCGTCCGCGAGCGGACCGACCACGGCGATGCGGGTGTCCTTGCGCAGCGGCAGCACGCCGTCGTTCTTGAGCAGCACCAGGCACTCCTGCGCCACCTTCCGGGCGAAGGCCCGGTTTTCCGGAGTATAGACATCGGTGGCGAGACGCTGCTCGTCGAAGTAGCGGAACGGGTCCTCGAAGAGGCCCAGGCGGTATTTCGCCTCCAGGATGCGCCGGCAGGCACGGTCGATGTCGGCCTCGCTGACACGGCCCTCGTCGAGGGACTTCTGCAGCGTGCCGATGAAGCCGTCGGAGTTCATATCCATGTCCAGGCCCGCCTGCAGCGAACGGGCGGAGACTTCCTGCAGGTCACCGATGCCGTGGGCCACCTGCTCCACGACGGCCGTCGCGTCGGAAACGATGAAGCCGTCGAAGCCCCAGCTGTCGCGCAGCAGCTCCTGCATCAGGTAGCGGTTCATCGAGGCGGGGACGCCTTCGAATTCATTGAAGGAAGACATATAGCTGGCCGCGCCGGCTTCGGCGGCCGCCTTGTAGGGATTCAGGTAGCCGTTGAGCGCCTCCTGGCGGCTCAGGAATACGGAATTGTAGTCCCGGCCCGCCTCGGCGGCGCCGTACAGGGCATAGTGCTTTACGCAGGCGAGCAGCTCATCGGGACCGATCTCCGCGTCTCGCCCCTGATAACCATAGACCATGGCCTTGGCGATCTCGCCGCCCAGGTAGGGATCCTCGCCCGCGCCCTCCGCGATGCGCCCCCAGCGGGCGTCGCGGCAGATATCCACCATCGGGCTGAATACCCAGTTCACGCCGCTGGCCGTCGCTTCCGTGGCGGCGACGCGCGCCGTCTGTTCGATCAGGTCCATGTTCCACGACGTGGACAGGCCGACGGGGATGGGGAAGACGGTCTGGTGACCGTGGATGACGTCGAGTCCGAAGATGAGCGGGATGCCCGCACCGGACTCCAGGGCAATCTCCTGGCACTGCCGGAGAAGCTGCGGGTTGCCGGATCCGTAGATGCCGCCGAGCAGACCCTGGCGGAGCATTTTCGTGTTCTCGTCTTCTTCCGTGACGCGGTCCGCCGAGATGAAGCCCGGGGCGGAATGAAGGTTCAGCTGCCCGATCTTCTGTTCGAGGGTCATGCGGGACATCAAGCCGTCGATGTAACGGTCCATGTCGGACTTGGGGGCGCAGGCGACGCATGTGGCGAGCAGGGTTCCCAGGATCAATATCTTTTTCATTTGTTATGGTTAATAATTACCTGTATGATACAAGACACTGGCCAAGGTTTCATTCTTGGCCTTGTTGACCGTGTCGGCGACGGTGTCGGAGATCGTCTTGGCGTCGTCGCCTTCACCGATCATGATTTCATCGTGGCCTCTCATGATGAGTTCCGTGGCGATATTGTTGCCGCCGGTCATTTTGCCGACGCCGATTTCCAGGCCCTTTTTGACCATGGCGTTCTGGGCATTCTCGAAAGACTTATCCGGATCCTCCCCGAATTTCCCGGAGATCATATCATTCAATAATTTCTTGCCGCCTTCCAGATGGACGTTGGCCGTGTCTTCATAGAGCATCTTGGTGATTCCTGTGACGCCCTCCCCTTTGGTAACGTCTTCGAGATGGTTCTGGGCTACGGTGACAACACCTTCTGCGAACCCTCCGGCTCCGCCCCTGATGACGCTGCGTCCTTCCGCATAGGCTTCGGAGGCGCCGACAAGCGGGGCTTTGAGCAGGTCCCGGGCATCTTTTACTTTCTTGCCTCCCGGGACGACTTCCGCCAGGACGTTGACCGTGCCGTCGGCGACCTTGTCCACGAGTTCGCATTCGGCGATCTTCTCGGAACACTCGAGTTCAACCTCGGCTGTAATATGCTGGATGTCAAGGGAGTCCTGGTAGATTCCCTTGTTCCTTTCCGTCAGGATGGCTTTTTTCGTGTCATGCTCGATGTCCCAGATTTCGCGTTCATTGCCTTCTTCATCCGTGACCTCGACGCCGTATTCCTCGGCGATCTTCTTCACGTTCTCCTGCCGCTGCTCCTCCTCTTTCAGCATCTGCCGGTACTCCTCGAGTTTCTCCTCTTCCCGCATGGCCTCTTCGGCTTCCTTTGTGATGCGCTCCTCGTCGGAGGTGGTGCTGAACTTCTCCCAGTCTGCCTGATGGGCCTGTCCATAGCGCTTATTGATCTCTTCCTGCTCCTTCTCCCTTTGGATACGTTCGGCTTCGTAGTCATAGTCATCTTCTTCCACTTCTTCCTCGTACCCCTCGTCGCCGTCGCCGCTTTCGGTCTCTTCCTCCTCGCCGTCATCGTCGTATTCTTCTTCTTTCCGCTCCTCCGTGTCCCAGTCGAAGCCTTCGCTTTCCACCGGGAAATCGGGGCCGCCCGCACCGCCCGCTGCACCGGCTGCGGCAGCGCCCGCCGCCGCTCCGGCGGCCGCTGCACCGGCGATGCCGTCAATCAAACCGATGGCTCCTTTGTCATGGGTGTGGTCCCATTCGTCGGTCCAACCGTGGGTGGGTACCAGCGAGGTATGGAAGATAAAGTCTTCAAAGGCAAGATCGCTTTCCTCCTGCATGAAATTGCCATATCGCATGATCGCATCCTGCAGTTCGCTGTCCGCCCGGAGGGGGACGAATGCCAGAAGGGCGATGCAGGTCAGGGGCGCCGCCGCACGCTGGCTCTTTCCAAGAAGGAACAACAGGAAGGCAAGGGCGCCTGCAACGAGCGCGATGAGGATGGCCCAGCGCAGCCCGAGCAGGTTCATGCCCGTGCCGGCGGTGAACCCGAGGGTCATGCCGCTCAGGAAGCGGATGATGCCTTCTTTCGACGGGACCCCCTTGCCGGAACGCTGCTTGAGGAATCCCAACAGGAAACTGAGGACAAAGCCGCTCTTCCTCCCGATGCTGCGGATGAGCAGCACGGCGGCGGCGATGCCGACCAGCCCTTCCTGCCAGCGCTGCGTGATGTTGAGGAAACTGTATAGAAAGAGCGCAAGCGCCATGCCGCCGATGAAGGACGACAGGGCGCCCGCGCTGCTGAACGCAAAACTCTTTCCGAAACGCTTGAAACCGCTCTTGAACCCGGCCATGGGCTTGGCCCCCTTGACGAAGAGCGGGAGCACCAGGCAGTTGACCAGACTGGCTACCAGGATCTTGCCTACAATGCCACCGATGGCGCCGACGACTCCGCCGAAGATTCCTCCCTGGGCGAAAGTGAGGAAGTTCAGGACCGCCATGACCGGACTCTCGTTCATTCCCTTCTTCAGGAAGCCCAGCAGGATCCAGACGCCCGTGATGAGGATGGTCGGGAGCAGGGCAAGCGGGTTTTTCAAGAGCTGTCCGTAATTCTTGAAATAGGATTTCAAGTATTCTCCGAAGGATTGGGGGGTGTTTTCCATGGCCGCCTGTTATTCTTCAAGTCTGTGCCCGCAGTTGCCGCAGAATTTGGCTCCCGGGTTCTTGACCGGGGCGCCGCAGTTGGAGCAGAAACATATCTGGGATTCGGGTGCAGGTGCCGGTGCCGGGGGTTCCGGTGCGGCCGCGGCTTTCTCCGCTGCTTCCATCTCCTCCTTTACCTTGGCGACGATTGCGTCCCTTTCCTTTCCGGGTTCCATGGGAAAAAACAGCCAGCTGACCTGGAATTCGAGACCGGTCGGGCAGTAGCCGATGGCGCCTTCGAGGGAGACATAGAAGAACGCGGGATCGCCCTCCTTGTGGGGATGGGCCTCGTCGTACTTCTTGGCGGCCTGGAAGAGGTCGAGGAAGGAACAGGGCGTTCCTTTCTCTGCATGTCTCCAGGCCGGGACCATCTGGTAGGCCAGGGCCACGGCCTGCATCATATAGGGGAAGTGGCCGGTAAGGAGCGCCTTCTTGGCTTGTTCCTGTTTCGGGGTAAGTTTCTGCTTTTCCATGAGTTATTGAGCTGTAGTCATTCATTTAGAAATGGAAGAACGCCCGGGCATTCCGGTAGGAGATGTCTTCGACCATGGCGCCGATGCGCTCCATCTCGGAGGCGGGCAGGCGTCCGCTGTCCACGTCGGCGCCGATCACGTCGCACAGGATGCGGCGGAAATACTCGTGGCGCGTGTAGCTGATGAAGCTGCGCGAATCCGTGAGCATGCCGACAAACCTGCTCAGCAACCCGAATTCGGAGAGCGTGTCCAGCTGGCGGCGCATGCCGCTTTCCTGATCCAGGAACCACCAGGCGGCACCGAGCTGCATTTTGCCGGCGACGGTGCCGTCGTTGAAATTGCCGGCCATGGAGGCCATCACCTCGAAGTCTTTGGGATTCAGGCAGTAGAGGATGGTCTTGGCCAGTTTCCCTTCATTGTCCAGCCTGTCGAGGAAACGGTTGCCTGCGGCTGCGATTTCCAGGTCCAGGATGGAATCGAATCCCGTATCGGGCCCGGCCTGCCGCAGCATCCGGCTGTTGTTGTTGCGGATGGGGCCGACATGGAATTGCTGGGTCCAGCCCGTCTCGGCGTCCATCACGGCCAGGTCGTGCAGCAGTGCGCTCCGGAACTTGTCCAGTTCGGCGGCGTTCGGGCGCTTGCCAAGCAGGATCTTCTTGAAGATGAGCTCGATATCGAGGGCTGTATAATCTGCGGCATGGAAAGTATCCAGGCCGTGGTCGGAGAGCTTGCAGCCTGCCGCGGCGAAGAAATCGTGGCGGACCTGCAGGGCCTCGATCAGGTCGGTATAGGAGTCGATCTCCTTGCCGGCGGCCTCGCCGAGGCGCCGGAGGTATTCTTTGTAGCTCTTTGGATCCTCGATGGCCAGGGCTTTGTCCGGGCGCCAGGTCGGCAGGACCTTGGTGCCGAAGGGATGCTCCGCGATCTGTCTGTGCCAGCGCAGGTCGTCCGCCGGGTCGTCGGTCGTGCAGACGACCTCCACGCCGAAACGCCGGATAAGCGCCTGACCCCGGAATTCCGGCTCCTGCAGCTTTGCGTTGCATTCCTCGAAGATGTCCCGGGCGGTCCCGGGCGAAAGGAGCCGGTCGATGCCGAACACGCGCTTGAGCTCCAGGTGCGTCCAGTGGTAGAGCGGGTTGCGCATGGTGTAAGGCACGGTCTCCGCCCATTTTTCAAAGATCTCCCAGGCGGAATATTCCTTGCCCGTGACGTATTCCTCCGGGATGCCGTTTGCGCGCATCGCGCGCCACTTGTAATGGTCCCCGCCCAGCCACAGTTGCGTAATGTCCCGGAAGCGGATATTTTCCGCGATCTCCTGCGGGCTGAGGTGACAGTGGTAGTCGATGATGGGTTGATGCTCGGCATGGGCGTGGTAGAGCGTCCGCGCCGCGGGCCCTGTGAGCATGAAATCCTCGTGGATGAAAGACATGGCGGTTAAAAACTTCTTTTACTGATATTCAAGTGCTTGAGTTCGTCGAGGTCGGAACTGGGACCGTAATAGAGCGAGAAGCGGCCCGGAGTGGCGCGCAGCTCGCCGGAGGCCTCGTCGTAGGCGGCGAAGGTCTGCCCGTCGAGCGGGATGCGCACGGTCACGGACTTGCGGGCGGGGATGTGCACGCGCTTGAATCCGCGCAGCGACAGGCGCGGGCCGTCTTCATCCCCGTGCTTGCGGACATAGAGCTGCACGACCTCGTCGCCGGCGATGCGGCTGCGGTTGCGGACCTTGAGGACCAGCTCGCCCCGCCATACGCGGGCGCGGCTGTAGGAGAAGCGGGAGTAGCTCAGGCCGTGGCCGAAAGCGAAAAGGGGATCTCCCTGGAAGTAGCGATAGGTGTGGCCGGAGGCCATGTCGTAGTCTTCGAAGTCCGGAAGGTCGGTGTCACTGCGGTAGAAAGTGACCGGAAGACGGCCGGAGGGGTTGCAGTCCCCGAAGAGGACGTCCGCGATCGCGGTGCCTCCCGCCTCGCCCGGATACCAGGCCTGGAGGATGGCCTCGCAGCGCTCCGTCTCGGGCAGCAGGCCCATGGCGGAGCCGGAGAAATTCACGAACACGATGCGCTTGCCCTGTGCACTGAGTCCGGCGACCTCGTCCCGCTGGGCGCGCGGCAGTTCGATGGTGGTGCGGTCGCCGCGGTTGAAGCCCTCCGGGCTGTTGCGCATCTCCTCTCCTTCCATGCGGGGCGAGATGCCGCCGACATAGATGACGACGTCGGCATCGCCGGGGGAAGTGATACGGTCTGCGCCGACTTTGGCGGTGATGCCTTCAAGGGCGGTAACGGTGCGGGCGGGGAAGCCGTTGTAGTTGCCCCACATGGCCACGGAGTCGGCGGCGTTGGGACCGATGACGGCGACCTTGATGTCTTTGCGGAGCGGCAGGATGCCGTTCCGGTTCTGCAGCAGGACCAGGCTCTCGCGGGCCATCTGCAGGGCTTTCGCGCGATGTGCGTCGCAGGCGAGGAGCGCCTCGTCGATACGGTTCCATTCCACGCTGTCGTCGGGGTCCATCTCGCCGAGACGGAAGCGTGCCACCAGCAGGCGCCGCAGCGAAACGTCAATCTCCGCTTCGCTGAGCTTTCCTTCCTTGACGGCGTCGAGCAGGTGCCTGTAGGAATTGCCGCATTCCAGGTCGGTGCCGGTGCGCACAGCCCTGGCGACGGCTGTGGCGGGCTCGCCGAGATAGGTCCCGTGGCGGCCTTCCCGCCAGAAGTCGTCGATGGCGCCGCAGTCGCTCACGACCAGGCCCTTGTATCCCCATTTCTCGCGGAGAAACTGGATCAGCAGCTGGTCGGAACCGCAGCAGGGCTCGTCTTCGAAGCGGTTGTAGGCGCACATGACTTCCTGGACGTCGATCCGGGAGATGATGTTTCCGAAAGCATAGAGGTAGGTCTCAGCGAGGTCGCGCCAGGAGATGTCCCTGGCGTTGAACTGGTGGCGCGTGCCTTCCGGGCCGCTATGCACGGCGTAGTGCTTGAGACAGGCGTGGAGCTTGTCATACTGGGTGGAATCGGGCCCCTGCAGGCCCCGGACCACGGCATAGCCCATCCGGGCGGTGAGGAAGGGATCCTCGCCGTAGGTTTCCTGGCCGCGTCCCCAGCGCGGGTCGCGGAAGATGTTGATGTTCGGGGTCCAGACCGTCAGCCCATGGTACTGGGGGCTCCCTTTCGGATCTTTGCGGTATTGGATGAACTTGATGCGCTGTTCGGTGGAAGTGATGTCGAAGACCTCCTGGAGCAGGGCCTCGTCCCAGCTGGCGGCCATGCCGATGGCCTGGGGGAAGACGGTTGCGAGGCCGGCGCGGGCGGCGCCGTGCAGCGCCTCGCTCCACCAGTTGTACTCGCGGATGCCGAATTCCGGAATGGCCGGGCTGGCGTTCATCATCAGGGAGACCTTCTGTTCGAGGGACAGGCGGCCGATCAGGTCGTCCGCACGCTGTTCTGGGCTGAGGCCGGCATTCTGGTAGGGGAGCGGCTGGGCGGCGAGGACGCTGCAGAGCGCCATCCCGGCGAGCAGGGAGAGGAGGCGTGAGCTTTGCATATCGTAGTAGGTTTTGGTTTCATCTCAAAGATAAGGGATTTCACGGAATAAAAAAAGAATGCGTATCTTTGTCTTATCATGAAGAAAATCGGAATCTGCAGCGACCACGCAGGCGTGGATTACAAGAACCGGCTGATCTCCTATCTGCTGGGGAAAGGCTATGAGCTCGTCAATTTCGGGACGGACAGTACGGAGAGCTGCGACTATCCGGACTTCGCGCATCCTTTGGCGGAAGCCGTCGAGAAAGGGGAGGTGGATGCCGGGATCGCCCTCTGCGGCACCGGCAACGGGATGGCGCTCTGCCTGAACCACCACAGGGGGATACGGGCCGGACTGGCGTGGAACCAGGAAGTGGCCCGCCTCGTGAAAGAACACAACAACGCCAACGTCCTCGTGATGCCGGCCCGCTTCGTTTCTTACCGGATGGCGGTGATGATGGTGCGGACCTGGCTTACGACCCAATTTGCCGGGGGACGGCATCAGCGCCGCATTGACAAGATCGTTCAGCCATAGCATCGAGGACTATCCGGAAGGGATCGTGCTGCCGGTGGACAAGCCCTACCGGTGGACTTCCGCGGATGTGATCCGCAAGATCAAGTACGCGGCGATCCGCCATTTCGGGAAAAAGAACCTAAAAGTCGGACACGCCGGGACCCTGGATCCCCTTGCGACCGGCATTCTGCTTGTATGTATCGGCCCCGCCACCCGGCGTGCCGAAGAACTGCAGCGTTCGCCCAAGGAATACATCGCCGGAGTCAGCTTCGGCGCAACCACCCCTTCTTACGACCTGGAAAAGGAGATAGACTGCGAATATCCGCTGGATGGAGTGAGCGGGGAGGCGCTGCGAGCGGTCCTGCCCGGCTTTGTCGGGGAACAGGACCAGATTGCCCCGCTGTTCAGCGCCAAGTCGGTGGACGGGGTGCGGGCGTACGAGACGGCGCGACGCCTGCTGAAGGAAGCGCGGCGCGAAGGTCGCAGTTTCGACCCCGGAGACGTCCTGCAGTCCAGCCGGATAACGGTTTATGATCTGGAATTGCTATCCTGGCACGATACCCTCGTACAGCCTTTCCACGACGACGGACGGGGCCGTATCCGTGTGGCTTCCGTGGAGGACCGCCGTCTGCCCACGGCGATGATCCGCGTCGCCTGCAGCAAGGGGACCTACATCCGCGCCCTGGCGCGGGACCTGGGCGAAGCTCTCGGCAGCGGCGCCTTCCTGAGCTCCCTGCGCCGCACGAAAAACGGCGGCTTCGGAATCGAAGACGCCGTCTCTCTTGAAGAGGTCCTGTCGGCCTTGTCGGCCCGGCCTGCAGCAGGTTCGCCCCCTGCAGGCATTTTAGCGTAAGCTTTTTTCTTATGCCTGCAGGGGGCGAACCTGCTGCAGGCCGGGATAGGCTTACTCAATGAAGTTTGTCTTCTTCATGAAGTTAAGGAACAACGTTGTCCAGATGTTTTCCGCCCTTCCGTTCGGGCGGTAGCCGAAGCCGTGCGTGGCATCCGTGAAGGAATGGATCTCGGACGGGAGGTTGTTCTTGGTCCAGAGCGCGTACAGGTCGCTGGCCTTGCCGGGAATCTCGGGCTGCGTGGCGGCGATGAACAGCGGGCAGGGATCTGCCGGGAGTTCGTCCTTGGCGAAGAAGGCGCCGTAGATGCAACCGACCAGGTTGGGCTTGGACGAGGCATCATGGTCGTCCAGGACATCCAGTGAGAGGATGCCGCCGGCGGAGAAGCCGACCATGCCGATCTTGTCGGGCTTGATGCCGTATTCCGCGGCGTGACTGCGGATGTAGCGGAGGGCCGTGCAGGCATCGTCGTGCGCGAACTTCCGGAAATCACCGAGCTCCGCACTCTTCTTGCGGTTCCTCTCGGCCAGGGCGCGGTAGGCATCGTCCTGCGGGACGCCGCCGTAATTGTGGTCCGCTACGCTCTGGATGTCCTCCATCGTGTCTCCGGAATACGAGACGCGGTATTTGAGGATGAACGCGGCGATGCCGTGGTCGGCGAACCACTGGGCAACCTGCGTGCCTTCATTGTTCCAGGACAGGGCATAAAAACCGCCGCCGGGACAGACGAGCATGGCGGCGCCGGTCTCCGTGCCGGGAGCGGGGAGATAGGGGATGATGACGGGATCCACGACGTTGAGGACCACCTGGTTCATCTCATGCCAGATGGGGGACATGTAGTCGAGTGTCACTTCCTTGTGGGTCCAGTTCTCGCTGCCGGGGGCCTTGCCGGGATAGAGACGGATGGGAGCCTGGGCGAAAAGGCCCATGCACTGCAGCAGCAGGGCTGCGGAAAAAACGGTGGTGAGGATCTTTTTCATAGACGATATAAATTAGAGGTTCTTGGTCTTGAATTCAATCCATTTGGGATCGTTGGCCATGACGGCCTTCTTGCCCTTGAAGTATTTGGACGCCTTCTTGATGCCTTTCAGGTTCCAGTCCAGCCAGTGGACGCAGGCTGGGGCGAAGGCGCCGCCGTTGTTCTCCCGGAAGGTGCCGGCATGGGCGTCGCCGGGAATCTCCCGGACGCCGAGCACCGCGCGGTTGCTGCCGACATAGTTGAAATCGTCCGTAGCGTTGGGGCGTGCCATGTCGGTGTCGCCGACGAAGTAGGCGATGGGGACGTGGAGGTCCTTGTAGGCGTCCTCCTTGGACTCGAAGCTGGCGCCGCCCATGCTCATCCGGCCGTTGCCGGCGAACAAGCCGCTGTTGAACAGGTTGATGAGCTTGATGCGCGGGTCGGTCATGATGCTGAGGGCCTGGAAGCCGCCGTAGGACTAGCCGCCGGCGCAGACGTTGTCGGCGTCAATCTTGCCGTAGAAGGGGCTGCCGGGGCGGACGGTCTCGGCGCTGGCCCAGTCCATCGCGGCCAGCAGGTCATCCTTCGTGTTCTTGGGCAGGATGCCGGTGTTGACGGTCTCTTCGGTGAGCACGCCGCTGATGATCACCATGTAGCCGTGCGAGGCGACTTCGGTGAAGAAGGCGCGGAAGGCGGAGCTGGTCTTGTCGCAGCCGGGGCCGGACATCACGAAGACGGGGAGTTTTTCGTTCTTCTTCAGGGATGCGAGGTCCTTCGGATAGAAGAGGGTGTGCTCGGACAGGGTCTGGTCATCGACAGCCACGGCATATTTGCCGGACGGATTGGCCCAATAGGAGGGAAGGGCCGCCTTGATCAGGGTCTGCTGCCGGGGGGCACCTTGGGGCGGGACATTCGGCTGGGCGCCCAGCTGGCAGGCGAAGCCGATGGAAAGTGCAAGGATGAAGATTCTTTTCATATTAAAACAAGGTTTTACTCAAAATTAGCATCCATTTGAGACAAATGAAAGATGGGGGAAAATATTGCAAAAAAAAGAGACAATATCACAAATAGAGGGGGCTGTGATTTATCTCTTTACGCATCACGTCTCGGACCGCGACGACTCGCCCTTGCGGACATATGGCGAGGGTTATTACATCTGCCGGCCTGCAGCAGGTTCGCCCCCTGCAGGCATTTTAGCGTAAGCTTTTTTCTTATGCCTGCAGGGGGCGAACCTGCCGCAGCCGGACGACAGCTGGATTTAACCGAGTTTTTCTTTCAGGAATCTCAGGCGGCGAAGCCCTTCATCGTGACCGATGAAATGCAGGATATCGCTGATACCCAGGCCGCTGGCGGCGCCGGACAGGGCCAGGCGGATGCAGTTCATCACTTTGCCCATCGGCATCTCATGCTCGCGGACGTAAGCCTCGAGCGTGTCGGCGTCACTGGCCTCCATGGCCTCGAGCGCCATCGCGTAGATCTCCGGCTTGTAGAACTTGTCCACGTCCTTGGAGACGAACGCCGTCGGAGCGACGAAGAGATAGGATGCTATATCCCAGAAGTCCTGCACGAAGGTGGCGCGCTCCTTGATCAGGCTCACGACGCCCTCGACATAGGCCGGGGCGGCGTCGATGCCTTTCTCCTTCAGGATGGGGAGGAAGAGGGATGCGAGCTCCGCGTCGGCGTGCATCCGCAGGTATTCGCGGTTGAACCACTTCGCCTTGTCGGGATTGAACTTCGCGCCGGCCTTGCCCACCTTGTCCAGGGAGAAAGCCTGCACGAGCTCGCCCAGCGAGAAGATCTCCTGCTCGGTGCCCGGGTTCCAGCCCAGCATGGCGAGCAGGTTCACGAACGCCTCGGGGAAATAGCCGTCCTCGCGGTAGCCGCGGGAGACCTCCCCGGTGGGGGAAGTCCAGCGGAGCGGGAAGACGGGGAAACCCAGTTTGTCGCCGTCGCGCTTGGAGAGCTTGCCGTTGCCGACGGGCTTGAGCAGCAGCGGCAGATGGGCGAAGCGGGGCTGGCTGTCCTGCCAGCCAAAGGCTTCATACAGAAGGTAATGCAAGGGGAGTGAAGGAAGCCATTCCTCGCCGCGGATGACTTCGGTGATCTCCATCAGGTGGTCGTCCACGATGTTGGCGAGATGGTAGGTGGGCAGCTCGTCCGCACGCTTCCACAGGACTTTGTCGTCCAGGGTGGCGGTATCGACGCTGATGTGGCCGCGGATCAGGTCGTCCATCTCCACGACGCGCCCTGCGGGCATCAGGAAACGGACGGTCCAGTCGGTCCGCTCTTCCAGCAGGCGCTTCACTTCCGCCTCCGGCAGGGTCAGGGAATTGCGCAGTGCCCCACGGGTGAGATGGCTGTAGATGAAGGTCTGACCGTTCCCTTCAGCTTCGGCGCGTGCCTTTTCCAGTTCCTCGGCGGTGTCGAAAGCGTAATAGGCATGTCCGGAGGCGACGAGCCGCTCGGCGTACTGGCGGTAGATGAGGCGCCGCTGGCTCTGGCGGTAGGGGGCGTGGGGATGCCGCTCCGAGGGCGTTTCGACGACCTTTCCTTCGGCATCCACGCCTTCATCGGGGTAGATGCCGCACCATCGCAGGGAATCGATGATGTACTGCTCGGCGCCGGGCACGAAACGGTTGGAATCGGTGTCTTCGATCCGGAGGATGAAATCGCCGCCGTGCTGCTTGGCGTAGAGATAATTGTACAGGGCGGTGCGCACTCCCCCCATGTGGAGCGGTCCGGTGGGGGACGGTGCAAACCTTACGCGGGTCTTGTTCATACTTGGGTCCTCCTGATGGCGGGGATGTTCTCCAGGTCGGCAAGACGCTCGCCCTTGGTCACGATGAGGGCGGGCTTGACGTCGAGGTCGAACTTGAAACTCCGCACGTTGCTGTTGTTGTTGAAACCGATCTGCTGCGATCCGGCGTCTTCGAACAGGGAGATGCCTTCTCCGCGGGTGGCGGCCTTGTTGTATACGAAGTCCCGGTTGATCATGATGTAGTTGCCCATGTCGCGGGCGGGACCGATCACGTCGGAGAAGCGGAGCCCGGTCACGATGGAGGTGATGCGGACGGTGTCGCCGATCTCGGGATCGTCGTCCCAGATCAGGCCGCGCTTGAAGTTGTTGGCCCGGCCGGTGTATTCGTCGATCTTCTTGTTGATCTCGTTGAGATCGTCCATCGTCAGACCCTGCTCATTGTGGCCGCAGGTGATGTTGACGAGGACTTTCTTGGCGGTCTTGAGATCGAAGTCGTTGAGCAGGGGAGACTCGAAAGCGGCCTTGACGGCCTCCTCGATCCGCTCTTTGCCGGAGCCGGTGCCGCAGCCCATCAGGGCCATGCCGCTGTTCTTCATCATCGTCTCCACGTCCTTGAAGTCCACGTTGATGTAGCCCGGTTTCTTGATGATCTCCACGATGCCCCGGACAGCGGTGGCGAGCACCTCGTCGGCCTGCGGGAACGCGTCCTGGATGAGCTGGTTGCCGTAGAACTCGTGGAGTTTCTCGTTGTTGATCATCAGCAGGCTGTCCACGTTCTTCTCGAGCTCGTGGATGCCGTCGATGGCGCGGGAGAGCGCCTCGTTGCCCTCGTTGAGGAAGGGGAGGGTGACCACGGCCACGGTGAGGATGCCCCGGTCCTTGGCCATCTTGGCGATGACCGGCGCGGCGCCCGTGCCCGTACCGCCGCCCATGCCGGCGGTGATGAACAGCATCTTGGTGTGGGTGTCGAGGACCACCTTTTCAATCTGGTCCTGGCTCTCGAGCGCGGCGTTCCGGCCGTTGATCGGGTTGGTGCCGGCGCCCAGACCGCGTCCCATCTGGATTTTGACGGGGACGGGGCTGCCCTTGAGGGCCTGCGAGTCGGTGTTGCAGACCACGAAGCTGCACCCCTTGATTCCCTGGGTGTACATGTAGTTGACCGCGTTGCAGCCACCGCCGCCCACGCCGAGGACCTTGATGATTTCATCGGATGTCGCCCAGTCCATCGGGGCGATCGTATCGATCATGCTATCGTCTATCATATCGCTTGTTTTTTATTTCATGTCATCGAATAAACCGCCCACCGTATTGTCGAAGGCGTCTTCGGCGGCGCTGCTCACTTTCTTGCCCTGCTGCTTCATCCAGCGGATGAACTTGCTGGGCTCGTTTTTCTTTTTCTTCGGGACGATGATATCGGTGTCGTCGAAGAGCGTGGTCGGCGCGGGGCCGCCGTCTGCCGACGGTCCATCCGGGCCTGCTGCTGCCTGCGGGGCTTCTTCGGTCTGCGCCTCTTCGATGCAGTTGAGGCGGAAATCCTTCTTGGCCTCGAGGATCATGCCGATGGTGGCCACGGAACTGGTCTCGCCCACGCCGGAGCAGCCTACGGAGCTGAAGGCCTGGCTGCGCGGGAAGCCGATGCGCACGGTGTAGCCGGACATCTCTTTGAGAAGATTGGCGAAATTCACCAGGTTGGCGCCGCCGCCGGTGAGCACGATGCCGTTGCGGAGCTTGTCGGCGTAGCCGCTGTCCTGGATCTGGAAGAGGATGGCCTCGATGATCTCGCGGGCGCGGCAGGTGATGATCTCGGAGAGGTACTTGACCGGAAGCTGGTCGTAAGATCCGTTTTCCTGGTCGTTGATCTGGATGACCTTCTCGCTGAGGGACTGCAGCTTCTCGGGCATGCAGGCGCCGAAAGCGAGCTTGATGTTCTCGGCGAGCTGCTCGTTGAATCCACATTCATATTTGATGTCGGTGGTGATCACGCGTCCGCCGAAGGGAATGGAGGAGTAGTGGCGCAGGATCCGGCCGCGGTAGATGGTGAGCGAAGTGACGCCCGCACCGATCTCCACGAGGGCCACGCCGTTTTCCCGCTCGGCCTCGGAGAGGACCGCCTTGGCGACGGCATTGGGCAGGAACAGTTTGCAGGCGGGGGCTACCTGGGCGTCGTTGAGCATGATGTCGATGTTGCTGACCGGTTTCTTTTCACCCACGAAGACCTTGAAATTGCCTTCCAGGGCGTCCGCTGTCGTGCCGACGACATCATTCTCGCTTGCGCAGACGAGCTCTTCGTCGGCCGAGAAGGACTGGGCGACGGCGCCGTAGATCTCCTCCTTGGTTTCATCCGTGATGGGGTAGGAGTCGATGGCGATGCTCTTGAGCGTGTTGACCTCTTCCTTGGTGATGCAGGAAGAAGGGTTGCTGCGCTCCATGCGGGCGCTCGCGATCTCCTGGCGCACATGGTAGCGCGGGAGGCCGACGACGACCTGCAGGATCTTGATGTTCAATTCTTCTTCCGCCTCTTTGATGGCGGTACAGAGAGGGACGGCCGCGCGCTTCGGATTGAAGACGCAGCTGTAACGGATTCCGTCGGACGGGGTCTCCTTGTAGTAGATGATCTGGATGTCATCTCCCTCGATCTTGGCCACGCTCAGGGCAATCTTGGAGGAGCCAAGGTCGGCTGCTGCTATGTATCGTTCTGCCTGCATATGATTTGTTGATTATATTTTACATTCACGCTATGGTAGTGTCCCTCTCCCAGGGACGGGGCAATGACGCCGAGGTATCGTTCGATGCGGGTGAACTTGTCGGGGACGTCCTCCGGCAGTCCGAAGAGGAACTGTTCGTCGCGGCCGTCCAGCCGCAGGACGAGTTCGCCTCCCGGACGGACCCGGAATTCGCTGACGCGCCCTCTCCAGACACGGGATGCGGCGAGGTAGCGGTCCACCTCCAGCACGCCGGAGATCCAGGCCCGCTCGCGTTCGCCGGGGGCTTCGCCCTTGTAGTCGGCGGACACGTCCACCGGGATGGCTCCTTCGATGACGGGGACCGGGGCCGTGTATGTCTTGTGGAGCGGGAAGATGTAGCCTCCCGCATCCACGTAGAAGCCGCGGTCGCCGTCCTGGAAACGCAGGACCGGGGCGCGCTGCGCGATGTCTACGTGCAGGACGCCGTCGTCGGTGGTCCAGGCTTCGCAGCGCATCACGGCGCTGCGGCTCTCCAGAAGGTTTTCGATCCAGTCCAGCCGGACGCTGTCCAGCCGCTGTCCGATGAAGTTGCCGTAACGGGTGTCAAGGTATTCCCGGATGTCCTGCTCGCTGACGAAACGCAGACTGTCGGAGAAACTCACTTCCAACCGTCCGCAGATGAGCTTGGACTGCTCCTGCCGCACATGGCGGTACAGAAAGCCCACGCCCACGCAGAAAGCGACCGCGATCAGGCCGGAAAGGGAATATTTGACTGCTTTCTTCATCTAGCCCAGGCGTTTTTCCAGGAGTTCGGTGATGGGTTCGATATATCGGTCGACGTTGCCGGCACCCAGGGTGACGAGCACATCGATGTTTTCTGTTTCAAGGCAGGACATGAGTTCTTCCCGCCGGATCAGGATCTTCTCCGGGGACGTGACGTCGCGGAAGATGATTTCGGAGGTGATGCCCGGGATAGGCTCCTCGCGGGCGGGGTAGATGTCCAGGAGGATGAGTCTGTCCAGCCCGCTCAGCGCGCGGGCGAATTCTGGCGCGAAATCGCGCGTGCGGGTATAAAGGTGGGGCTGGAAGATGCCGGTAATCTTCCGGCCGGGGAAGATCTGGCGGATGGACGAGATGGCGCTCTGCAACTCCGCCGGATGGTGGGCGTAGTCGTCGATGTAGGTGAGCCCGGGGGCGTTTACGTGGACGTCCAGGCGCCGCTGCGCGCCCTCGAAGGTGCCGATGGCATGGCGGACTTTCTGCGCATCCACTCCGTAACAGAGGCAGATGGCCGCCGCGGCGATGCTGTTTTCGACGTTGACCCAGCCGAGGGCGCCCACACGGATGTCGCTGAGCGTGCCGCCCGGATAGACGAGGTCGAAGGTGTAGTGGCCGGTCGCGTCCAGACGCAGCCGGGTGCTGTGGAAGTCGGCCCGGGCGTCGTCGAAATGATAGGTGTAGATCCGGGCGGAGATGTCTTCGGGCCGGATGGGGAGACCGTATTTGAGAATCAGGGTCTCGCTGACCTGCGAGGCGAAGATGCGGAAGGCTTCCTGCACGTGGGCGAGGTCGCCGTAGATGTCGAGATGGTCGGCGTCCATCGCCGTGATGGCGGCGATGGCGGGATGCAGCTGGTGGAAGGAACGGTCGAATTCGTCGGCTTCCGCAACCACGGTGGGGGTGTGGCTCATCAGCATGTTGGTGCCGTAGTTCTTGGAGATGCCGCCCAGGAAGGCGGAACAGCCGTCGCCCCCTTCCGTGAGGATGTGGGCGACGAGGGTGGAGGTGGTTGTCTTGCCGTGGGTGCCGGCCACGGCGAGGCAGCGCTGCCCGGCGGTGATCTCTCCGAGCATCTGCGAACGCTTGATCACCCGGTAGCCGTTTTCACGTACATGGCGGAGTTCCGCGAGGTCTTCGGGAATGGCCGGGGTATAGACCACCAGGGTGTCTGCCGGGTCCTTCGGGATGCGCTCCGGGTCGTCGTCGTAGTGGACGCCGATCCCTTCGGCCTCGAGGGCGTGCGTGAGTTCCGAAGGCGTGCGGTCGTAACCGGAGACCTCCAGGCCCTTGAACCTGAAGTAGCGGGCGATGGCACTCATGCCGATGCCGCCGATCCCGAGGAAATAGATGTGACTGTATTTCATACCAATCTGTACACTTCGTCAACAATGGTTTGCGCCGCGTCGGGCAGGGCGAGCTTCAGGACCTCCGTCTCGATGTCCCGGATGCGACCGGGATCCTGCAGCAGGGAGAGTGCCGTGGGCAGGAGCTCGCGCTCGGCATCCGCATCGCGGACGATCAGGCCGGCGCCCTTGTTCACGAGCGCCATGGCGTTGTGGGTCTGGTGGTCTTCCGCCACGTTGGGCGAGGGGACGAATACCGCGGCCTTGCCGGCGGCGCAGATCTCGGACACCGAGGAGGCTCCGGCCCGGCTGATGATGACGTCGGCGCAGGCATAGGCAAGGTCCATGCGGCCGATGAAATCGGTGTGGTGGACGGCAGGCAGCTCGCGGCCCTGCATGAATTCGTCGACGCCGGCTTTGTAGTAGCGTCCGCACTGCCAGATCACTTCGACACCCTCTCCGCCGGGGCAGCCCGCTCCGATCCAGGCGCGCATGGCGCGGTTGAGCGTACCTGCTCCCAGGCTGCCGCCCACAATCAGCAGGTGGCGCTTCCCTTCGGTCAGACCGTAGAAGCGCAGGCCCTCGTCCCGGTCCCCGGCCGTGTAGGGGTGGATCTCCGAGCGGATCGGGTTGCCGCTGAGGACGATCTTGTCTGCCGGGAAGAAACGCTCCATGCCTTCGTATGCGACGCAGATACTGCCCACACGCTTCGCGAGCAGCTTGTTGGTCAGACCGGCAAAGCCGTTCTGCTCCTGGATCAGCGCGGGAATCTTCATGCGGGTGGCCGCCCACAGGAGGGGCGCACTGGCGAAGCCGCCCACGCCGATGGCGATGTCGGGCTTGAAGTCTTTGATGATACGGCGGGCCCTGCGGATGCTTCCGCCGACCTTGAACGGAACCTGGATGTTGTTCAGGATGTTTTTCAGACTGATCTGGCGCTGGAGTCCGACCATCGGCAGGCCTACGATCTCATAGCCTGCCGCAGGCACTTTCTCCATCTCCATCTTTCCTTCGGCGCCGACAAAGAGGATTTCCGTCCCGGGATTGACTTCCTTGAGCTTGTTCGCGATCGAAACGGCCGGGAAGATGTGGCCTCCCGTGCCGCCGCCGCTGATGATGACGCGCAGTTTCTTATAAGTCATAGCTGTCGAGATCTGTAAGGTCGTTTTGCATTTGTCCGGATTCGTAATTGTCCAGGTCGTCCAGGCGTGCCTGGACGCTGCTCTCGTGCATTTCCACGAGCGGTGCGGCCGCGCGGGTCTCCCGGTCGATGCGCCGGGCGGCGATGCGGCTGAAGGAGAGGATGATGCCGAAGGCGATGCTGAAGCACAGGAAGGCGCTGTTGCCGTGGCTGATCAGCGGGAGGGTCTGGCCGGTCATCGGTCCGAGGTCCGCATTGACGAACATGTGCAGGAAGGCCTGTCCGGTGATGAGCAGGCAAAGTCCCGCCACGCTGAGTTTGGCATATTGGTCGCTGCCGCAGTTGCGCACGATGATCGAAGCGCGCGCCAGCAGTGACACATACAGGAAGATGACGAAGATGCCGCCGATCAGACCATATTCTTCAATAATGAAACTGTACATGAAATCCTCGGACATGTCGGGCACCACGTAGCGCTGCGTGCTCTGGCCGGGGCCCTTGCCGAGCAGGCCGCCCTGCTTGACGGCGATCTTGGCGCTGTAGGGCTGCCGTATGGCGTCGAGGGCCGTCTGGTAGGGAATGGTCCCCCTGGGGTTGTCGATGACCTGCTGCTCCCAGTCTTCCTTCTCCAGGACGCGGGAGATGCCGGTGCCGATACGGTCGAACAGCGGGTGCTCCCGCTCCCTTGTCAGGCTGAAGAGGGCAAAGCAGATACCCAGGATAACGATTCCCGCGGCTGCGAGAAAGACCATGTCTTTCAAGTTCCCGCCGCCCAGCAGGATCATCACGAACATCAGCAGGCCGATGATGAGGGCGCTGGAGTTGGATCCCGGGATGATCATCACAAAGATGAGCAGGAAGGGGGCGTAGAGGTAAAGGATTTTCTTCCAGATGAGTTTCCGGGGACCCTTGAGCGTGCCGCGCTTCAAGGCGTCCATCGCCCAGGCGAGATAGAGCACCATGGCCACCTTGACCACTTCGAACACATGGATCTGGAAGCCCGCGAAGGACAGGATGCGGTAGGCGTCGTTAATGTTGAGCGCCTTGAGGAAGGGGAGGTTGACGTGGGCGTCGAGCAGGGCCAGCAGCAGCAGAGACACGGCGAAGCCCCACTGGCTGCACCAGCGGAAGAAGTTGATGTTCTTGATATTGTAGCAGACAAGGATGAGTGCGAGGCCGACAAGCACGATGATGAACTGGTTCTTGACGAGGTCGAGCCGGGTCATCCCGTCGCGAAGCAGCCGGGACGAAGAAGAAAACATGCAGACAATGGAGAAAAGGGTCAGCAGGAGCACGATGATCCACACCACCTTGTCTCCTTCGAAGCGGTCTGCAAAGGTCCAGAACGTATTTTTATTCTTCGCGCTCGCCATGGTCTTACAGGTGTCTGACCGCCTCCTTGAACTGGTGGCCGCGGTCTTCGTAATTCTTGAACAGGTCGAAACTCGCACAGCAGGGGCTCAGGAGCACGACGTCGCCGCTCTGGGCGAAACGGGCGGACGCCTGCACGGCCTCGGCTGCGGAGAAGGTATCCACGATGTTTCCGGCCCCGACGATGTCCTCGAAGGCTGCATGGATCTTGGTGTTGTCCAAGCCGAGGCAGACGATGGCCTTGACCTTTTCGCGGACGAGCTTCTCCAGGACGCTGTAGTCGTTGCCCTTGTCGGTGCCGCCGACAATCCATACGACCGGCCGGGTCTGGCACTCGAGCGCATACCAGGCGGAGTCGATGTTGGTGGCCTTGGAGTCATTGATGTACAGGACATCGCGGATGCTCAGCACGGGCTCCAGCCGGTGCTCGATCGGGGCGAAGGATTTCAGGCTGGCGCGGATGACCTCGTCGCTGATGCCGGTGGCCTTGGCGGCGAGGGCGGCGGCCATGGAGTTGTAGACGTTGTGCCGGCCGCCGAGCGCGAGGTCCTGCAGGAAGATTTCGGTCTGCTCGTCCTCATAGCGGACGATGATGCGGTCACCCTGCAGGAAGGCTCCCTGTGCGACCTCTTTCTCCTGGGAGAACGGCAGCATCTTGGCCTTGACGACGATCTGGTCGAGCTGGGCGATCGTGATGGCGTCGTCGGAGTCGAAAATGAAGCAGTCCTCGGGGCGCAGGTTGCGGGTGATGCGGAATTTCGCACGGGCGTAGTTCTCGACCTTGTGGTCGTAGCGGTCGAGATGGTCCGGGGTGATGTTGGTGATGATGGCGATGTCCGGCCGGAAATCATAGGTGTCGTCCAGTTGGAAACTGCTGATTTCCAACACGTAGTAGTCGTGTTTCTCGGTCGCGACCTGCATGGCGTAGCTCTTGCCGATATTGCCGCCCAGCCCGGCGTCGAGCCCGGCCTCCCGGAGCAGGTGCCAGATCAGGGACGTGGTGGTGGTCTTGCCGTTCGACCCGGTCACGCAGATCTTTTTCGCGCTGTCGTAGCGTGCGGCGAATTCGATTTCGGAGATGACGTGCGTACCCTGTGCGTGCAGCGCCCTCACCAGGGGAGCCGCGCCGGGAATGCCCGGACTCTTGATGACTTCGTCCGCATTCAAGATGTACTCCGGACTGTGTCCTCCCTGCTCGTAGGGGATTTTCCACTCCCGCAGGGTCTGCAGGTAATCTTCCTTGATCTTCCCGCTGTCGGACAGGAAGACGTCGAATCCCTTGACTTTTGCGAGCACGGCGGCGCCTACGCCGCTCTCGGCTCCTCCCAATACTACAATCCTTGCCATGCTTTTCTATCTGATCTTCAGTAATGCCAATGTGCCGACCGCCAGGATGATCCCGATGATCCAGAAGCGGGTTACGATACGGGGCTCCGGGATGCCCTGTTTCTGGTAATGATGGTGGAGCGGCGCCATCAGGAAGACGCGCCGGCCCTCGCCGTATTTGCGCTTGGTGCGCTTGAAATGGGTGCGCTGGATGATGACCGACAGGCTCTCCATCAGGAAGATGCCGCAGAGGATGGGCAGCAGGAGTTCCTTGCGGACCAGTACGGCGCTCACGCCGATCACCCCGCCGATCGTCAGACTCCCCGTGTCGCCCATGAAGACCTGGGCCGGGAAGGTGTTGTACCACAGGAATCCCAGCAGCGCTCCCACGAAAGCGGCCATGTAGATGGCCACTTCGCCGGCTCCGGGGATATACATGATGTTGAGGTAGGTCGAATCCAGCACGTCGCCGCTCAGCCAGGCGATGATGCCCAGGGCGACACCCACGATGGCGGAGGTGCCCGCCGCGAGTCCGTCCATGCCGTCGGTGAGGTTGGTGCCGTTGGAGCAGGCCAGGATCACGAGGATGATCATGATCATATAGATGCCCCAGGAGCAGTACACGCCCAGCTGCCCGTGGAAGGGGGACAGCCAGGAGTAGTCGAATTCGTGGGCCTTGACAAAGGGGATCGTGGTCACGAGCCGGTCGGTGGGGATGGCCGGGCTGATGCAGACGGTCAGGGCGATGAACAGGCCCAGGCCGAACTGCAGGATGAGTTTCCCGTGTTCGCTCATGCCCTCCTTGTTGTGCTTGAACACCTTGATGTAATCGTCCGCGAAGCCGATGGCGCCGCACCACAGGGTGGTGACCACGAGCAGCAGGGTATAGATGCTGTCCAGCCGGCAGACCAGCAGCGCGGACGACAGCATGGCCACGATGATGATCAGGCCGCCCATCGTGGGCGTGCCCTTTTTCTGCATCTGTCCCTCCAGGCCGAGGTCGCGGATGTCCTCGCCGATCTGCGCACGTTGCAGCCGGCGGATGATACGTCCGCCGGCGAAGAAGGCGACGAGCATGCCGATCACGGCCGCGAGCATGGCGCGGAAGGAAAGATAGTGGAAAAGACCGGCTCCGGGAATGTCCAGGCCAAGGCTCTGCAGCCATTCTACAAGGTGATTCAGCATGATTCCATGTTTTTAAAGGTGTCCAGGACGATCTCCCGTTCGTCGAAGGGGTGCTTGACGGTGCCGAGGATCTGATAGGTTTCGTGGCCCTTTCCCGCGAGCAGCAGGGTCGTCCCCTTCGGGGCGAGCAACAGGGCGGTACGGATGGCCTCGCGCCGGTCGCTGATGCAGACCGTCCTGGCCATGGCGGCGGGTTCGAGCCCGCGTTTGATGTCTTCGATGATATCTTCGGTGCGCTCGGTCCGGCTGTTGTCCGAAGTCAGGAAGATGCGGTCGGCAAAGCGCCCCGCAACGGCGCCCATTTCCGGGCGCTTGGTCTTGTCGCGGTCGCCGCCGCAGCCGAACAGGCAGTACAGGGGCCGGGTGGGGGAGACGTCGCGAAGGGTTTTCAGGACGTTCTCCAGGGCATCCGGGGTATGGGCATAATCGATGACGACACTCAGGCCCTTCGGCCCGCGGAGGGTCTCCAGCCGGCCCGGAGCGCTCTCCAGGCGCGACAGGGCGACGAGCGCCTCCCCGGCGGGGATGCCCAGTACGAGGGCGGTGGTGTAGATGGCCAGCAGGTTGTAAGCATTGTGCGCGCCGATCAGACGGGTCCACACTTCATAGCCGTCAATCTTGAGCAGCATCCCTTCGAAACTCTCCTCGAGAATGCGGGCGGTGTGGTCGGCGGCGGCGCGGCAGGCATAGCCGACCACGTGGGCGCGGGTGTTCTGGACCATGACTTCGCCGTGCTTGTCATCGAGGTTGATGATGGCCGTGGCACCGGCACTCAGACCGTCGAAAAAGCATTTCTTGCAACGGAGGTATTCCGCGAAGCTGCCGTGGTAGTCGAGATGGTCGTGGGTAAGGTTGGAGAAGATGGCCGCGCGGAATTCCAGTCCGGCGATGCGCTGCTGCTCCACGCCGATGGAGCTGACCTCCATGAAACAGTATTCGCAGCCGGCGTCCACCATTTCGGCGAGCAGGGCGTTGAGGGTCACGGGGTCGGAGGTGGTGTTGGCGGTCTCGCTGCGGCGGGTGCCCACGTAGTTGGCGATGGTGGAGAGCAGGCCGCATTCGTAGCCCAGGTGGCGGAACATGTGGTACAGGAGGGTGACCGTGGTGGTCTTGCCGTTGGTGCCCGTGATGCCGACGAGCTGCAGCTTGCCGCTCGGGTGGCCGTAGAAGGCGTCCGCGGCCAGGGCCACCGCCTTCCGGCTGTCCTCGACGATCACTGCTGCCGCCAGGCGTCCCGGTGTGCCTGCGGCTCGGCGTCCATCCTCGCTTCCCGCTGGCGCGGGAACCGGATTCGGCGCCACGAATCCTGCTGCGGCTGAGCCTTCGCCGTCAGGCAGCACCGGCGACGCCGGCGCTTCGTATAGTACGGCCGCGGCGCCGGCTTCGATAGCTTTGCTGATGTATTGGCGGCCGTCGTTTCCGCAGCCGTTCACGGCGATGAAGAGGCTGCCGGGCTGCACGCGGCGGGAATCGTTGGTCAGGGACGTGATCTCCACGTCGGGATTTCCCTGGATGGAGAGGACACCGCAGTCTTTTATGATTTCACTGAGTTTCATCTTGTTGTCGTTCGTTTAAGTTCTGTGCGGAAGCAGGGGTCAATGTTATAGAGCTGGTCGATGACGGTACGGATGGCGCGGGCCGGGATGCCGCCGCCCTGGAACTGTCTGTTCGTGGGCTTGGAGTACACCACGCAGATGATGCTGTACTGCGGCTGGTCCGCCGGGAAAAAGCCGACGAAGGTGCCCTGGTATTTGCGGCGCCCGCTGGCATCCTGGTACTGTCCGTTGGGGAAAGTGCCGAAAGAGGTGCCGGTTTTGCCGGCCACGGCACATTTGGCATCCTTGAGCCGTTTGGCGGTGCCGTCTTCGGTCACGGCCTTGAGGGCGCGTGTGATCGTGTCCGCCACGGCCTTCGAACAGATGGCGGCATTGAGGACGCCGGGACCGCGCCGTTCTGTGACGACGCCGTCCTTTTCGATGTTCTCGACAAGGTAGGGCTTCATCATCCGGCCTTTGTTGGCGATGGCGTTGTAGAAGGTGAGGATATGCAGGGGCGTCTCTTCCGTGCTGTATCCGAAACCGATCGAACCGAGATCGGTATCGGTCCAGTATCGGGTGGACGGGTTGGGAATGGTCGGTGCCTGGAGACCGTCCAGATCGAAGGCGAAAGCCTCGCCGAGCTTGTAGTTGTAGATATTCTGCAGGAAACGCTCCGTTTTCTCGAGCCCCTTTCCACGGCCCTTGGACTTGTCGATACCGTAGTTCTTGACCGCAAGGGTCGCGAATACGTAGTTGGACGAAATCTTGAAACCGTCCAGGATCGAGATCTTGTTGGTGTGGTGCTGCCGGACGTAGTCGGGGATGTGCGCGTCGCGGATGCTGGTGCCGGCCACATTGCCGTTGGTGGCGGGCAGGGTCTCATCGAGACTCTTGATGTAGCCGTCGTTGAGTACGGACATCAGCGTCACGGTCTTGAAGACCGAGCCGGGCTCGCCCTTGCGTCCGATCGCGAGGTTCTGGATCTCTTCGAAAGGGCCGTCGCCGTCCTCGCGGACGAGATTGACCATGGCGCGGATGGCGCCGGTGCCCACTTCCATCAGGACCAGGCAGGCGCCCTCGAGATCGGGTTCTTCCGTTATTTCGGCGCGGAGCGCCTTGTCGGCGATGTCCTGGTAATCGATGTTGAGGGTAATGCGCAGGTCGTTGCCGTCCACGGCGCGGACGTACGTGCTGTCGCTGTTGCGCACGCGGCCGTAGTCGGTCACGCGCATCCACTCCTTGCCTTCCTGGCCGTGGAGGACATAGTCGAATTTGCCTTCGAGACCGATGTGGGTGTTGGTGACCTGGGATTTGTTGTTGCGGACAAAGCCGATGGTGCGGCGGGCGAGTTTGCCGTAGGGGTACTGGCGGATCTGCTCCTGTTCTACGATCATGCCGCTGCGGTACCGTCCTTCGCGGAAGAGCGGCAGGGCGATGATGCGGTTGTAGGCATTGCGGTCCACGGGATTGCCGATCCTGACGTACTTCTTGCCGGCGGAGCGGCTGTCCCGGATGAGCTTGTAGTAATCGTCCGCACTCTTGTCCGGGAATTCGACGGCGAGCCCGGCGGCAAGGTCCTGCGCCTTGGCGAGCCAGGCCTGCTCCTGGGCCGGGGTATTGGTCTCTTTGAGCACGGTGCAGTCCATATAGAACTGGTAGGTGGGGCAGGAGATGGCAAGCAGACGTCCTTCCGCGTCGAGAATGTCGCCGCGGTCGGGCTCGATGAAACTGACCGTGTTGGACGGGGTGAGGGCGTCGGCGATCTTGGGCTCCGGCCGCCAGAAGGCCTGGATAAACACCAGACGCAGGATGAGGACGGTCGCGGCGACCAGCAGCACGACATAGAGCAGGTACAGGATCACGCCGATCCTGTCACGCTTCCTGGCTGTTTTCACTGTCGGTTCCATGCTCATCTCTTTACGACCGTTGCAGGCTTGTCAGCCTCTTTGACCTTGGATCCCATCTCGCCGAGCATCTGCTCCACGCTGGAGCGCCGGCTCACGTCTACAACCTCGAAGACCTTTTGCGAATGCACGATCTCGAGTTCTTTCAGCACCGCCTTGTTCTTCTCGACCTTGCTCATCGTGGTCTCGATCATCAGGCTGAACCAGATAATGAGGCCGAACAGGAGGAAGGTGTAGGCGATGTGGATAAAGTAGCGCCCGATGTTGAGGCGGAGCAGGAACTCCCCCTTCAGGATCGCCAGGAAGCTGTTCTTGAAGAACAGCCCGATGTCCGCTATCTTCCAGGTCTTCATATCTTCTCGGCGATTCTGAGTTTGGCGCTGCGCGCGCGGGTGTTGGCTGCGATCTCCGCCTCGTCGGGCAGGATCGGCTTGCGGTCCACCGCCTTCAGGGGCGCGCTGCTTTGCCCGAAGGGGTCCTTTTCCTCCTTTCCTTCGATGTTGCCGCTGCGGATGAAGTTCTTCACCATGCGGTCCTCGAGGGAGTGGTAGGTGATGACGGCCAGACGGCCGCCGCTCTTGAGGGATGCAGCGGCGCCGGAGAGGAATTTCTCCAGCGCGCGCATCTCTTCGTTGACCTCGATGCGCAGGGCCTGATAGACCTTGGCGAGGTACTTATGTTGAGCGAATGAGGGCAGGGCGGCCGCGACGGCATGGTCGAGGTCGTCCGTGGTGAGAATCGGCGCGTTGAGCCGGGCGGCAGCGATCAGCTGCGCGAGACGGCGGGCGTTGTCGAGTTCTCCGTAGAGCCGGAAAATCTTTTCCAATTCTTCTTGCGTATAAGAATTGACGATGTCGGCCGCGGTCTTGTTGCCCTGCACGTTCATTCGCATGTCAAGCGGAGCCTGGGGGAAGCGGAAAGAGAAGCCTCTGCCCGCCGTGTCGAATTGGTGGGAACTCACGCCCAGGTCGGCGAGAATTCCGTCAAGCCTTCCTGCCGCATGGAGGAGGGTGTAATTATGGATGAAACGGAAATTGTTGTGTATAAGAATGAAGCGGGAGTCGTCCGGGGCCTGGGCCAGGGCATCCGCATCGCGGTCGAAGGCCATCAGGCGACCCTTCGGGGAGAGCCTGGAGAGGATTCCGCGGCTGTGCCCGCCTCCGCCGAAGGTGGCATCGGCATAGAACCCGTCCGGGTTGAGGACGAGTGCGTCGATGCTGGGATTCAGGAGTACGGGATTGTGGTATTCTGACATGCGCGGACCTCTACTTTTTCGAGAGGCTTTCCGCGATGGCAATGAATTCTTCGTTCGAGAGTCTGGACGCCTCGAACCGCTCCCTGGCCCAGATCTCAATCTTGAAATCATTGCCGGAGAAAACCACTTCTTTGTTCACACCAATGGAATCAAGGAGCTTGCGGCTGATCGAGATGCGGCCGAACTTGGCGTCCGGCTCCACGATGTCCCGGTCCCGCATGTATTCTCTCCAGAACGTTGCGTGCTGACGGTTGAAGGTGAGGTCGAGGCTGTCTTTGACCTTGCCGGACTGGCGCTCCCACTCTTCGAAGGAGTACATCTCCAGGCAAGGCTCGAAAAGGTCTTTCTTGATGACGAACCTCATATCGCTTCCAGGAGGCATCGCACCCTTGAGCGGCGCGGGAAGGACCAGCCTTCCTTTGTCGTCCACCCGGGATGTGTATTCGCCGATGAAAGTGACCATCAAAATCAATTCTTATACGCAAGGGACAAAGATAGAAAAAATTTTCCACTTTCTTCCAACTTCTTCCATTTTTTTCCACTTTCTTCGCCCGGCGACACAAAAAACCTCCCGAGTGAGCCCGGGAGGTCTTTTCAGTATGGCTGAATGTTACTGGATGAGCGCGACGATCTCGCCTTTCTCCACGGTCTTGCCCTGCGGGGCGGTGACGGCGACGACCTGTCCGTTCACGGCCGGCAGGAGCTCTTCCATGCCGTACCAGGCCTGGACATAGCCGCAAGGCTTGCCCGCGGCGACTTTCGTCCCCGTGGCGGGAGCGGTGGAAGGGCCGTCCACATCGACCTGCCAGAGCATCTGACCCTTGGCGGGCGCCTGGACGGGCGTGGCCTTGGGATACTTGGCCAGGAGGGCGTCCAGATCGAATTCGGGCATCTCCACGACCGGGCGCTTCACCACGATCGGGGCACCGGCTTTTTCGCGGAAGGCTTCGAGATCCTTGTTGAAACGCTCCTTGGCGATTCCGCTGCGGTAGTCGCGGTACTGGCGCTCGAACATGGCCATATTGAAGAGCTCTTCGTCGTCCTCGCCGAAGTCCCAGCCTTCTTCCTTCATCATCTCACGATACTTCGGAAGCTCGTCGGGATACATGTCCTGCGGGTTGCCGTCGTAGAATTCCATGCCCTTTTCCTTGGCGATGGCCACGATCTCCGGGGCGAGTTCGCCGGGGAGTTTGCCCATTTTGCCGAGGATCATGCCCCAGGTGTCCTTGTCGATGGTGGAGAAACGGGGCTTGTCCTGCGCCATGGCGAGAAGGTTCATCAGAGCCGTGTTCTTGACATACTGGCTGAACGGGGTCACGAGGGGCGGGTAGCCCAGGCGCGGCCACACGTATTCGACTTCGTTGAAGAGCTGGACCATCAGGGAATCGAGACTGCTCTCCGGCTTGCCGGTGGCGCGCTCGGAGGCGTTGATTGCCGCCTTGAAGCCGGTCAGGTCGGCCATCATCGAGCCCATCATGCCGCCCGGCAGGCCGCAACCGACCAGCAGGGAGGTCATCTGGGAGTTGGTCGGGTTGATCCAATAGCCGAGGAAGTCGTCGATGAACTCCTGCGTCAGGCGGCGGACTTCCATGTAGGCGTCCATGTTGATATCCTTCACCAGGAAACCGTCGGCCTTCATCATCTTCTGGATGGTGATCACGTCCGGGTGGACCTTGCCCCAGGCAAGGGGCTCTACGGCCGTGTCAATGTAGTCGGCGCCGGCACGGGCGACCTCCAGCATCGAGGCGGGGGAGAAACCCGGGCCGGAGTGGCCGTGGTACTGGACCTTGATGTGCGGGTGGTTCTTCTTGATGCCGGCAACGAGCTGACCGAGCTCCGTGGGACGGCCGACACCGGCCATGTCCTTGAGGCAGATCTCGTCGGTGCCGTACTCCACGAGCTTCTCCACGAGCTTGAGATAATAGTCCACCGTGTGAACGGGAGAGTGCGTGATGGAAAGGGCCGCCTGCGAGATCATGCCGGCTTTCTTCGCATATTCGACGGAAAGCTTGAGGTTGCGGTGATCGTTGAGGCCGCAGAAGGAGCGGGCGATGTCCGTACCCTGCTTCTTCTTGACTTTGAACATGAGTTCTCGCACGTCAGCGGGAACGGGAAACATGCGGATGCCGTTGAGGCCGCGCTCCAGCATATGGGTCTGGATGCCCGCCTTGTGGAAGGGAGCCGTCCATTTGCGTACGGAGACGTTCGGATTCTCGCCATACAGCAGGTTCACCTGCTCGAAGGCGCCGCCGTTGGTCTCCACGCGGTCGAAACATCCCATATCAACAATGGCCGGCGCCACACGCACCAACTGGTCCACTCGCGGCTGATACTTGCCGGAGGACTGCCACATGTCCCTGTAAACAAGGGAAAACTTTATCTCTTTTGCCATAAATTGTAGTTTGGTCGAATTCTCACAAAGATAAGCATTTTTTCTGTCTTCTCTACTTGCATGGAAAAAATATTTTCGTACCTTTGTGGCTCCTTCTGAATACGGTGCGATTAGTTCAGTTGGTAGAGCACCAGATTGTGGTTCTGGGTGTCATGGGTTCGAGCCCCATATCGCACCCCAAGGCGCCTCCGGGATTCCGGAGGCGCCTTTTATGTGATTGCACGGGGAAGTATCCGGAACATCCGCGCTCACGGAGACTTCGTCCGGTTTTTCATGTCATTGGCATTTTGGTCAGTCGAGGATAGCCATTAATTTCAAATTATTGAATATCTTTGTAAGACACATGATTGCGTAAATGATGAAAAAACTCGTACTTTTCCTGATGTGCGGCTTGATGCTTACAGGCTGCGCCACCCTCAAGCAAAGACTGGCCGAGGGTAAGATCAACAAGAAAGTCAGTGCCTTGTCCGACCTGAAGGGGGCAACGGTAGAGCCCGTCACGGAAGCGGACGGCTCCGCCGCGCTAAAAGTCACTTTCGACAGCGGTATCCTCTTCGAGTTCAATCAGTCCGAGTTGAGTGATGAGGCAAAGACGCAGCTGAGCCGTCTGGTCCAGGGTATCTCCGACATGCCCGACAGCCGTATCCGCGTGTATGGCCATACGGACATCGTGGGCACGGCGGAAGTGAACCAGGCCAAGTCCACCCAGCGGGCAAATGAGGTTGCCAAATATCTGCAGGAGAAAGGAATAGCTGCTGACCGGATCACGGCGGAAGGACTCTCCTTCAATGTGCCTGTGGCCGACAACAGCACCGAAGAGGGGCGGGCCAAGAACCGTCGCGTAGAGATTTACGTGGTGCCGGCCCAGTAGCCGCCATCCCTATTCTTTGGGCTTGCTGAACATGTAAAGGAGGTCGAAGATAGCCGCCAGCAACAGCACGCCCAGCAGCAGAAGCTTGACCCTGGGAGCCACCGGCTTTATCTCCAGGGTTTTTTTCTCCCGTACCTTCTTTTCGCGTACGGGCTCTTCTTTAGCCTTCTCTTCTGTCTCTACCGTTTCCGTCGATTCGGCCGACCCGGTCGTCTTGTCTGCATCCTCCACCTTCCGGGCCGGGGCTTCCGCCGCGGCCGTCTCCTGCGCTGCGCCTTCCCGGCCGTACAGATGGAGAACATCCATCCCGTTGCAGGAGAAGACGATGGCCATCCTGTTGCCGGAAGTGGGGATTGTCCCGGAGAGGGTCAGCTCGTCGAAGCCCCCCGGGGTGACCAGGAAGGAGCCTCCGGAGTTGGTGAGCTGCCCTGCCACCGTGCCTGCGGCGGCAATCTTCTGCGATGCCCAATTGGCCCGGGTCCATCCCGGATCCCCCGGCAGGAGGGTTACGCGTCCGTAAACCTGTTCCGGGGCAGCCTGCTCGCTGCCCGACGCCGACACGGATACCGTCACCGAGACGGTCTCGCCCGGGGCGTATTCCGCTTTCAAGGCGGAGAAGACCCCCTTGGAAGAGAAAACGGAGAGCGACTGCCCCGCCGTTACCTTCCGTTCGTAGGAGAATGTCCCTGACTTGAAGGACCGGTCGATTCGTACCGTCTGTCCGTTCTCCCAGGAGCCGCCCGTACCGTAGGCGGTGGTCTCGAGGAGCTTCCAGGGATTGCCTTCCGCGGCAAGGGAAGGGAGGGATAGCGCCAGGCATAAGGCCCAGGCGAGGAGTTTGGCCGCTGGAGTTCTCATCATGGTTTCTTACAGTTTGATAATCACGAAGATGGCAGCGAGGATAATGAGTACCAGGATGATGCTTCCGGTCACGATGCGCTTCGAAGAGGGCTTCGACGGGGCGGGAGAAGGGGTTGCCCTCGGCTCTGGCTGCGGTTTCGGCTGCGGTTTTGGCTCTGGTTGGGGCTTGGGTTGAGCTTGTGGTTTCGGCTGTGGTTCGGGCTTGGGCTGAGGCTTAGGCTCCGGTGCCGCAACGGGGGACTCTGCCGCAGCGACCGGGGCACCGCAGTTTTCACAGAATCTGGCGCCTTCCGGCAGGGGTGCGCCGCATTGTTCGCAAAACATAATCAGCGGGTTGTGTATAAACGATTACTTCTTTTTGATTCTATCTCGTTGATGGGTTGTGTTATCATGTCAGGACTGGTCCTTCGCGAATATAATGAAAAAACATGGATTAATAAAAAGGGAATATCCGCGCTGCCGTCACATTCCTGCCGCTCTCGGGGCTATCAGGTCTCCCCTGAGACTCAGTCTGTCGTCGAAGCAAACAAAACGACATATCTGTTCAGGAGCGGATCGTAAACGCTCCAGCACGCAGCGCCCCA
>JAAYCA010000067.1 GCA_012744435.1 Bacteroidales bacterium
GCCATCTACGACGAGTTCCAGATGGTCTTCATCGACGAGATGCCGATCATCCCGCTCTACTGGCCTCTGCGCCTGGCCGCCATCAACAACCGCGTCCAGAACGCCAGCCACATCATCACCACCAACGGTCTTCTGCGTAACATCGAGGACTGGTGGGTCACGGACGGCCAGTAGCTTCCGCCATATGTTCGCGTTTTGTTCAACACATGGTATCGTAGTATCGAAACCATTGTTCTTCAATCAACCCGTAAGGAGACACACATGATCTCAAAGTTCTCACTCAAGACGGTCAACCTGGCCCTCGTGCTGGTCATGCTGGCTGCGTTGTTGGCTGCATGCGGCGGCGGCGCAGCCCCGGCAGCGCCTGCGGCTATGCCGACCGCCACGCGCGCCGCCGAGATCGTAGCGCCGCAGTTGGCTACGCCCGAGGCGGAAGAAGAAGCGGCGACCGGCGAAATCGTGGAAGGCGGCCAGGTCAACATCGCCATGTGGAGCCCGCCTAACGGCTTCAATCCTCTTAATGCGGACTCCAGCTACGGCCAGTTCGTAGTCGACATCCTCTTCCATTCCCTCACCCGCTTCAATGACAACGTGGAGTTCGCTCCTCGCCTGGCGGATAGCTGGGAGATCAATGAGGACAACACCGAGTTCACCTTCCACCTGAACCCGGACGCCAAATGGCACGACGGCACGCCTATCACTGCGGCCGATGTCGAGTACACGGTGTGGGCCATCAGCCACCCTGAGATCGTCACCAACCGCGGCGCCAACATCTCCTTCCTCAAGGGCCTCGAGGGCAGCAAGCGTCCCGAAGGCGTGGAGACCGTCGAAGGCATCGAGGTGATCGACGACCACACCATCAAGTTCATCGCCAAGAACCCGATTGACCCGCTGGCCCTGCTCGAGCAGCTCGGCAACCAGGTCTGGATCTTCCCCAAGCACGTGATGGAAGACGTGGCCCCTGCCGATTTCGACAAGCACGAGTTCTGGCTGAACCCGACGGTCGCTTCCGGCCCGTTCAAGTTCGTGCGCTATGAGACCGACCAGTTCATTGAGCTGGAGCGCAACGACGACTACTACCGCGGCAAGCCGCACCTGGACAAGGTGATCATCTCCATCGTCACCCCCGCCACCATGGTCGCCCAGCTCGAAAAGGGCGAGGTAGACATCGCAGCGGCTGGCGGCATCGGCGACATCCCCCTGGACGACTGGGAGCGCGTGCAGGCTCTGTCCAACGTCACCGCCACCAGCTACCAGGACAACGGCTACCAGTACGCGCTGATCAACATGGCCCCCGGCTCAGTCTGGGGCGACAAGCGGCTGCGCCAGGCGCTCACCTACGGCATCAACCGCCAGCAGATCGTCGACTCCCTGTTCAAGGGTCAAGGCGTCGTCGGCAACGGGGCCATCGTGCCGGTGACCTACTACTACAACCCTGAGGTCGAAGGTCTCTTCCCCTATGACCCCGAAAAGGCCAAGGAACTCCTGGACGAAGCCGGCTGGGATCCCGACTACGAGATGACCATCATCGTGCCCATCGGCAACAAGGAACGCGAACTTTCCGCCGACATCATCCAGGCCAACCTGAGTGAACTGGGCATCAAGATTGGCATCGAGAAGATGGACTTCCCCACCCTGATCCAGCGCTCCAAGGACGGCGAGTTCGACCTGGCGCTCATCGGCTGGGGCGGCCTCCTCGACCCGGACGTCCGCTCGCAGTTCCAGACTGGCGGGCAGTACAACTACGGCACGATCAGCATCCCCGAGTTGGATGAGCTTCTGGAAGAAGGCGCCAACACGGCTGACACCGAAGCTCGCAAGGCCATCTACGACGAGTTCCAGATGGTCTTCATCGACGAGATGCCGATCGTCCCGCTCTACTGGCCTCTGCGCCTGGCTGCCATCAACAACCGCGTCCAGAACGCCAGCCACATCATCACCACCAACGGTCTTCTGCGTAACATCGAAGACTGGTGGGTCACTGACGGCCAGTAGTCCGACAGTCGTTACATAGCCGTTCGACAGTCGATTCTGTCAAGGCGCTCATCCTGCGGGATGGGCGCCTTTCCTTTCCGGAACTTAAACGGAATCCTTCCCCACTCTAGCCGCTCAGCCGGGTCAGATTTTTCGCGTTTGTCAGACCCTCCCCACACCGGCTATAATGTGCCTCGGAACCGACGCTATACTCCATGTGCGTATCCAACAGAGTCGTTGTATCCGCGGCAGGCAATATCTGCTTGGTCGAAGACGACCGGAAATGAGCAGACCTTCCTGCGGATTCCTCTCAGAGCCTGCTCTACTGGTGAAGCGGTCAGGTGTTGTAACCCGTCAAGTTCGTCGGCATCTTGTAGAGTTCGTTAGATTCACACCCACCGTTCTCAAAATATTTTCATCATCATGAAAGGAGCGACTCAATGTCATCCAACGGAAGACGTGTGAGCCGGCGCGACTTCTTGCGCGCTACAGGGTTGGCTGTCGGCGCAACTGCGCTGGCTGCCTGTGCACCGGCCGC
>JAAYCA010000068.1 GCA_012744435.1 Bacteroidales bacterium
GCCATTCTACTCGCGTTTTCTTCTTTTTGCGAGCGAACGGGATGTCTGGATTCTGAATGTGCTTTCAGTTTGAAAGTCTATGATTCAGACCTCGAAAACTGGGTGGGTATGCTCCGGAAAATGTAAGATGGAGAAACGCATATTCGACTTCTATAGTTCATTGGAGATTCCGGATAAACCGACAGCATATGATTATTTGATTCTGTCGCTGCGAAAAAAAGATTGGATATTCACGTTTAATTGGGACTCTTTGCTTATCCAAGCGTATGCAAGATGCTATCGACTAACAAATGATTTACCCGAACTCGTTTTTCTGCATGGTAATGTAAACGTTGCGTATTGTGAGCGATGCAATAAACCGCAGAGAATGGATTTTGGACGATGCTGTGATTGTGGCGGAGAATTGATTCAGACTCCGTTGTTATATCCAGTTAGAAACAAGGATTACACGTCTTCTGAATACATACGGAAAGCATGGGAAGTGCTGACGCTTACATTGGATGAGGCTTCTGTACTTACAATATTTGGATATAGTGCCCCAAAATCAGATGCGGCAGCAGTTGAGCTAATGAAGAAGGCTTTCGCAAACCGGACACGCTGGTATAATCAGTTCGAAGTAATTGATATAGCCCCACGAGAAACGGTCTATACTTCATGGTCAGATTTCATCACTGCTGTTCATGAGCATATTACAGTGCATAGAACCATTTTTGATGGAACGCTTTTATCCGAGTTCCCTCGAAGAAGCATTGAGGGTTATCTGAAAAGGAATTTCAAAGGATGGTGGGGAGAATCTGGTGTTCAACTATGCGAATGTCAAACTTTCGATGAGTTAAGAGAACTGCTGAAGCCTCTTCTAGAAAATGAAGCGGATGGAGATTATTCTGTAATCTCTTCAAACCAACGGTAAGCCCCGAGCTGTTCTTGTCGAAATCCTTCGCCGAAAGTCACCCGTCTGCGAGCAACTTTTTTTGATACATTTTCGGCAAAAATGGGACATTTTTTGGGCCACTTTTTACTAAAAATGCCCTGCAGAGTGTTCTGCAAGGCATTTCAGCGGAGAGGACGAGATTCGAACTCGTGGTACGCTTGAGGCGTACGTCGGTTTAGCAAACCGGTGGTTTCAGCCACTCACCCACCTCTCCAGTCCTTCGCTTCGGTCTCCAAACTTGGATCTCCGGGTTGTTCGGGATGGCAAAGTTACAATAAAAACTTTGTTTTCCAACTTTTTTGCCCTTAATTGGCTATCTTTGTGTGCCATGAAACGCTTGCTGATCATCACCTATTACTGGCCCCCGACCGGAGGTTCGGGTGTGCAGCGTTGGGTGAAGTTCAGCAAATACCTTCCCGCCCGGGGCTGGCAGCCCGTCATCTATACCCCGGAGAATCCGGAGCAGCTGGCGCGCGACGAGAGTCTCCTGAAGGACGTTCCCGCCTGTGCGGAGGTCGTCAAGACGCGCATCCTGGAGCCGTATGCCCTGTACCGCCGCCTGACCGGCGGCAAAAAGGAGCAGCAGGAGGTCAATCCCGTCAACGCGCAGAAGAAGAACTGGAAGCAGCGCCTGTCGCTGTGGATCCGGGGCAATTGTTTCGTGCCCGATCCGCGCATCGGCTGGGTGCGTCCGTCGCTGCGTTTCCTGAAGAAATACCTCGCGGAGCATCCCGTGGACGCCGTCGTGACCACGGGGCCGCCGCACTCCGTGCACCTCATCGGCCGCGGGCTCAAAAGAGCCCTTGGGCTGCATTGGATCGCGGATTTCCGGGATCCGTGGACGGAGATGTTCTACTACAAGCATCTCGGCCTGGGCCCCGCCGCCGACCGCCGGCACCGCCGCCTGGAGCAGTCCGTGCTGGACGAGGCCGACACCGTGATCAGCGTCAGCCCGCCGGTCCGGGACGATTTCCAGGCGAAGACCAAGACCCCCGTGGTGCTCATCACCAACGGCTTCGACGAAGAGGATTTTCCGGTAGGGTCGGGCGAGAGCGAAGCGAAGCCCGATAGCGGAGCAGCGGCAGCTGCCGTCCCGCCATTCCGTTTGGTGCACACCGGTTTATTTGCCGCCGACGGCAATCCGCTGAACCTCTGGGACGCCCTCGCGCAGCGCTGCGAGGCCGATCCGGCGTTCCGCGGGCGGCTGGAGATCCGCCTGGCGGGCAAGGTGGACGCGGCCGTCACGGAGGCCATCCGCGCACGCGGCCTGGGCGACCGGCTCGTGCTCCTGGGCTACCTCCCCCACGACGAGACCGTCCGCGAACAGCGTGCCGCCGACATCCTGCTGCTGCCGCTCCGGCGTGAGCCGGAATACGCCAAGGTCCTGCCCGGCAAGATCTTCGAATACCTCGCGGCCCGGCGACCGGTGCTCGGCATCGGCGAGCCGGAAGGCGCCGCGGCCCGGATCCTGCGCGATGCCGGCGCCGGGGAGATGTTCGACTGGGACGGGCAGGAGGCACTCCTGGCCTTCCTGGACGCCCCGCATCCGCCGACGGCCGATATCGGGAAATACACCCGTCGCGCCCTCACGGCGCAGCTTACACAGATACTGCCATGAAAAAGAAGATACTCCTGTACGCCGGCATCGTGGTCGGCCTGCTCCTCCTCTCCTACGCCTATGTGCCCCAGGTGCTCAGCGGCAAGATTGTCAACCAGAGCGACATCTCGGGCTGGCAGGGAATGTCGCGCGAGATGATGCAGTGGAACGCCGCGCATCCCGACGATCCGACCGCCTGGACGGAGTCGATGTTCGGCGGCATGCCGACCGCCACGATCCACGCCTCCACGCGGGGCGACTGGACACAGAAGATCTATGATTTCCTGCTGCTGGGCCGCCGCCCGGCGACCTATCTGTTCATCTCCCTGCTCGGCGCCTGGCTGCTGATGCTCGCCCTCGGGATCCAGCCCCTGCTGGCCGTCGGCGGCGCCATCGCCGTGACCTTCTGTGCCTACAATCTGCAGATCATCCAGGTGGGCCACAACACCAAGATGCAGGCCCTCGCCTTCCTGCCCTGGGTCCTCGCGGCACTGATCTATACGTACAACCGCGCCCTCGGTCGCGGCAGTGCCCCCGCGCAGCCGTTCACCCGGGCAGGGTCGCGAAGCGATAGCGGAGCGGGGGCAGCTGCCGCGCCGGCCGCCCGCTGGCTTCCGGGGACGATCCTTGGCGCAGCGCTCTTCGGCCTGGCGATGAGCTTCCAGGTCAAGGCCAACCACCCGCAGATCACCTACTACCTGGCCCTGCTGATCCTCATTTACGTCATCGTCCTGGTCGTCTCGATCTGGAAACGGCGCCTCTGGGGCCGTTTCTTCACCGCTTCCGCGCTGCTGATCGTGCTGGGCGTCGCCGGCATCGCGACCAACGCCACCAAGCTCCTCCCGACGATGGAATACACCCCGTACTCCATGCGCGGCGGCAGCACGGCCGCCTCGGAAGGCGGCGAAGGCGCCAGGGGCCTGGACATCGACTACGCCACGGCCTGGTCCTACGGCTGGGAAGAACTCCCGAACCTGCTGATCCCCAACTTCAACGGCGGCTCCTCCGCCGGGGCGGTCAACCCCAGGCATTCCGAGACCTACGAGCTGCTCAGGCAGGCCGGCCAGCCGAACCTGCGCGAAGTCTCGCGCAACCTGCCGCTCTACTGGGGCCCGCAGCCCTTCACCGCCGGCCCCATGTACATGGGCGCCGTGACGCTGTTCCTCTTCGTGCTGGGGCTGTATCTGTACAGGGGCAAGGAGAAATGGTGGCTCGTGGCGGGGACCGTGCTCGCGGTGCTGCTCGCCCTGGGCAGCCACTTCCTCGCTTTCACGAAGTTTTTCTACAACGTTGCGCCGCTGTACAACAAGTTCCGCACGGTGTCGATGGCGCTCGTGGTCTTGCAGTTCACCCTGCCGATGCTGGGCTTCCTGGTCCTGGACCGCATCCTGCGGGATCCCGATGCGGCGGCGCGTTTCCGCCAGAAGGGCTGGATCGCGGCGGCGGTCACCGGCGGTTTCTGCCTGCTGTGCATCCTGCTGCCCGGCATCGCCGGGACGTTCAGCGGCAGCGTGGACGCCGGCCAGCCGGACGTGCTCGTCGAAGCCCTCGCGGCCGACCGGCGCTATCTCCTCGTGATGGATGCGCTGCGTTCGCTCCTGCTGATCGGCGCCGCTTTCCTGCTGGTCTGGTGGGGCACCGCCGCGGCGAAACCGGCCTCCCGGAAGCTGGTCACCTGCGCGGTGCTGTCGGTGCTCGTCCTGCTGGACCTCGGCACCGTGGGCAGACGCTACCTCGGCGACGATGATTTCATCTCGCCGCGCGCCTTCCAGAACCAGTTCGCGCAGCGTCCCGCAGACGCGGAGATCCTCAAGGACACGGACCCGTCGTACCGCGTGATCGACCTGTCGGTCAATGTTTTCAACGACTCCCATCCGTCCTACTGGCACAAGAACATCGGCGGTTATTCCCCCGCGAAGCTCCAGCGCTACCAGGAGTTTATCGAGAGCACGCTGACGGGCGAGATCAACCAGCTCTACAGCACGCTTTCCGCCGTGGAGACGATCTCCGATGCGGAGAACGCCCTGGCGTCGCTGTACCTCCCGGGCCTGGCCTCGCTCAACTGCCGCTACATCATCCTGGACGGCGAATACCCGCCGCTCCGCTATCCGCACGCCAAGGGCAATGCCTGGTTTGCAGATACACAGACGGAGGGCGGCAGTGCCGCTGCGCAGCCCGATAGCGGAGCAGCGGCGGCTGCCTCCTCCGTCGAATTAATCTCGTATGCCCCCAACGAGCTTCGCTACCGCTACACGAGCCCGGAGGCCGCGCGGATGGTGTTCAGCGAGGTGTATTACCCTGTGGGATGGACGCTTACGGTGGAGGACACGGGCGAGGTACTGCCCATCGGGCTGGAAGGTACGCTGCTGCGCGCGGCGCAGGTCCCCGCCGGCGAGCACACGCTCGTGATGCGCTTCGATCCGCCGTCCTACCGGCGCGGCGAGGCCATCTCCCGCGCCACCTCCATCCTGCTCATTCTCGCCGCGCTCGGCGCGCTAGCGATCCAGTTTACGCGTAAGCGCGACGAAGTCGTCGACGCTTAGGCGCTCGGCGCGCAGGTCGAAGACGGGGTCGGACGTGTCGAAGTCCGGCGGAAGGAGGGGCTTGAGCGCATTGCGCAGCGTCTTGCGCCGCTGGTTGAAGGCGGTTTTCACCACGGTCTTGAAGAGCTTCGCGTCGCAGCCGAGTTCCGTGCGGGCGTTGCGCCGCAGGCGGATCACGGCCGACTGCACCTTGGGCGGCGGCGAGAAGGCGCCGGAGCCCACGCTCATCACGTAATCGATGTCGTACCACGCCTGGAGCAGCACCGAGAGGATGCCGTAGGTCTTGCTGCCGGGCCCCTCGGCGATGCGCTCCGCGACCTCTTTCTGGATCATGCAGACGACTTCCGGGATGCGGTCCTTGTCTTCCAGGATCTTGAAGAAGATCTGCGAGGAGATGTTGTAGGGGAAGTTGCCGATCACGCGGTAGGGGCCGGGGAACAGCTTGTGGATGTCGAGGTGCAGGTAGTCGGCCTGGTAGAGCCGGCCCTGCATGCCCGGGAAGTGGGTGAGCAGGTAGTCCACGGACTCTCCGTCCAGCTCCACCAGCTTCAGGTCGATGTCTTCGCGCTGCAGCAGATACTGCGTCAGCACCCCCATCCCCGGACCGATTTCCAAAACGTCGCGGACGCTGTCTGGTGGCAGTTCTGTCCCGCAGGACCGTGGCCGCCCGTGGTCTCGTGAACGGGAGGGGCCCGCGCCGTCAGGCGTGGGAGGGATGAGCGAAGCGAAGTCCTGCGGGGCAGAAGCTGCCACCGACAGCGCGTCGACGATGGCTTTCGCGATCGATTGATCGGTCAGGAAATGCTGACCCAACGCCTTTTTCGCGCGAACTTCCATGGCGTGCTATCCGAGCTTTTCTGCCAGGCGGCCGGCGAGCTCGACGAAGGCGAGGCCGTCCGGGCGGCTGCCCAGCGCGGCGGGCTCTCCGGCGTCGCCGCTCTCGCGGATGCTCTGCACGAGGGGGATGCGGCCGAGCAGCTCGATGCCGAGCTCCGCCGCCATCTGCGCGCCGCCGTCGCGGCCGAAGATGTAGTATTTCTCGTCGGGATGCTCCTCCGGCGTGAACCAGGCCATGTTCTCGACCAGGCCGAAGATGGGCCGGTTGATGTTCTCGTTGCGGAACATGTTGGCCCCTTTCTCCACGTCGGCGAGCGCCACGGTCTGCGGTGTCGTCACGATCAGGGCCCCCTCCACGGGGATGTCCTGCACGAGGCTGATGTGGATGTCGCCCGTGCCCGGGGGCATGTCCACCAGCAGGAAGTCGAGCGGACCCCACTTGACCTGGAGGATCATCTGCTTGAGGGCGCTGCATGCCATGGGACCGCGCCAGATGAGGGCCTGTCCCCGCTCCGCGAAATAGCCGATGGACATCCATTTGACGCCGAATTTCTCCAGGGGGATGAAGAGTTCCTTGCCCTCCTCTTCTCCCATCTCCGCTTCGGGCACGATCCCCTCCGTACCCGTCATCACGGGCACGGAAGGACCGTACACGTCGGCGTCCGCAAGGCCGACCTTGTATCCGAGCCGCGCCAGCGCGCAGGAAAGGTTCACGGCGACGGTGGATTTCCCGACGCCGCCCTTGCCGGACGCGATGCCGATGATGTGCCGGACCTCGGCGAGCTGCTCCAGGCCGAGCTCCAGGTTCTTTCTCTTCGGCTTGTCGTCTTCGGCCACGACGGTCTTGACCTCGGAGCTCACATCGGAAGGCAGATGGCGGACGAGCGCCGCCCGGGCGCTGCCGATGAGGTAATCCGCCAGGGGGTCGCGGCGCTTGGGGAAAGCGAGCGTGACGGAGACGTTCCGCTCGCCGATCTCCACGTCCTGTACCATCCCCAGTTCCACGATGTCGCGGTCCTGCCGGGCGGGATGGCGCACTTCCCGCAGGGCCTGCAAAATGTCTTCTTTCCGAATCATTATTCTCTGACCAGGTTCATTTCATTGAGGAGATAGCCGGCGCCGGCGTACTTGTCGAGCATCAGCAGGACGTAGCGGATGTCCACGCAGATGCAGCGCTGCAGGTCGGGATCGAAGAGGACGTCGCCGCTCATGGCCTCCCAGTTGCCGTCGAAGGCGAGGCCGATGAGGTTGCCGTCGGCGTCCATCACCGGGCTGCCGGAGTTGCCGCCCGTGATGTCGAGATTGGTCAGGAAGCAGACCACCATCTCGCCGTTCTGGTCGGCGTACTGGCCGTAGTCTTTCTTTTCGTAGATCTCCTTGAGCTTCGCGGGCACGCGGAACTCGTAGTTGTCGGGATCCTCTTTCTCCATCACGCCCTTGAGGGTGGTGTAGTACTTGTAGAGCACGCCGTCCTTGGGCTCGTAGCTCTTGACGGTGCCGTAGGTGAGGCGGCAGGTGGAGTTGGCGTCGGGATAGCTGGGCTCGCCCTCGTTCCATTTCATGAGCGCCGCGCCATAGGCCTTGGACGCTTCGGCGAGCGCCGGCCGGCCGGCCTGTGCGGCCGTGGAGAGCGGCTGGGAGGCCTCCGTGACGGCATTGGCCAGCTGGACGGCCGGATCGGCGGCGAGCAGCTTGGCCGTGACGGGCTTGGCGAGGAGTTTTTCCTCGGAGGTGAAGATGCTCTTCTTGAAGAGGTTGTCCACCAGCTTGCGCGTGTCCATGGTCAGGATGCTCTTGCCCTTGATGAGCACGGCGTCCTGCGGCTTGACGTTCGCCTTGTAGTGGTCGATCATGGCGATGGCCACGTCGCGGTCCACGCCGGCGTTGTAGTCTTTGTATTCCTCGCGGAGCATGTCCACGACGAGGTCGATGGCGTCCTGCTCATTGACCTGCACGTCCGCGGCCTGTGCCTTGGCGTTCAGGGCCATCTGCAGGGAGCGGTCCATCGTGGCGGCGAAGCTCAGGATCTCGATGCGCCCGAGGGTTTCGCTCAGCAGGGTCGAGGCGAGCTTGGGCTCGGCTGCGGCTTCTACCTGTGCGGCAATGGTGCCGATGGCGTCGCCCCAGGCGGCCTTGCGGGTCGGGTCGGCGTTGATCCAGGCGCTCAGGTCGCGCTCCTTCTGCTCTTCGCGGGGGATGATGTCGAGGGCCTCGAAGGCCTCTTTCTCGCCGATCCACTTCTTCCAGCCGTTGGAGGAGCCGGAATACTTGCTGGCGTACTGCAGGCCGATCTTGTCGTCGGAACGCATCGCCGTCCAGATGACGTCCTGGCGCACGCCGCGGGCGGCGATGCGGACGTCGTTGGTGGCGAGCATGTCCTCCAGCTGCGCGGCGGTCTGGAAGCGCTGGGTGCTGCCCGGATAGCCCATGATCATGGCGAAATCGCCCTCCCGGACACCCTTCAGGGAGATGTTGAGGAACTGCTTCGGACGCATCGGGACGTTGTTCGGGGAGTAGTCGGCCGGCTCGTTGTCCGGTCCGGCGTACACGCGGAACATGGAGAAGTCGCAGGTGTGGCGCGGCCACATCCAGTTGTCGGTGTCGCCGCCAAACTTGCCGGAGGATGCCGGCGGGGCGCCCACGAAGCGCACGTCGCGGTAGATCTTGGAGACGATCAGGTAGAAGACGTTCTCGTTGTAGAAGCTCACGATGCGCACCTGGCAGCTGGGATTCTCCTTCTCCGCGGCGGCGATCAGGTCCTGGCGGCTCTTGCCCGCAGCGAGATCGTCCGTCACGTCCGTCATGCTCTGCAGGAAGCGGACGGTGAGACCCGGACACGGGAGCTCCTCGTTGCGCGACATGGCGAAGTAGCCGTCCTCCAGATAGTTGTGCTCCGTGGTGGAGAGGGCCTGGATCTGGCCGTAGCCGCAGTGGTGGTTGGTCACCAGCAGGCCGGAGCCTGAGATGATCTCCGCCGTGCAGCCGCCGCCGAACTGGACGATGGCGTCCTTGATGGACGAATGATTGACGCTGTAGATCTGATCCGGGGTGAGCCGGGAGCCGAGGTTGCGCAGGGCGTCTGCGTTCATTTTCTCCAGCAGGGGAAGCATCCACATGCCTTCATCGGCCCGGAGGGCGGCGGGCGCAAGCATCAGCGCTGCCGCGAGGGGAAGGAAAAATCTTTTCATAAAACAAAGATATACTTTTTTCAAGTTGCTGACAAGCTTTTTCAAAACAGGGTCGGCTCGAGTTCTTTGGGGTGGAAGGAACGGCGGTGCTCCGGGCAGAGGCCGTGCTCCTTGATGGCGGCGATGTGCCCGGGGGTGGGGTAGCCCATGTTGTGCTCCCAGCCGTATTCGGGATACTGCCTCGCGAGTTCGCGCATGCGTTCGTCGCGCCAGGTCTTGGCGAGCACGGACGCGGCGGCGATGCTGGCGTAGGTGGCATCGCCGTGCACGACGGTCCGGTAGGGGTAGCCGTTGAAGGGCTTGAAGCGGTTGCCGTCGATGAGCAGGAAATCCGGCCGCACGTCGAGCCGGCGCACGGCGCGGCGCATGCCTTCCAGCGAGGCGCCGAGGATGTTGAGCCGGTCGATCTCCGCGGCGCTCACGGCCTCGACGGCCCAGGCCAGCGCTTCGCGCTCGATGATGGGGCGCAGCTCCTCGCGCGCCTTTTCGCTCATGCGCTTGGAGTCGTCCAGCAGGGGGTGGAAGAAGTCCGGGGGGAGGATCACGGCGGCGGCATAAACGGGTCCGGCGAGGGGCCCGCGACCCGCTTCGTCGCATCCGGCTTCCCGCCGTCCGGCCTCAAGATAGGGAAGGAGCTTCGGCATACCGAAGCAAAGATAGCAATTATTCGTCTTTGCTGAGCTGGGTCATGAGGAACTGATTGGAGTCGGAGAGGGTGCGGATGGTGGTGCCCTGCGCGTCGATCACCCGGCTGGCGGCGTCGAGCCGCTCCTGCAGCAGGTTGAGGCGCTGCTCGTATTCCGAGACGAGGTTGCGGCGCCATTGCTCGAGCGCCGTGCTGTCCCGCAGCAGCTGCTCGTCGGGCCTTTCGCCGAACAGCAGCTCCTCCACGCTCATCCCGAGCCGCGCGGCCAGGCGGTCCAGCAGTGGATTGAACAACCGGCTCCGGCCGGTCTCGAAATTGACATAGGTGGTCCGTCCGACTCCGAGCTCCTCGGCCATTTCCCGCTGGGAGAAGCCGGCCTGTTCGCGGGCGTTGCGGATCCTGGTATGAAGTTCATCAAGCACAGTTCAAAAGTACAATCGGGAAAATGGACATTAATACCCGATTTTCAGTACAATGTCCACAAAAAAAGAACAAAAGCATAAAAAAACGTAAAAATCTTTTGTCCGCCGGACGATTTTCCCCCTGCCGGGTGTTGTATTTTCTGGAACAATCGGCATATTTGCCAAAAAAAAGACGACCGAAATGAATAACGTAGAATCCGACTTCCGCGCCTTTGTCCATTATCTGGAGACCACTCCGGTCCGCCCCGACTATCCCGCCGTCTGCCGGCAGCTCCGCATCCGCCCCGGCGTCCTCGACGACTACCTGATCCGGGAGCTGGGCCTGTGCGGCGAGGAACTGATGATGCAGATTTGATGCATCTGATTGAAATTGATTTGCGAATGGTGGTAAAAATGATTAGATTTGCGGGCTTACTTGACTAATAATTAATACTCCATAAGCGACAATGAAAGATTATTCTACCAAAGACATCCGCAACGTGGCCCTGCTCGGCGCATCCAAGTCCGGCAAGACCACGCTCGCTGAAGCCATGCTCTTTGAGGGCAA
>JAAYCA010000069.1 GCA_012744435.1 Bacteroidales bacterium
CGGACCGCCTCAAGGAGGAGAAGGAGCGCGGTATCTCCATCGACCTCGGCTTCGCCCCCTTTCGTCTTCCCGGCGGCGAGATTGCCGGCGTCGTCGATGTCCCCGGCCATGAGCGTTTCATCAGCAACATGCTGGCCGGCATCGGCGGCATCGACCTGGTACTGCTGGTGGTTGACGTCATGGAAGGAGTCATGCCCCAGACCCACGAGCATCTGCAGATCCTCCAATTGCTGGAAATCCCGCGGGGAGTCGTCGTCCTCAACAAATGCGACCTGGCCGAAGAGGAATGGATCGACATCGTCGAGGAAGAGGTGCGGGACGAGGTCGCGGACACCTTCCTCAGGGATGCCCCGGTCTGCCGGGTCTCGGCCGTAACTGGCGCCGGGATCGGGCAGCTTCTGGAAACCATCCATGGGCAAGTCAAAACCATCATCTCCAAGGATGCCGACGGACCGCTGCGGTTGCCGGTGGACCGCCATTTCGCCGTCAGCGGTTTCGGCACCGTGATTACCGGCACCGTGCTTTCCGGCACGGTGACTGTTGGCGATACGGTGGAGATCCTTCCTCCCGGAGAAAAGAGCCGGGTACGGGAGGTTCAGGTCCACGGCCGCAAGGTCGACCAGGGATTCGCCGGGCAGCGGGTCGCCCTCAACCTGTCGGGGATCGACCGGGAGAAGATCCAGCGCGGCTCGGTGGTCGGCACCGTGGGGATCTTCGAGCAGACCAGCCGTCTGGACGCACGGCTGACCCTTCTCGCGGATGCGCCGCGGCCGCTGAAGTTCCGGGATCGTGTCCATTTCTATCTCGGCACGGCACGGGTGGTCGGCCTGGTCGCCCTTCTTGACCGGGATGTCCTGGAACCGGGGGAAAGCACCCTCGCCCAGATCCATCTGGACCGGCCGCTGGTCGCCCACCGCCGCGACCGTTTTATCATCCGTTCCTATTCGCCGATGACCACCATCGGCGGCGGGGTCATCATCGACCCGGCGCCGGCCAAGCACCGCCGCTTCCGGAGAGAGGTGATGGCGGCTCTCAGCGAACTGGAGTCGGGCGAGAAGTCCTTTCTGTTGCAGAAGATCGCCGACCAGGGGGCGGTTCGCCCGAAAGAACTGGAAACCATTTCGGGCATGGGCCGGGAGCGTATCGAGGAGCATCTGGCGATTCTGCAGCAGGAAGAGAAGATACTGCTGCTGGCCGATCAGTGGGTGACGCAGGAAAGCTATCGTTCGTGGAGTTTTCAGATGGAAGAGGATGTGGGACGTTTCCACGAAAAGAACCCGCTCTTGCCCGGCATGCCCCAGGCCACCCTCAAACAGGCGTTGATCAAAGTCTTGAGTCAGAAGGCTTTTTCCGTAATGCTGGGGGGGCTTCTCGGAGCCGGCCGCTTGGCGCTGGCGGGGGAAAACGTGCGCCTTGCCGATTTCCGCCCCGCTCCCAGCGCCGCCGAGGCCGCCGTCATCGAACGTCTCGAAACCGCTTATCGGCAGGCTGGGGCGACGGCCAAGAACAAACGGGAAATGCTCGACCAGCTTGGCATGACCGAGGACCAGGCCGATCCCTTCCTGGGCTATCTCTTTGCCACGGGGCGGCTGGTCAAACTCAACGAGGAGAGTTTTCTGGACGCAGCGACCTATCGGCACGCTCTGCAACTTCTGGTGACACACTTCGCCACCAGAGAAACTCTCACTCTGGGCGAATTCCGCGATCTTTCGGGCAGCGCCCGCAAACAGACCCAGGCCCTCCTTGAATATTTCGACGAGCTCAAATACACCATGCGCCGCGGTGACCTGCGTGTGGCCTGGAAGCTTCCGGATATTCCTTCCCGCGAGTAGGCGCCTTCAGCCAGGCTCCCAGGGATAAAAAAACCCGGCAAACCATCGTTTGCCGGGTTTTTTACGATTTTATTCTGGTATTTTCGGGGATGACAGGGGTTCCTATTTTGTGGCCAGATATCCTTTGGCCAGGGCGGTGTTGACGTGAACGACCCCCTTGTTCATGTTTTTCAAAGGATAGTCTTCGGTGATTTTGGGCAGATCATCCGCCTGCTGCTGGGAGCGGATAACGCTTCCGGCGGGCACATAGCGACCGTCGGCAACGGTCACCCCCATCAGAATCACCCCTGGCTCGATGACACAATTGCGGCCGACAGAGGATTTGAAAACCAGAGTTTTCATGCCGACGAAGGTATCGTCCATGACCACCGCGGGGCCATGAATCTGCACCTGATGGGCCAGGGATACCCGGCAGCCGACATAGACGGCGTATTTTTGGCCGGCCACTTCGCGGAGATTGCCCTCGATGGAGACACCGTTCATCTCCGTTTCCAGGGCGTGGATCACCACGCCGTCCTGGAGGTTGGAGTCGTCGCCGACAAACAGGGGCTGCCCCTCGTCCCCCCGCACCACCGCGGTGGGGGCCACCATGATGTTTTTGCCCAGGATCACATTACCGATCACCGCCGCCAACGGATGGACATAGGTGGCCGGGTCAATTACCGGTTCGGAAATCTTTGCGCTGAAATCGGTGCGCACATTCTTTTCGATCATCTCATTGCCTCCATTTCTATTGTTGAAGTGGCAATTATGACAGGGGATGAGGCAGAAAAAAAGGGGCCTTCGAAAAGGCC
>JAAYCA010000070.1 GCA_012744435.1 Bacteroidales bacterium
GGAAGAAATACGCTCCACTGTGCCGCTTCAACTCACAGACCCATCCCCTGAAGGACTCCGCTGGTACGCACTCAAGGTGTTCTACAACCGCGTTGTCCACGTCAAAGCCCTCTTCGAGCACGAGGGCATCCAGACCTATGTCCCTGTCCACACCGTGGAGCAGCTGGACACCGGGCGGCTGGTCTATGTGGAGAAGCAGCTGATCCCCTCGCTGATGTTCGTGCGCTGCGAGCAGAAATGGCTCGTCGATTTCAAGCAGCGCCACAACGAGGACTTTATGTACTACGCGGATCCCGAGCGCAAGACGCCCGGACCCATCCGCGACGAGGAGATGCGCTCGTTCATCCTCGTCACCTCCGCTGAGGCGGGTCGCAACGTGAAGTACTTCGGCGCCGATGCGCCGGAGTACCACACGGGCGACCGCGTGCGCGTGATCGACGGCATCTACAAAGGCGCCGAAGGCTACATCAAGCGCATCAAGAAGGACCGCAAGCTCATCGTCGCCGTGACCGGCGTCGCCGTCGTCGCGGTCAGCTACATCCATCCGGAATTTTTGGAGAAGATATGAAAATTGCCGTTGCAGGTACCGGTTACGTAGGTATGTCCCTCGCCGTACTCCTCGCCCAACACAACGAGGTCGTGGCCGTGGACGTGATTCCGGAAAAAGTTGAAAAGATCAACAAGCGCATCTCGCCGATCCAGGACGAGTACATCGAGAAATACCTCGCAGAGAAGAAGCTTGATCTGGTGGCGACCCTCGACGGCCCCGCGGCCTACCGCGACGCCGACTTCGTCGTCATCGCCGCCCCGACCAACTACGACCCCAAGCAGAACTACTTCGACACTTCCCACGTAGAGGAAGTGATCGACCTTGTGCTGAGCGTCAATCCTGATGCCGTGATGGTGATCAAGAGTACCGTCCCGGTCGGCTACACCCGCGCCGTCCGCGAGAAGTTCAGCTACCGTGAGCGCCAGGCCGACGGCACCTTCCGTACCGTCGTGCCCAACATTCTCTTCTCGCCGGAGTTCCTCCGCGAGAGCAAGGCGCTTTACGACAACCTTTACCCGTCCCGCATCATCGTCGGCTGTGATTCCGTATGTCATCCTGAGCCTGCCGAAGGATCTTTGCGCAGCAAAGCGGAGCAGTTCGCCTGGCTGCTGCAGGAAGCGGCGCTGAACGACCCGGAGGTGCTGTTTATGGGCAGCACGGAGGCGGAGGCGGTGAAGCTCTTCGCCAACACCTACCTGGCGCTGCGCGTGAGCTACTTCAACGAACTCGACACCTACGCCGAGATGAAAGGCCTCGACACGGAGGCGATCATCCGCGGCGTTTGCCTGGATCCGCGCATCGGCACGCACTACAACAATCCCTCCTTCGGCTACGGCGGCTACTGCCTGCCGAAGGACACCAAGCAGCTCCTCGCAAACTTCAACGACGTCCCCGAGAACCTCATCAAGGCCATCGTGGAGAGCAACCGGACACGCAAGGACTTCATCGCCGACCGCGTCCTGGATAGGGCCGGCTACTACAGTTACACCGGCACCAACGCCTACGACTCCACCAAAGAGCACGAAGTCGTCATCGGCGTCTATCGCCTCACGATGAAGTCGGGCTCCGACAACTTCCGCCAGTCCGCCATCCAGGGCATTATGAAACGCATCAAGGCCAAGGGCGCCAAGGTGATCGTCTATGAACCTACGCTCGAAGACGGCACCACCTTCTTCGGCTCCCGCGTCGTCAACGACCTCGCCGCCTTCAAGGCCCAGTCCGACGCCATCATCGCCAACCGCTACGACCCCGTCCTGGACGACGTCCAGGGCAAGGTGTACACAAGAGATATATTCAAACGAGATTGACACCCCTGTCATTCTTAGCAATCTGGCTGTCATTCTGAGCGAAGCGAAGAA
>JAAYCA010000071.1 GCA_012744435.1 Bacteroidales bacterium
TCTTCCAGGCCCGCGACCGTTACGACAACGTGACCGACCACAGCGCCGGTGTCCGCGACAAGCGCTTCCAGTATATCCGCAACTACATGCCGGAGACCAGCAACTATCTGCACAACGATTTCCGTCTGTCCTTGCCGATGATGAAATTGATGTTGGAAATGCGGGATAAGGGGACCCTCAACGAGGCCCAGATGAAGTATTTCGCGGCCCCCCGTCCGGTGGAGGAGTTCTACGACCTGGCCAACGACCCGTTCGAGCTCCACAACCTGGCGGAAGATCCGGCGTTCAAGTATGACTTCGAGCGGCTGAAAGCGGCCTTCAACGAGTGGAACAGCACCACCAACGCCATCTGGAACACGAAGACGGAGGAGGAGTGGATCGCGGAGTTCAAGCCGAACGGAGAGAAGCAGGTCGTGGCCGCGCCCGTCATCACCAAGACGGACAAGGGCTATGTCCTGAGCTGCGACACGCCGGGCGTCTCGTACGTGTACAAGGTACAGACCGTCAAGGAGCAGAAGGAGGCCGCAAAGGCCCTCGAGAAAGCGCAGAAGGAGTCCGACATCGCCTTCGAGAAGCGCAGGGCCGAGATGGCCGCCCGCCCGATCGAGGAGATTCCGTCCTACATGCGTGCCGCGATGAACAACCGTCCGATCGTTCAGGACACTTCCCACTGGGACCTCTACCATGAGCCCCTCCCCGTGAAGAAGGGTCAGGTTCTCTCGGTGAAGGCCTGCCGCGCGGGTATGACCACCAGCGAGACCGTCACGCTCAGGATGAAATAATTGCTATGGACGGCGCATGCGCGCCCATGGAATAATGAGTGCAGGGGGCTGCTCGTTTTCGAGCAGCTCCTTCATTTTTTCCATGTACGGTGCCGTGTGGTCGAAGAACTTGCAGTAACCTTCGCACAGGGCATTGAGCCCGGTGTCGCCGTTCTCAGTCTTGTTGAAACGGTGCTTGGGGCATTCTCCGTTGCAGGCAAAGAGCCACTTGCAGCGGAAACATTTGTTGGGCAAGGTATTCCGCTTGTCTATGCCGAAGCGGACCTGGGCGGGGGATTCCGCCATGGACCGGATGGATTGCTCCGTGATGTTGCCCAGGCGGTATTTCGGATAGACGAAGTGGTCGCAGGGGTAAAAGTCGCCGTTGTGTTCGATGATGGCGTTGCCGCCGCAGGTGCGGCAGTATACGCAGGTGCCCGGCTGTACGCCGCACCAGTTGGCCAGCGTAGCGTCGAACAGGCCTACGTAGTAGCGCCCGACGTCGCCCCGGACCCATTCGTCGAAGATGTCGCACATGAACTTGCCGAAGCCCAGCGACGAAACCGACCAGGGGGAGAGCTGTGCTGCTTCCGTGGCAGGATCCACAATGAAAGGACGGGCTCCTTTGCGCGGTTTGCCGGCGTCGTCGACGGGATATTTGATGTGTTTGACGACGGGCATGAATTGCATATACTGGCTTCCCAGACTTTTCAGAAATCGATAGACTTCCAGTCCGCGGCCTTCGGAAGCCTTGTTGACCGTGGACA
>JAAYCA010000072.1 GCA_012744435.1 Bacteroidales bacterium
GCGCCCCGAAAGTCAAGCCCAATTACGATCTCGCCTCGCAGTTTTCTGCCAAGCGGATTTCCCAGATGGTGTTTTCCACCGAGCTGAGCCCGAACTGGTTCCGCGACTCGGACAAATTCTGGTATGAGTGGAAGACCCCGGCGGGGACACAGTATTGGATCGTAGACCCCGAGAAGGGCAGCAAGACGCCGGCTTTCGATATGGAGAAGCTCGCGATGCAGATCACGGAAGCCGTCCGCGACCCCTTCGATGCACAGCACCTGCCCATCCAGAACCTCAAGCTCAAGGATGACAAGTATTTCCAGTTTGACATCCGCAGCACGCAGGAGGTGGTCGATACCGTGGCGCAGAAGCGCATGGAGCGCGAAAAGAAAAACGGAGAAAAAGCCCCCAAAGGCTCCCAGAAGCCGCCGATGACCAAGAAGGTCTTCCATTTCCAGTATGAGATCGCCACCGGCAAGCTCACGGAATACAAGCCCGAGAAGCGGGAATATCCGACGTGGGCGAGCATTTCCCCCGACGGGGAGACCGGGGTGTACGCCAAGAACTACAACCTCTACTGGATGGACCGGGAGAACCTCGCGAAAGCCGCCGAGGACGAGAAAGACTCCACCCTCGTGGAGCACCGCCTCACCACCGACGGCATCCGCAACTACGGCTACAGCGGCAACAATTACACGGGCGACACGGAGCAGGACACGACCCGGCGCTCGATGGCCGCCGTCGTGTGGTCACCGGACAGCAGGCATTTCGCCATTGTCAAGAACGACATGCGCAAGATCAAGGATCTCTGGGTGATCAATGCGCTGAGCAATCCGCGCCCGACCCTGGAGACCTACAAGTACCAGATGCCCGGCGAGCCGGGGCCCAAGGAGGAGCTCTACGTCTTCTCCATGCCCGACGGCACGTCGAAACGCTACAAGATCAACGCCTTCAAGGACCAGGAAATCACCCTCTCCACGCGTCCGCGCAAGCATCGCGAGACTTATGACAAATACCGCTCGCGCGTCTGGCAGGGCGACAACGACAGTTTCTGGCTGGTCCGCGGTTCCCGCGACCTGCACCGCATGGACGTGTGCCGCGTGGACCTGTCCTCCGACTCCACCCGAACGATCATCTCCGAAAGGATGAACACCTACGTCGAGGACCGCCAGCTGCACCTGATCGGCGGCGGCAAGCAGTTGGTCTGGTGGTCCGAGCGCAACGGCTGGGCCAACCTCTATCTCTATAATGCCGACGGCACCCTGGTACGCAACCTCACCGACGGGGCCTACCATGTCGAAGACGTGCTGCAGATCAATCTCAACGAAGGCTGCGTGATCTTTTCCGCATGCGGCGTCAACAAGGACGAGAACCCCTACCAGATGCACACCTGGCGCGTGAGCCTGCAGGGCGGAGCGATCAAGCAGCTGGACATGGACGACATGAATGTCGAGGCCACCGCCAGCGACAACGGCCGCTGGGCCGTGGGCAACTGCTCCCGCGTGGACTATGCCCCGGAGGCCTGGCTGATCGGAAGCAACGGCAAGCGGACCCTGCTGGAAAAGGCCGACCTGAGCCTGCTGTTCGCCGCGGGCTACAAGATGCCGGAGCGCTTCAAGGTCAAGGCAGCCGACGGCGTGACGGACCTCTATGGAGCCATGTACAAGCCGTTCGATTTCGACTCCACGCGCGTATATCCCATTATCGATTACGTCTATCCGGGCCCGCAGGTGGAGGCCAACAACATCGCCTGGTCCAAGGGCATGGTGCGCACCGACCGTCTCGCCCAGGTGGGCTTCATCGTGATCACGGTGGGCAACCGCGGCGGCCATCCCAACCGCTCCAAATGGTATCACAATTATGGCTACGGGAACCTTCGCGACTACGGCCTGGAGGACCAGAAATACGCCATCCAGCAGCTTGCAGGCAGATATCCGTTCATTGACGTCGAGCGCGTGGGCATCCACGGCCACTCCGGCGGCGGCTTCATGTCCACGGCGGCCATCCTCCAGTATCCCGACTTCTTCAAGGCGGCCGTGTCCTGCGCCGGCAACCACGACAACAGCATCTACAACCGCTGGTGGAGCGAGACGCACCACGGCGTGACGGAGAAGGTCGAACAGAGCGACACCACCTTCGTTTACCATATCGAGACCAACCCGGAGATCGCTTCCCGGCTCAAGGGCCACCTGATGCTCGTCCACGGCTCCATCGACAACAACGTCAACCCTGCCAACACGATCCGCGTCGTGAACGCGCTGATCCGTGCCAACAAACGCTTCGACATGCTGATCCTGCCGGGCCAGCGCCACGGCTTCGGCGACATGAACGAATACTTCTTCTACCGCATGGCCGACTACTTCTCCGAATGGCTGCTCGGCGAGAGTGAACGCGACGAAGTGGACGTCAGGGAACTGAACAATGATTAAGCGGAGAACAGCCCTTTCATGAGGAACCAGAGGACGGGGACAAGCAAGGCAGGAATGTAGTTGAGGGTCTTGCAGTCCTTGAGCTTCAGCAGTGACAGGCCGGAAGAAATGATGAGCAGGCCCCCCACGATGGCCATCTCGTTGATCATCGTACCCTCGACCAGGGGGGAGTTGGCGGCAACCTTGCCAAGGAGGTAGAACAGCCCCTGCCAGCAGAACAGGACCGGTGCCGCCATGATGATCCCAATGCCGTAGGTGGTCGCGAAGACCATCGAGGTCACGAGGTCAAGCGTGGCGTTGGTATATAGGAAAGTATTGTCCCCGACGGTGGCGCTGAGGATGGGCCCCACGATGCTGAAAGTCCCCACGCAGAAAAGCAGGCAGGCGGTGATGAGGCCGTTTGCGAGCCCTTCGCCGCCCCGTTTCGCGATCAGGCGCTTGGTGCGGCCGTCCAGGTCGAGCGCGGCGCCGATGATGCCGCCGAGCGCGATGCTGATGATGAACAGTACCGGGAATTCGCTCTTCGGTATGTTCTGTACGAAGGTGTTGGCGCCAAGCGCCAGTGAGGCAAGCCCCATGGCATTGTACAGGACATTCTGATATTTCTCTCCGAGACCTTTCTTGAGCAGGCTCCCCACCGCGGAGCCGACGATAATACACCCTGTGTTGACAATCGTTCCTAACATAACGATTGCAAATATACCAAGATTTTTCTACCTTAGCACCTCGGTTAGTTGGAATCCTATATATAATCCCATACTATGGCAGTCAAATTCTATCAGCCTGACAACCAGGTCCCCCTGGAGATGCACAAGGTCCGCGTCGTCCAGAAACTCACTCTGCTCCCCGTTGAAGAGCGCCTGAAGCGCATCCAGGAAGCCGGCAACAACACCTTCCTTCTCCAGAACAAGGATATCTACATGGACATGCTCACGGACTCCGGCGTGAACGGAATGTCCGACGAGCAGGTGGCTTCGATGAGCATCGCCGATGATTCTTACGCCGGAAGCGAGACCTTCAACCGCGTCAAGGCGGCCGTCAAGGAGGTCTTCGGCACGGAGAACGTCCTGCCGGCCCACCAGGGCCGCGCCGCGGAGAACATCCTCGCGGAAGCGTATGTGAAACCGGGCATGGTCACACTGATGAACTTCCACTTCACGACCACCAAGGCCCACATTACGCGTCTGGGCGGCGAGGTGATCGAACTGGTGGACAAGAAGGGCCTCGTGCCGAAGAGCGACGATCCGTTCAAGGGCAATTTCGACCTCAAGCAGCTCCGCAAGACCATCAAGGACTACGGCCCGGAGAAGGTGGCCTTCGTGCGCGTGGAGGCAGGCACCAATCTCATCGGCGGCCAGCCGGTGTCGTTGGAGAACATGCTCGCCGTCACGGACATCTGCCATGAGTTCGGCGTGAGGAGCGTTCTCGACGCCTCCCTGCTGCAGGACAACGTCTATTTCATGAAGACCCGCGAAGCGCGCTGCAAGTTCATGACCACCAAAGAGATCTACCACGTGCTGGCAGACCGCTTCGACATCATCTACTTCTCCGCCCGCAAGCTCGGCTTCTCCCGCGGCGGTATCATCACCGCCCACGACAAGAAGTTCACCGACGAGATGATGGAGTTCGTACCGCTCTACGAGGGCTTCCTTACCTACGGCGGCATGGAGGTCCGCTCGATGGAAGCCATGGCGGTCGGCCTGTACGAGTCGCTCGACATGGAATACATCAGCCAGGGACCGGAATTCATCGCCTATCTCGTCAAGGATCTGGACAATTACGGCGTGCCCGTGATCACGCCTCCGGGCGGTCTGGGAGCGCACCTCAACTGCTCCGAGATCGTGCCGAACATCCCCCACGACCAATATCCGGCGGCAGCCGTAGGCGCAGCGCTCTACATCGCCGGCGGTATTCGCGGCATGGAGCGCGGTACCGTGAGCGAGCAGCGTAACCCCGACGGCTCGGAGCGCTTTGCCGAGCTGGAGCTTCAGCGCCTCGCGATGCCGCGCCGCGTCTTCACCCTCTCGCAGGTCAAGTACTGTGCGGACCGCGTGAAATGGATGTGGGACAACCGCGAGATCATCGGCGGCCTGCAGTGGGTCTCCGAGCCGAAGGTGCTCCGCTTCTTCTTCGGCCGCATGAAGGAAATCGGCTACTGGCAGGAAGAACTGGTCAAGAAGTTCCGCGCCGACTTCGGCGACTCCCTGTAGCGATTCTCCGGGCCCGGCCCGGAAAGACGGAACAGCCCGACCAGATGGCCGGGCTGTTTCATTATTCGGCGAGTTCGGTCGCGAAGTAGTTTCCCTTTCTCGCGTACGGGATACCGGACTGCATCCACACCGGTTCCGGAGCGCCCTGCAGATAATGGTCGAAGAACTGCTGCAGGCGGACCGAGAGGTCCTTGCTGTTGCGCCGCTCGGCGAGGTTGTGGGCCTCGTTGTTGTATTCCAGCAACCAGGCCGGCTTGCCGAGGCGCCGCAGGCTCATGAAGAACTCGATGCCCTGATACCACGGCACGGCGCCGTCGTTGTCGTTGTGCATGATGAGCACCGGAGTGGTCACGTTCGGGGCGTGGAAGACCGGAGAGTTCTCGACATACAGATCCAGGCCGCCTTCTTCCCAGAGGGTCTTGCCGATGCGGCTCTGACCGTGTTCGTACTGCGGGATGCGGCTGCTGCCGGATTCCCAGCGGATGCCGCCATAGGCGCTGGTCATGTTGCCCACCGGGGCGCCGGCGCCCGCCGCCGCGAACATGTCCGTCCGCGTGATGAGGTAGGCCGTCTGGTAACCGCCCCAGCTCTGGCCCTGGATGGCCATCTTGTCCTTGTCGATATAAGAGAACTGTCGGCACATCGCCTCCGCGCCTGCACAGATGCAGTTGTAGGCGCTCTCCCCCGGATGCCCGTCCCGATAGACAATGTCCGGGATGAAGACCACGTAGCCGCGGCTCACGTAGAAGGGAATGTTGACCGTGGAGCGGCTCGGTGCCGGGGCGCGGTAGTCATACAGCGTCTCGGAATACTTCTCGTAGAAATAGATCATCATCGGATACTTCTTCGAAGCATCCAGGCCGTCCGGCGTGAAGAGCAGGCCGTCCAGCGGCGTGCCGTCGTAGGCGTTCCACCGGACCAGCTGGACATTGCCCCAGCGGTAGTCGTCCTGCTGTGGATTGATCGCGGTGAGTTTCGTCTCCGAAGCCCACTCGTCCCGCGTCAGGTAGAGGTCCATCGGGTGACGGAAATCACCCTTGAGATAGGCGATTGCGCTTCCGTCCGCGGAGCGGGTCACGGAAGAATAGCTCTTCTGCGCGAGGAAACCCTGCGGTTCCCCGCCCTTGGCGATGTCCACGCAGGCATAACCGTTGCGCTTGTCCTGTTCGTTGAAGGCGGACATCCAGAGCCGGCCCTTGGTCGGGAAGGTGCGGATGTCGCGATAGAGATAGGGATTGCTGCGGGTGTCCAGCTGGACGGGGCGGTAATGGACCGCATCCCGGCGTCCTGCCCCACGGGTCAGGCATTCGGCCTTTTTGCCGTCGGGCTGGAATTTCCAGACGTCATAGCGGTCGGTGAGCAGCAGGGCGTCGTCCTCTCCCACCCAGGAAGGATTGCCGATGGGGGTGTAGCCCGGGATCGGGTGGTCGTCTTCCTCGTCCCAGAACGCCACGCCGGTGGCGCCGGTCAGGTTCACGAGTGCGTCCGTGGCCAGGTTCCAACTGTACCAGTTGCCGTCCTGCGGATCGAACCAGGCGATGTATTTGCCGTATGGCGAGGGGCTGGCATATCCGACGGCACCCTTGCGCAGCAGCCGGCGGCTGCCGTCACGCAGGCTCACCAGCGATATGTCCGTGCGGCTTTCGGCGTCCCACATGTTACCCACCACATAGGCGTCCGTGTCCGAAGAAAGGGCATAGTCTCCTTCCGCTCCGCTGAAGAAGGTGATCCGGTCCGCGCTGTTCTGCGAGAGCACGAGCAACTGGCCCGGGCGGTCCAGGTTGACCACGGCCGTGCGCTGGTTGCGGTTGCGGCCGACCTTGTCCATCGGGGGAACGGTGTGCTTGTCCCACACCCAGATATCCAGCTGGGCCGCCTCAAAATCATACACGGTGGTGTCTTTGGGCGGGAAATACTCCTGCAGGCGCAGCACCAGGCGGGTGGAATTGTTGGAGAAGGCGGGACCGCTCTCCTTGCCCACGACCCAGCCTTCCGGCAGCCCGGCGCAGTCGGCGGCAAGCAGTTCGCAGGTGCGCCACTCCGTGACGGCCGGCGTGCGGCGGGTGGCCTTCTTCAAGACCGTTTCCTGCGCGAGCAGGATGGTGTGGCGCGGCGTGCCGTCCTCATCCTGCTTGTCGTCCGTGGAGGTGAAGACAATCTTGTCGCCGGCGGCGTTGAAGCCGGCGTTGGCATATTCCTCGCGGCCGGACGAGAGGGTGTCGATGCGCTCCGCGGGAAGGTCATACAGGATTACGGCGCTGAAAGACAGGGAGTCCTTCTCCTCCTTGGCCGTGGTTACCACCAGGCGGTCGCCGGAACTGGACGTCGCGAAATCGGAGACATACTTGAGCGTGTCCGCGAGACCCGTCTCGGCCTTGATCACGAGCAGGTCCTTGGTCTTCCGGTCCTTGGCCGGCTGGGCGGCAAACAGGTACGGCGCGGTTTCGTAGCCCGTCTTGGCGGTACCGGAAACGCCGACCATCTCCCAGGTGAGCGCAGCGAGATCGATGCGCGCGAGGCTGTCCTTGGGCTGATCGTCGGACTTCTTCTTGTCGATCCTGGCCTGGCGCGTATCCGCAAACGGCGCCTTCACCGTGAAATAGCCGAGCGAGAGGTCCTGCGCCCAACGGAGGCCGGTACCGCGCGGCACGGAGATCTCCGTACCGTTGGTCAGGTCTTTGACATACAGGGTCCCGTCGCCTTCCTGCGGCCGGATCTCATAGCTGAGCAGCCGCCCGTCAGGGGAGAGCTGGACCGCGGCGACGGACTGCCAGCCGTCGTACACATCGTGATCGAGGGGTTTCTTCTGAGCCCATGCGGAACCGCTTCCGGCACAGAACCATGCTGAGACAGATAATAGGAAAAAAGCAAGTTTATACATAACCAACCGTGTTTTGAAATGCAAGATACGAAAAAAAACGTTTTTTTTCCTTGTATTTTCAAATCCATTTCCTACATTTGCATCAACATGATGTTCCGCACGAATGCATATTGGTGGTGGTCCCTGTTACAACTCAAAGAAGTCGTAAGAGGTTGACGCTCCATATGCATATCTGACAGAATAGGATACATATCAAGGGCCCTGCCGCGATGCGACAGGGCCCTTTTCCATGCATAATCCCCCATCAAAATGAAAAGTTATTTAGTAGATTCAGAAGGTTATTACGGCGAATTCGGCGGTGCCTATGTCCCCGAGATCCTCCACAAATGCGTGGAAGACCTGCAACGCGCCTACCTCCCCATCCTCGAAAGCGAAGACTTCCAGCACGAATACCGTGCCCTGCTGCGCGACTATGTCGGGCGGCCGAGCCCGCTCTACCGTGCCCGGCGCCTCTCCGAGCGTTACGGCACGCAGATCCTGCTCAAGCGCGAGGACCTCAACCACACCGGCGCCCACAAGATCAACAACACCGTAGGGCAGATTCTCGTGGCGCGGCGCATGGGCAAGCGACGCATCATCGCCGAGACTGGCGCCGGGCAGCACGGTGTAGCCACGGCCACCGTCTGCGCGCTGATGGATATGGAATGCGTCGTCTACATGGGAGAAACCGATGTGCAGCGTCAGCGGGTCAACGTCGAAAAGATGAAGATGCTCGGCGCCACCGTGGTTCCGGTCCACTCCGGCAACAAAACGCTTAAGGACGCCACCAACGAAGCCATCCGCGACTGGTGCTGCCATCCGGCCGACACCTTCTATATCATAGGTTCCACCGTCGGCCCGCATCCCTATCCCGACATGGTGGCACGGCTGCAGTCGATCATCAGCGAAGAAATCAAGGGCCAGCTGCTGGAGCAGACGGGCCGGGATTATCCGGATTACCTGATGGCCTGCGTGGGCGGGGGATCCAATGCCGCCGGAACCATTTACCATTATATCGACGACACCCGCGTGAAGATCGTACTCGCGGAAGCCGGCGGGCTCGGCCTGGACAGCGGAAAGACCGCCGCCACCATCGCCCTCGGCCAGGTGGGCATCCTGCACGGCGCCAAGAGCTACGTCATCCAGAGTCCGGACGGCCAGATCGAGGAGCCCTATTCCATCAGCGCCGGACTCGACTATCCGGGCATTGGCCCGATGCACGCCAACCTGGCGGCACAGGGCCGGGCCCGCGTGATCCCGGTCAACGACGACGAAGCCGTCGCAGCCGCTTTCGAGCTCACGCGCCTGGAGGGCATCATTCCGGCGCTTGAGAGCGCCCACGCCCTCGCCGCCCTGTCCAAGCTGGATTTCCGGCCGGACGACGTGGTCGTGCTGACCGTCTCCGGCCGTGGAGACAAGGACATCGAAACCTATCTCAATTATTCCGGGAAATGAAGACTTTTTCTTATACCCTCGTCAACCGGAACCTGCCCGGCGACCTCCATACGCCGGTGTCGGCCTACCTCCGCCTCCGCGACGCTTCTCCGCGCTCCATCCTGATGGAAAGCAGTGACTACCATTCCGGACGCGAGGCGCGCTCGTTCATCGCCGTGGAGCCGTTCGCCGAGGTGGGTGTCTCTCACGGAATCGGCTTCCAGTGCCTGCCGGACGGCTCCCGCGTGGAAACGCCCGTCTCTGAAACGTATCCGGTGGACCGGCTTGTCCGGGATTTCATGGACGCCTTCCGGCTGGACGACGAGCACGTCTCCCTGTGGGGATTCACCACGTTCAACGCGGTCCGCTATTTCGAAAACATTCCCGTCAAGGATGAAACGCGGGCGGAGAACGACGCTCCGGACCTGCTCTACATCCTGTTCCGCTTCACGCTCGAGTTCGACCACTTCCGCAACCGGCTGACGCTCCATGAACTGGTGCCGGAGGGTGCGGAGCCCCAGGCGGAACGCATCGTTCGTCTGCTGGGCCGGGCCGCGGCCAACCTCTATGACTTTCGCCCGGCGGGTGAGGTCAGCTCTCCCCTCACGGACGAGCAGCACCGGGAGAACATCCGCCGGGGCATCGCCCATTGCCGCCGCGGGGACGTCTTCCAGGTGGTCCTGTCGCGCCGTTTCGTGCAACGTTACGAGGGCGACGACTTCCAGCTGTACCGTGCCCTGCGCAGCATCAACCCGTCACCTTATCTGTTCTATATGGATTTCGGCGGTTACCGTATCTTCGGCTCCTCGCCGGAGACCCACTGCCGCATCGAAGGCCGCACCGCCAGCATCGACCCCATCGCCGGTACCACACGGCGTACAGGCAATGACGCCGAAGACGCCCGCGGGGCGGAATTCCTCCGCAACGACCCCAAGGAGAACGCCGAGCACGTGATGCTCGTGGACCTGGCCCGCAACGACCTCTCGCGCAACTGCCACGGCGTCCGGGTGGATTTCTACAAAGAGCTGCAGTACTACTCCCACGTCATCCACCTCGTCAGCCGCGTGAGCGGGACGCTGGACAAGGGAGCTGACCCGGTGCGCAGTTTCATCGACACGTTCCCGGCCGGAACGCTGTCCGGCGCACCCAAGGTCCGTGCGATGCAGATCATCTCGGAGCTGGAGCCCCACAACCGCGGCGCCTACGGCGGCTGCATTGGGAGCATTTCTTTCGACGGCTCCCTCAACCAGGCCATCACCATCCGGTCCTTCGTGAGCCGGGGCGGGGAACTCTGGTTCCAGGCCGGTGGCGGCATCGTCGCGGCAAGCGATCCCGAATACGAACTCCAGGAAGTGAACAACAAACTCGGCGCGCTCCGCAAAGCCATCGGGCTCGCCGCCCAACTGTGACCGACGCCATGAAGATCGCGATGATAGACAACTACGACTCGTTCACCTACAATCTGGTGCACCTCGTCAAGGAACAGGGCGCGGCCGTCCGTGTCCTGCGCAACGACCGCTTCGACCCGGAAGAACTGGAGCCTTACGATAAAATCATGCTCTCCCCCGGGCCCGGCATCCCCTCCGAAGCGGGCAGGATGCCCGAAGTCATCCGACGCTACGCCGGCGTCAAGCCCATCCTGGGCGTATGCCTGGGCGAGCAGGCCATCGGGGAGGCGTTCGGCGGCACGCTTGTCAACCTGGAAGAAGTCTTCCACGGCGTACAGACACCCTGCCGCCGCACGGCCGACGATTATCTGTTCGCCGGCCTGCCGGCGGAGTTCCCTGCAGGACGCTATCACTCCTGGGTCGTGGACGCCGGGACGCTCCCGCCATGCCTGGAAGCCATTGCCATGAGCCCGGAAGGGCTGGTGATGGCCCTGCGCCACCGCAGCCTGGACCTGCGCGGCCTGCAGTTCCATCCGGAGAGCGTGCTCACGCCGGACGGGGCCAAGATTATTAACAACTGGTTGAATCATTAATAATTACGTAATATGAAACAGTATCTGAACCAACTCATTGAAGGAGAAACGCTCTCCCGCGAACAAACGCATGATATCCTGCTCGGCATCACCCATGACCAGTACAACGACGCCCAGATCGCAGCGCTGCTGATGGCCCTGCAGAGCCGGGGCGTCACCGTGGATGAGCTCCTCGGTTTCCGGGACGGTCTGCTGGAGACGGGAAAGCACATCGATCTCGGCGACGACAACACCCTCGATATCGTGGGCACCGGCGGAGACGGGAAGAACACCTTCAACATCTCCACCTGCGCGGCTTTCGTGATTGCCGGTGCCGGCTACAAGGTCACCAAGCACGGTAACGGTGCCAGCACCTCCGTCAGCGGAGCCAGCACGGTCCTGGAAGCCCACGGCGCCAAGTTCACGGACAATCCCGACGTGCTCCGCCGCTCCCTCGACGAGGCCGGCATCTGCTACTTCCACGCCCCGCTCTTCGCCTACGGGATGAAGTTCGTGGGGCCCGTGCGGCGGGCGCTCAGCGTCCCCACCTGCTTCAATCTGCTGGGACCCCTGGTCAATCCCTGCCGGCCGAAGAATTCCCTGCACGGCACGGCCACGCAGGCCCAGCAGCGGCTCTACGTGCGCGCCCACCAAAAAATTGGCGACAACTACGGCGTGGTCACGAGCTACGACGGCTATGACGAGATCTCGCTGACTTCCGGCTTCAAGCTCGTCACTCCGGATTTCGAGAAAGTCTTCACGCCCAAGGATCTGGGACTCAACTACGTGGAGCCGAAAGACATCTATGGCGGACAGACGGCCGCCGATGCCTGTCACATCTTCGATGCCGTCCTCGAGGGCACGGCCACCGAAGCGCAGAAGTCCGTTATCCTGGCCAATGCCGCCTGCGGCATTTCTGTCATCGACCGAAACCTCTCGGTAGAGGAGTCGATCGCGCTATGCCGCGAATCACTGGAGAGCGGCCGCGCCCTCGCCGCCCTCCGCCGCTTCGTCGCCATCAATTCTTAGCGGGGCCGTGAACGATATACTGCCCCGTTTTCGAGGGGAGTACAAAACAATAGAATAATGGACAATCAAGAGTTACATCTCACAGACGTTCTCAGTGATATTATAAAAACGAAGCGGGAGGAACTTGCGGCGCTCATGGCGCCGAAGCGGTCGCTGCGCCGGGCATTGGCGGAGTCGGAAACCGGAATCATCGCGGAGTTCAAGCGCAAGTCGCCCTCGAAAGGCTGGATCCATGCCGATGTGCGTCCGGAGGAGGTCGTGCCGGCCTATGCGGCGGCGGGAGCGGCAGCACTCAGCATCCTCACGGACGAGCCCTATTTCGGCGGCAGCCTCGATTATATCCGACGCGTGCGTCCGCTCGTGGACATCCCCATCCTGCGCAAAGATTTCATCATCGATCCGTTCCAGCTGTACCAGGCCGCGGAGGCCGGCGCGGATGCCGTACTGCTGATTGCCGCCTGCCTGAGCCGCAACGCATGTGCCGCCCTCACGGCCGAGGCGCACCGGCTCGGCCTGGAGGTGCTGCTGGAGATCCACAGCCCGGAGGAGTTGGACTACGTCACGCCCGAGGTGGACGTGGTGGGGGTGAACAACCGCCACCTCGGCACTTTTGTCACGGACGTACAGACCTCGTTCGACCTCGCCCCGCTGCTGATTCAACGGGCAGGGCTCACCCGGCGGGCGGACGGAACGCCCTCCACAACGCCAGCGCACGCCACGAGGCCGATCCTCATCTCCGAGAGCGGCCTCAGCGATCCGGCGACGGTGCGGAGGCTTCGCGAGGCGGGCTTCCGCGGCTTCCTGATGGGCGAACAATTCATGAAACAATCCGACCCGGGCGCCGCCCTGGCCGACTTTATCCAGGCGTTATGATCAACGGACAACTCATCAAAGTGTGCGGCATGACCGAAGGCGAAAACATCCGCGCCATCGAAGCCTTGGGCGTGGACCTGATCGGCTTCATCTTCTATCCCGGCTCTCCGCGCTGCGTACGCGAAAAGCCCTCCTACCTTCCCCTCCGGGCGAAGCGTGTCGGCGTGTTCGTGGACGCGACGCGCGACGAAATCCTGCGCCGCCACGACGATTACCGCTTCGACTACATCCAGCTCCACGGCACTGAAAGCCCGGAATTCTGCTCCCGCCTGCGCGAGCGGGATGGACTGAGCGTGATCAAGGCTTTCGGCATCGCCGACGAGAGCGTGCGCAACACCGTCGCGGGCTACGAAGGCAGCTGCGACCTCTTCCTCTTCGACACCAAGACGCCGGGCCACGGCGGCAGCGGCAAACGTTTCGACTGGTCGATCATGGATGACTACGAGGAGAAAACCCGCTTCCTGCTCAGCGGCGGCATCGGGCTCGACACCGTGGAAATCCTCCACGACTTCATCTACCCCTTCCTGGCCGGGATCGACCTCAACAGCCGTTTCGAGACCGCCCCCGGCATCAAGGACCCCGAACTCATGGAAATATTTTTAGAAAACCTTCAACGATAATTGATTATGAACCGCATAGACAGACTTTTCAAGAACGACCCGCACCGCCTGCTTTCCATTTATTTCTGCGCGGGCGCACCGACGCTCGACGGCACGGCCGATGTCATCTGCACCCTGGCGCGGGAGGGCGTGGACATGATCGAGATCGGCATCCCCTTCAGCGACCCGATGGCCGACGGGCCGGTGATCCAGGATGCCGCCACGAAAGCCCTCAGGAACGGCATGACCCTCGATACACTCTTCTCCCAGTTGGAAGGGATCCGTGACAGCGTGGACATCCCGCTCATCCTGATGGGTTACCTCAACCCGATCTTCCGTTATGGCTTCGAGCCCTTTTGCGCACGCTGCGCGGAAGTCGGCATCGACGGGATCATCATCCCGGATCTGCCGTTCAAGGACTATATGGAAAGCTACAAATCCGTCGCAGAACGCTATGGACTGCGTGTTATCATGCTGATTACGCCCGAGACCTCCGAAGAGCGGGTACGGCTGATCGACGCGCACACCTCCGGTTTCATCTACATGGTCTCATCGGCAGCCACGACCGGCGCGCAGAAGGATTTCGACGACCGGAAACAGGCTTACTTCAAGCGTATCGAGGATATGCACCTGCGTATTCCGCGGATGGTCGGGTTCGGCATCAGCAACCGGGCGACTTTCGACGCCGCATGCGGGCACGCCGCCGGCGGTATCATCGGCAGCCGTTTCGTGACACTGCTGGACGAGGCCGGAGGCGACGCTGAGACGGCGATACGCAGACTGAAAGGGGATATCGGGATGTAGCTGCCCGGACCGCTGCTACGAGGAGCGGGCGTCTTCCTTGTCCGCGGCGCGGACAAAAGCCTTGGACAGGGAGGTGCTGATGGAGATGGCCAGGTCCAGCGAGCCGGAGATCCGGGCCTGCCGGGCGGAGTATTGGGAAAACTCGGCCGGCCTGGAGCGCCGGAGCTGTTCAGCAACCTTGTCCGCCTTGCCGCACAGGGCTGCCAGGACCAGATAATCCGTCCACTGCTCCGGTGGCGGCAACTGGCGTGGAGACAGGGAAGATTTCTTCAGGTAGTTGCTGAATTCGATGACACCGCGCAGCCGCGCAAAGCCGGCCTCCGTGCCGCGCGTGTTCTCGTCGAGCAGTCCCCGGCTGATGAGGTACCTCCGCCCGCGGACCCTGGCCCGGTCCGTCCAGTTCTCGACGATGCGGAAATTGCTGTGAACCCAGCGGTTGAATTCTCCGGTCGTGAGGACATAGTCCCGTCC
>JAAYCA010000073.1 GCA_012744435.1 Bacteroidales bacterium
CTTCCACGAGGCGCGTGGAGTGATTGCCCAGACCCTCACCCAGCGGGAAGAAGTCGGTGTACAACTTGGAGGTGTTGTACACGTCGCGGAACATGCCGTTGAAGAACAGGGCCAGGTCAAAGCCCTTCCATGCAGCGGAGAAGTTCAGACCGAACTGCACCTTCGGCAGGTCGCTGCCGATGTATTTCTGGTCCTTCGCATCGATCGTATTGTCATTGTTGACATCCACATACTTGATACGTCCGACGGCGGGAGCGCGGCCGGTCACCGTGTACTGGGCCGTGTACGCATCGACCTCTGCCTGCGTATGGAAGACGCCGTCCGTCACGTAACCCACGCGACCGCCGTAAGGCAGGCCGACGTTGGTCACGCTGGCATTGGCATTACCGCAGCCGAAGGTCCAGTAGATGTCCTCCGGAAGGTAGGTGATGGCGTTCTTCTGCATCGTGGCGTTGCCGGAGATCTCGTAGCTGAACTCGCCGACCGTGTTGCGCCAGGAAGCGATCACCTCGATACCCTTGTTGTTCATCGAAGCGCAGTTCTGGTAAGAGGAGGCACCTTCACCGTAGATGGCCGGCAGGGACAGGGACTGGAGCATGCCGGTGGTGTTCTTGGTGTAAGCGTCGAAGGTGATGGACAGGCGGTTGTTGAGGAATGCGGCGTCGAAGCCCAGATTCCACTGCTCGGTCTGTTCCCAGCGGAGGTTGTTGTTGCCGGTCTGGCTGCGGATGGCACCGTAGGAGAGCGTCCTGTCGTCACCGCTCAGGTTGTAAGTACTGTTGTAGATGTTGACATCGTACAGACTGTAGGTGGCGGTGTTGTTGATCTGGTCGTTACCGTTGATACCCCAGGATGCGCGGAGCTTGAGGTCGGACAGCCAGCTGCCGGCACCCGCCAGGAAGTTCTCCTTGTTGACCCTCCAGCCGATGGAAGCGGAGGGGAACACACCGGAGTTGTTCTGCTTGCCGAAGCGGGAAGAGGCGTCGCGGCGCACCGTAACGGAGAACAGATACTTGTCGGCAAGCGTGTAGTTCACCTTGCCGAAGTAGGAGGTCATCGCATAGATGTTGGCCGAATTGTTGGCGGTCTTCGTACCTTCCGCACGGGAGATATAGACATAGTCGCGGCTGGTCAGGCCGAAGCCCGTACCGGTAGCCGTCGTGACATCCGTACGGGTCTTCTTGGCCTCAGTGCCAAGGAGGGCCGTCAGGGAATGGATGCCCTTGTTGAGATTGTACTGGGCCGTGTTGGTCCAGACCCACTCGAGATTGTCCGTCTGCGTGACATCCAGGGAGGTCTCGGAATAGGAACGCACATGCTCGTCCCAGGCCGGGGTCAGGATGTTCTGGTAGTTCGGATTGTAATTGATACCGAAGGTGGAGCGGATCGTAAGGTTCTCGATCGGGACGACTTCCGCATAGGCATTGCCGAACACGCGCCAACTCTTGTAGATATTGTTGGCCTCGTTGTCGATGTAGCGGATCGGGTTCTGACGGGAGCCGAGGAGATCCATCTCGGCACCGGCATACGTACCGTCGGTGGCATAGATGGCCTGGGCAGGATGCTGGGCGATGATCTGGCGCTCGATGGACTCGTATCCATCCGGCTTCTTGTGCTGGGTCCAGTAAGTCAGGTTGAGGGACTCGCCGATCCTCAGGCGGTTGTCGAAGAAACGATACTCTGTGTTGTAGCGGGTACCGAGCGACAGGTAGTCGGAATTGCGGAGCGTACCGTCCTGATCCAGGACGTTGAAGCTCAGCGAGGAGACATGGTCCTTGGTTCCCTTGGAGATGGAGAGGCTATAGTTCTGCATCAGCGCGCTGCGGTAGGACTCCTTGAACCAGTCGGTGTCGGAAACGAGCATCTTCAGGTCCGCGTTGTTCGGGTCCGTCCAATACGGCTTGCCAAGTTGCAGCACCGCGTTCGCACCGTCGCCGTAGACCGTGGATTTCGGCGTAACGCCGAAGTCGTTCTTGTAGGCGGCCCAGTACACTTCGCCCCACTGCTGGGCGTTCATCAGGGGAATACCCTGCTGAACCGTCTGGAGGGTGAGGGAGCTCTGGAAGTCGACGCGGATCTGGCCTTCCTGGGCACGCTTGGTAGTGATGATGATAACGCCGTTCGCAGCCTGGGCGCCGTAGATGGCGGCGGAAGCCGCATCCTTCAGCACCTGCATGGACTCGATATCATTGCTGGAGATGATCGTTCCGATATCGGAACGCGTCATGACACCGTCAATGACGTACAGCGGAGAGGAGTTGTTGATGGTGGTCGTACCGCGGATGAGGGAAGAAGTCCTTGCACCGCCCGGGGTACCGTCCGTAGAAACGTTCATACCGGCCACGCGGCCCTGCAGGGCGGTCATGACGTTACCGGTCGGGATATCGGAGACTTCCTTCATCTTTACGACGGCCACGGAACCGGTCAGGTCGGACTTTTTCTCCGTCATGTAACCGGTCACGACAACCTCGTCGAGATAGCGGGTATCCACCTGCATTCTCACGTTCATCACGGGAGAGGCCTTCACGGTCATCGTGGTATAGCCGATTGAGGAGAATTCAAGGTCCGCTCCGGAAGGAGCGTTCAGGGTGAAGTTACCGTCGAGGTCCGTGGACGTACCGTTGGTCGTCCCGGGCACGATCACAGCGGCTCCGATGACGGGTTCTCCGCTGTCGGCGTCGATGACGGTACCAGTGATCCTGACATTCTGGGCGTATGCGACCGCTCCGAGCAGGAGGGCCACACACAGCGAGAGGGTTTTGAATACCTTCATGGAAAGAATGATTGGTTAATAATAGAAACTGTACTGAAAGTAAATAAATGCCTATTTGGCGATCTTCTTGGACTGGGTCTCGACCCAGCGGGCATCCTTGAAGAGGCCGGCCTTGCCGGGAGCGAAGTTCTTGGCGTATTTGGTCTGGCCCTTGAGATGCCAGTTCAGCCATGCCACGGCCGCCTTGCCGTAAGGACCTCCGTTGACTTCGCGGAAGGTGCCGCCGTGGGCGTCGCCCGGGATGTCGCACTTGCCGAAGAAGGCAGGCACGTCGGTAACGGCGTTGTAGGAGGCCAGCGCGCCGGCCAGCGCCATGTCGTTGTCGGCGGAGAAGTAGGCCACCGGGCAGGAAGGCTGCGCGGCGTTCTCGCCCGTCGGGGTGCCGCCGGCGTTCCAGAACATGAGGCACTTCATGCGAGGGTCATTCATGAACTGGGCGGTCAGGAAACCACCGCAGGACTGACCCATCGCAGCGCATTTTTCCGGTGCGAGTTTGCCGAAGTACTTGCTGTCCTGGCGCGCATTCTCTTTCTCGGCCCAGGCGAGGGCAGCCTCATAGCTGGTCGCCTTGTTGAAGCCCATCGCGGCGCGGAACCCTTCCTTGACAGGAAGTCCGGAGGCAATGACGACATAGCCGTAGGAAGCGACTTCCGTCCAGAACGGGCGGTAGGAGTCTCCGTCATAGTCGCAGCCAGGACCGGACATCACAATGATCGGGAGCGGGTTCTTGGCGTTGAACTTACTCAGATTCTCCGGACGGTAGACCGTGTGGTCGGGGCAGGTCGGATCAACCTCCATCACCACTTTGTACGGGCCGGTCGGCTTCGCCCACTTGTCCGGGGTCGGACGAAGGTTGCGGTAAGCCTCCATGGTGGCGTCGCGGTTGGCGCGCGGGGCCTGCTGGCCATCGAAGTTCTTGGAACGGGCAGTCCAGCCGTTGAAGCCGCTCAGGTCACCGTTCTTGAAGAGGCGCTCGCCTTCGTTGTGGCCCTTGAACACATAGTCGAGCCAGGTGCGGGTCATGCGGGAGAATTCGCCGCCGAATTCCTCGGCGTAAGTGCCGCCGTGGCCCACCGGAAGGTTTACCTCGGCAACGGGTACATTCTTGATCAGGTCATAGTCGGCTTCGCCGTTCTTGAAAGCGATATCACTCTCACCGCCAAGAATATAGACCGTCGGGCAGTGAACCGCTGCGACGTTGGTCCGGCTGGCATTCGCCATCGTCACGGCGCCCATGCCGGAGTTCAGCATCACAAGGGTCTTGACACGTGGATCGCAAGACAGGTACATGGCCTGGGCGCCGCCGCAGGACATGCCCATCGAGGCGACCTGGTTCACGTTGACCGTGCCGAAGTATTCGCTCTTTTCGTCACGTGCCTGGTTGCAGATCCAATCCAGACCCTTGAACATCAGATAGGAGTCCGTGGAGGTCACCGACGCCGGCATCGGACGCGGGTTGGTGCCCGGCTGGAAGGGTCCGATGGCCACGACCACATAGCCGTAGGAGGCCAGGTCGCTCAGGAAACGCTCGTGGCCGACGGAAGTGTTGACGCAGCCGCCATTGCCGAAAACGATGACAGGGAGGGTCCCGTCGGTGCCGGCGGCCTCAAGAAGGTTCTCCGGACGATAGACCGTGAAGTCAGGAAGCGAAGACTCGCTCGCGGCGATGGCCTTGAAAGGACCGGATCCGCCGCCGTCGATACGTTTAAAGACCATGGGCTTTGCAGACAGGGCAACGCTGCAAAGGATCAGTGCGAGAGAGATTAGTGCTTTTTTCATATGCAGTCTGTTTTAGTGTTCTTCGCGCATGTGTTACTGCACAAAGTAAGGAAGAACCAGACCGAATAGGATGCACTATTCTTTTAAAAAAATGGACAATTATTTAAATAGGTGGACAAATCGGAAAGCTATTTCCGCTTGATATAGTCCTTGGGCCGCATGTAATAATACTTCAGGAAGGTGCGGGAGAAGTATGACGGGGAGGAGAAACCGGTGTTGAAAGCGGCTTCCGTGATATTCTGGTGTTCCTGCGTCATCAGCTCCACGGCCTTGTGCAGACGCACCAGATTGACCAGGTCGATGGGCGAATACTCCGTCACATCCTTCAGCTCGCGATAGAGCTTGGACTTGGAGTAACCCAGGTGCTGGGCAATGTCGTCCAGGCTGATGCTGTCCATGATATGCTCCTCCACGTATTCCCGGAAGTGGTTGAGCATCGTGGCAGTGCCGGACGGGAGGGTCTTGGCGTCCTTGCCGATGAGCCAGTCGCCCTGGATCTCGGAGGTGATGCGCTCCGATTTCTCGAGAAGCTGACGCATGCGTGCTCGCAGCGTGGGGACGCTGAACGGTTTCTGCATGAACGCGTCGGCACCACATTCATAGCCACGGGCGCGCTGTTCGTCGAGCGAGCAGGCGGTCAGCATGATGATCGGAATGTTCTTGGTCGTGAGATTGTTTTTTAGGTAGCTACAGACCTCGTAGCCATCCATGTCCGGCATCATGATGTCGCAAAGGATGATGTCGGGAACGAACTTGACCGCCTTGGAAACACCGATGTTGCCATCCTTGGCCAGGAGAACGTGATAATCGGGAGAAAGAGTATTGCAGATATAGTATCGCATATCCACGTTGTCCTCGATGACGAGAACGGAGGCCTTGCCCTCTTCGTGCGCCATCTCGTCGAGGATGCCGGAAGCCATGTCTTCCTCGCCCATGGTGGCGAGCTTGAGCATGGCGAATTCCGGGACATAGGTATTCTGGTTGATCCTGGCGTCGGTATGGAGATCCTTCTCGAGCGGGATCGTGACGAAGAAGGTCGTACCCGTGGCCTTTTCGCTCTCCACGCGGATGGTGCCGCCGAGCGCGTCCACGATGGACGTCACGAGCGCGAGGCCGATGCCGGTGCCCTTCTGCGAGGCGTCCAGGGTATAGAAACGCTGGAAGATCTTCTCCATGTTCTCCGGCGGGATGTAGGAGCCGCTGTTGAACACCGACAGCTGGATCTCCCGACCGGCGCCGGAACGCGTGGAGTCCAGCCGGATCCGGATTGTTCCCTCCTTGTCCACGTGGTTGAAGGCGTTCGACAGGAGGTTCGTGAACACCTTCTCCATCTTGATCGGGTCGAAGGAAATCTCGTAGTCGGCACCGTCCGTCTCGTAGCTGAACTTGAGGTTGCGGCGGCGGATGACGTCCGCGAACATCTTGAGGATCTCGCGCAGGAACGCGTCGAAATTACCCATCGAATAGTTCACCACCATCTTGCCGCCCTCGAAGGTGCGGAAGTCAAGCAGCTCGGTGATCAGGCGCGTGAGCTTGCTGCTGTTGCGCTTGAGGATGTCCAGGGGCACCTCGGCGCTCTCGGGCATGTCCTTGTTGGTGAGCAGGTCGTCGATCGGGCCGCTGATCAGCGACAGCGGCGTCTTGAATTCGTGGGAGATGTTGGTGAAGAAGGCGAGCTTCGCCTGGGTGGTCTCTTCCAGCTGCTCCGACAGATCGATCAGCTGTTTCTTCTGCTCCTCCAGGGACTCCACCTGCTTGCGGATCTGGTCGTTCTGGTCGTTGAGCTGGTTGACCAGGCGGTTGCGCGTCCGCACGAAGAACATCAGGATCACCAGCAGCACGGCCAGCAGGAGCACGAAGGCCAGCGAGACGTACATCATCTGCTGCTGGCGCTCGTAGCGGAGGGTGTTGCCGCGGATGCGGGAATTCAACTCTTCGGCGCGGCGCTGCTTCTCGGCCATCTGCTTCATCTGCGCCTGGTACACGCGGACGTTGGAACTGTTGACGAGCTCGGTGCTCAACAGATTCTCCTTCTCGTAATCGACCCCCATCAGGATGCGGCGGGCGATGTCGATCACGACCGAACCGCCCGTCGGGTAGATGAAGGAAGCGTCGACCATACCGTTGACGATGTACGGGATCGTGCCCGAGCCTTCCGGCGAGAGGAGGGCGTCGATACCGATGATCAGCGGCCGGTGATCCTTCTCGGCCTCGGCGTAGGCGTCGTACACGCCCGCGGCCATCTCGTCGTTGAATGCGAAGACCAGGTCGAACGGGTCCTCCTCCTTGGACTCGGCGAGGAGCGTACCCATAATGCGGCGGGCGTCCTCGCGGTTGAAATTGGCCGCCTCCTCGGCGGCGATGGTCACGTGCGGGGCGTCCTCCTCCATCAGCGAGGAAAGGAAGCCCTCATACCGCTCGGTGTCCGCGGTCGAGCCGCGGGTACCACGGATGAGGGCTATCCGCTTCCTGCCTCCGATGACGCTCATCGCATACGAACCGGCGATGCTGCCGATCTGGCGGTTGTCACCGCCCACGAAGGCGGTGTACTTGTCGCTGTCCACCTTGCGGTCATACAGGATGACCGGGATGCCGGCGTCGTACGCCTTTTCCACGACAGGGGTCAGCGATTCCGATTCGTTCGGCGAGATGATCAGCAGATCGACACCCTTCGTGATGAAGTTCTCGATGTCCTCGATCTGCTGCTCCGAGTCGTCCCGGACCGATTTGATTTCGACGGAGAGATTGTCATAGAACGACGCCTCCTGCAGGATCTCGCTGTTCGCCGCCTCGCGCCACGCGTCCACGCTGCACTGGGAAACACCAATGCTGTACACCACCGGTTTCCGGCTGCACGCACACAGGACGGTCAGGCAGACCAGGAGCGTCGTTCCAAGCAATCTTCTCATCATAGTCGGGGCAAGATATTTAAGTACGCAAGTTAGTAAAAATACTAATGTGTTGCATCATGAATCATGTCCAGCAGTCCGTTCACGACCGCGCTCTGGGCATAGCCTTGTTTGTAGCGGGAACCCAGTACCTCGAACACCTGGGCGCCATAGGACTCGTCATCCGGCATATAACCGCCGCCACGGGCTCCGAAGCCATAAGCCACGGTCGTCATCATGGTGCGCTTGTACGGGGACTTCTCCTTCAGCTCCACCGCGATCGGATTGTACACCTCGGATGCAACGGCAGTCACAGGGATGTCGTCGAGCATGATCAGGCTGAGGCCGATCTGTACATCGTCGGCATCCTCATACTCACCAGCATAACCGGCACGTCCGCCGCCGTTGAGCTGGCGGCGGCCCGGCACGGAAACGATCTTGCGGGCGCAGTTCAGCGTCACGTCCGTCTCGAAGCGGCGCATCATCATGATGACATATTTCACCTCCTCGCCCAGGATCTGGCCATAGCTGCGGATCATCCGCTCCTGTTCGGCCAGGAGACGCTGTACCTCAGGCTTCGTCCGGTCGAGACCCTGGCCGCCCGGAGGCATCTTGTTGGAAATGTCCTCCCCGCGCGCGGCATAGTCCGCGATGCGGATGTCGCGCAGGTCGAAGGTCTGCTGGAAATAAATCGGGTTCTGGTCGCCCGCGGCGCCGGAAGCGAAACTCGCAACGAAGTCGGGGCCATAGCGGCTCTCGATGTAGGTCTCCGCCTCGCCCGGGAAGTCGCCGCTCACCTTGTCGGTGTTGCCCGTGATCACCGCGTGCATGGCGTAGTTGAAATAGGTTGCGATCGGTGTGCCGTCGATACCCTCGAAATAAATGACGGCCACGGTCTTGTCGGACTTGCCGTCGTAGTCGGGGCCTTCCCACCACGTGCCACGCTCGGGATCGAACAGGTCGCGCTTGACGTTGAGGTGGCAGACTCCGTTGCCGTAGCCCACCTTGGCGGGCCGCATGTTGGCAACCGCCTGCTTGACGGCGCCCCATACGCGGTTGGTCAGTTCGTCACCGCGGACGGCGCTGCCGGAATGGGTGTGCGTGCCGTTATAAATGATGTTGCCCACCGGGATGCCGAGTTCGGCGGCGGCATGCTCATCGACATACTGGGCCACCTGGCCATTGGCTCCGCCGGCATCGAAAGTCACGAAGACGGCTTTGGTTGCGCCGTTGCCAAAGGCGATGACGCGGACATAGCAGTGGTCGAGAATGCCCTGCGAAGTCGCGGGAAGATCCTTGACGTCCGGGGTCACATCGACCTTCGCGGCGCCGGCATACAGCTGGCCCCGCGGTCCGTTCTGCGCGGACGCGGTCGCCGCAGCGGCCAGCAGGACCGCCGCGATCGCGATAGAATTGATTAATCTTTTCATCATATTAATTATTGATTTTGGTTGGTCGGTACGAATCCTTTATTGTCTCCGCATGCGGGACATCATTTCAACCATGCCCTTGAAATTCATCGGCATGCCCTTTTCGCGCCGCTCGGCATCGGCTTTCTCCTTCTGGCGATCCGCCTCTTCGGCGGGAAGGGTGTAGAAATTGGCTTTCTTCATCTTCAGGACCTTCCGGACGCTGTCGGTAAGGATCCGCTCCATATCGTCATAGAGGTTGACTGCCGGGTGCACGCCATCGTACGATCCGGTCTCGGGGAGTCCGAGTTCCGCATCGGCGAGCGGGGTGTGGTAGTCGACATAGGTGACGTTCTTGTGGCTGTCGGCATAAGCCTTCAGCTGACGGTTGAGCTCCACGATGCGGGGGCCGGCGTCCTGGTCCGGGATCGGCATGTAATGGGCGACGGGGGTGATGGAGCAGAGGAGGACCTTGATGCCCGCCTCTTCAGCCAGTTCACACATGGCGACGGTGTTGTCAATGATCGTCTGGTCGGGATAGTAGGACTGGCCCATCATGTGCTGGCAGAGGTCGTTGGTGCCCGCCATGATGGCGACGGCCTTCGGGTGCAGGTTGAGAACATCCTGCTTGAAGCGAACCAGCATCTGGCTGGCCGTCTGGCCCGCGATACCGCGTCCGACGAAATTGTTCTTCGTAAAGAAATCCGGATCGCTGTCATACCAGTAATCCGTGATCGAGTCGCCCATGAGCACCACCAGCGGTGCCTGGGTCACCTCGGCATTCTTCTCCTCGTAACGCTTGAAATTGCCCCAGTCGGAAGGGCCGGCCTGACGGCCGGGACCCGCGGCGGGACCACCGGCGGGACGGCCTTGCTGGCGCGGAGCGGCGGCAAGGATGCGCTCGATCTCGGGAACGATGATGGCTTCCATCTTCTCATAGCCCTTCACCGTCGGGTGGCAGCCGTCCTCGGAATCTTCCTTGGAAATCTCGCCGCCCGGCAGGGTCATCTTGCTGTGGTAATCCAGATACTCGATGCCGGCCTTCGTTGCGTAGTCCTTCAGCATGGCGTTCAGCCGGATCACCTCCTGCGCGGGCTTGGCCTCTTCGTTCCAGAAGAAGTGGTGGCAAGGCGTGAGCGAACACAGGATCGGTACGATGCCGTTGGCCCGGGCGATCTCGCACATGGACTTCAGACAGCCGACGATGTTCTCGAACTCGATCTTGCCGTTGTTGCCTGCGATGTTGTTGATGCCGGCCAGGATGGCGACGGCACGCGGATGCAGGTCCACGACGTCGGCTTGGAAACGGGCGAGCATCTGCTCGACCGTCTGGGCGCCGATACCGCGGCAGATATAGTTATGGTCAGTAAAGAAGTCCGGACGCATCTGGCCCCAGTTGTCCGTGATGGAGTCGCCCATAAAAACGACCAGAGGGGCCTGGGAAACAGACTTGTTGGCCTCGGCGTAGCGGTTGAAGCCCGCCCAGTCCATGGCTCTTCTCATCTGTTGGAAATTTCCTCCTCCCTGTGGAGCCCCTTGGGCGAAAGAGAGGAGGGAAACGGCCATGCCGGCCAGAATTAGCACGATTCTTTTCATGTCGCTATGATTTGTTTTGGTAATTATTCCAACCCAAACAAATTTAGCGAGGGGTCATGAAAGAAACTGGCACTATCTTTCCATTTATTTTAACATTTACATCCGGCTTTCGCCGTCCGCACCGGAGCCGTTATTGATAACTCAATCCGAAACCGAAGGGGAAGGACGGATCGACGGAATCGAAAGGCACATCCTCTTTCTGGGCCCTGACCGCATCCATGGAGGAAGGAATCTCAAACGGGAGCGTGCTCTTGGGATTGTGGCGCCCGAAGACGACATCAAGGACGGCTTCGTCCGTGGGATCGAAGGAAAGGAGAATCGCCTGCGGGAGCGCTTTAAGCTCCGGCGTGATCACGAGCGAAGACCCAGTCGGATTGATATCGGCTACGACGGGCTTGCCGGAGGAGACCAGCTCTTTCAGGCGGGCGAGTTTCTCGGCCGGGAAATCAATGTCCACCTCTTGGGAAGCATTGGCTCCGCCGCGACGGTCCGGCGAAGAGGTCGTCCGATAGAGGACCAGGTCCGCTTCCGCGGGGCTGCTCACGACCGTGGCGTAAGGAGCGGCGACGGCCGGATCGATCCCCTCGACATAAAGCTTGATACCCTCCTTCGCGGGCAGGGTGCCGTTGTTGGTCAGCAGCACATTGGAGACCCGCTGGCATTCCAGGCCGAAAGCTTCGTACTCGGGGCGCTGAAGGGTCTGGGCGGCCTTGGCCGGATCCACGTAGGGATTCTCGAAGAGACCGAGGATAAAATGCCACTGGAGGATACGGGAAGCGGCCTGGTTGATCCGCTCTTCGGACACCCGGCCCTCCTTCACCAGCTCCACCACCAGCTCGGGGCGGGTTTCGGAGCCCATCTGGTCCACGCCGGCGTTGATGATCATTTCCATATTGTCCTTGACCGTGGTCTTCCCCTGAAGGGAAGGCTTGAGCGGTCCGTTATTGACTACGCCCCAGTCCGTGCAGATGGCGCCCTTGAAACCAAGCTGGCCGTAGAGAACCTCCGTGGACATGTGATGGGAGTAGTTGACGTTCAGGGAATCGTAGTATGTGCCGCTATAATAGCCCATGGCTGCCAGGGCCCCTTTCTCGATGCCGGTCTTCCAAGGAAGATAATGATATTCCTGGTTGTCGCCGGGATAGACCAGCCAGCGGCCGCTGCCGCCCAGATGGGGGCCGCTGCCGGGCCAGTGCTTGAGATGGACCAGGATTTTGCCGGGACCGACGCGTTTCCCCTGTGCCCCTTCAATCAGGGCGGCGGTCATCTCCGCCGTCAGCTCGGCCGATTCCGAGAAGCAGCCCATGTTGCGGCTCCAGCGAGGCTCCGTGATGACGTCGATCTGCGGGCCCAGGAACATATGAAGTCCCACGGCGCGATACTCCTCGGCCATGATCTCACCAAAGCGGCGCATCATGCCAGGATCGCCTCCCGCCGTGATGCCCACCTGTCCCTCTCCGTTGGTAATATGCGAGAAATACTGCGTGCCTCTCACATGCCCGCCCAGTTTGGCGCTGTGCCGGGGATCCGAAGAAAACACGATGGGAATGCCCAGACGCGAAGCCTCGGCGATCTCCTGCATCCCATTGGACCAGTTCGCAAATTTCTCCGGTGCGGCCACGCCGTTGTTGAGGATACAGCGGAAATTCTTCTCTTCGATGTAGGACTTGGCCGTTGCGGCCCGGCGTACCTGGCCCATCGCCATGGCACCGGCATTCTGCCCGCCGGGGCCGATGGGGCCGGCGTAGCGTTCCTCCTCCGCCTGGCGGATCGCCTCTTTCTCCTCGGGGGTGAGATCATATTTCAACTCCCCGCTTTCGGTTACGGCGATATTGGGGTGGAACATCAGCCCCACCTTCTCTTCCAGCGTCATCTGGCCGACAAGGTCGGCGATACGCTCGTCCATCGGCAGACGCCAGTCCTCGTAAGGATCCAGCTCGCCGTTTTTGTTCAGATCCTTGAATTGGAACTTGCCTTCCGTGAGGATCTGCACTTTGCGGGCGCCCAATTCAGGCTGGGCGGATTTCGGGGTGCACCCCGAAAAGAGGGCTGACATCACGGCCAACCCGAGTAGAACCTGTCGTTTCATAACATTGTTATCATTGATTGTTTCCTTTATCCCGTCATGAAAGCATCTCCGGTATGATCCGTAAGGCAGCCTCCACCCGCAATATACAAAAAAAAACCGCCGCTACGGATAGCGCCGGATGATATTATGATAAATTATTCCTGTGTCGAGGTGGTAGCGGGAGTGGGTCACGATCCCACGACCTCCGGATTATGAA
>JAAYCA010000074.1 GCA_012744435.1 Bacteroidales bacterium
ACGTAGACGAAGACATCAAGGCGGCTGTCCTGCTTCATGCCGCGGCTCTCTTCAACAACCCGGTCGATTCGGTCGAGACTCTGCCGAAGGCATCGTCCCGGCTGCTCGACCCCTACCGGACCTGGCAATGGAAGAGCACAAGATAAACATCGGTGAGATGGACACTCTTGTGTCCCTTCAGTCTGTCCGGCAGACCATAGGGGAGCGCGGCCAGAAGCGGATGGAGTACACTCCGATCGCGGAGGTGTTCGCCCGCCTGGAGTGGCAGGTGGATGAGGTGGTGGATGAAGGCAACCTGGAGCAACAGCGCACGGTTGAGGTGGCGATCTACAAGGTCCCCGGCCTCAACACGCGCTGGCAGGTGGTGATAGATGGAGATCCTTTCGACATCGTAGCGATAGACCCGATCGACCGGTGGTCGACGGTGTGTATCCTCACCTGCAGAACGGCTCAGTCATGATCGCCAACAGGGTCAGCATCACCGGACTGGATGACGTCCTCAGGACTTTCGAGCAAGCCCCCGCGGGCATGCAGAAGGTAGTGAAGAAGTGCATGACTTCCGCGGCGCGGAAGACAGTCCGAGTGATGAAGTCCCGCACTCCGAAGCGCTGGAGAGGCCTGGTTGGATACAAGGTTTGGTCGAGTCGCAAGATTCGGCAGATCGGCGCCCGGATGGGCTATTATGCATCGAAGGGCAGCCGCCGGTCCAAGAACAACGAGCCTGACATCAACCGCGCGTTCGATTGGTACAAGGCATACTGGAGCAACTACGGCACCCTGGCCGGGCGTGATCCGCAGCACAAGTTCAGGAAGCCCGTCAAGCCGTCGCATTACGCCGCCTCCGGGCGTCGAAAGAGCCAGGCTGGAATACGGCACAAGAACTTCTTTGAGCAGGCAATAAGCGGCTGGGAGAACACCTACGTTCAAGAATTCAGATCACAGATGGAGAAACAACAGTTGGAGGCTTTTAACGGATGACAGAAAGCATAGGCATAAAGCTCACGGAGCTGTGTTCGGGGATCCTTCCGTTCTACCTTTCTGAGGCGGAGTCGGATCGCTACCCGTACGCGACTTACGAGCAGACGGTCCAGGAGTTCAGGACCAAGGAAGGAGTGTACAAGATCATTGCGGACAGTTTCATCCGCGTGTATTCCGACGACTCCGACCAGGCCCTGCAGAAGGCCGCCGCCATCCGGGAGGTGCTGGACGCTGGGTCGGATGATACCTATGTGATCAGATTCCAAACCGAGAACACCACCTGTGTGGACAACGTCTGGACAGTGGAACTTCAATATTACGTAAAACAATCTAAATAAAGCATTTAACAATGGCAACAAGTGTTGTTGAAGGATACAACGTAGCCCTGTCGATCGGTTCCAAGACCGTCCTCGGGCGCACCCAGGAGGACCTCTCCATCTCTGCTGTGACCAAGACGTCCATCACCAAGGATGACGCCGGTGTGCAGCAGGAGAAGGTGGTCCGCCACGACATTACTTTCCGTGTGGCTGCCCTGATGAGCCTCGACTCTGAGACGACCAAGACCAAGCTGGACCGCGACGACGTGATCGCCCTGGCCCTGGCAACGGGCAGCAGCGCGGTCCTGTCTGTGAGCTACGCCTGCACGAGCGGCACCACCTACACGGGCAGCGCAATCATCACCGGCTACTCCGAGAGCACCAGCGCCGATCTGGACAGCGACTCCACGATCAGCCTGGATCTGAAGGTCATCGGCACGCTTACCGCGTCTGCGTAGTATGGACCAGATCACGCTCAATGACGGCCGCACGTTTCGGGTGGAGCTCAATTGGAACGCCATCGTGGCTTTCCTTGAGAGCTCCGGCCGGGACGATGTGCGCGAGCTGGCAAACCTCTCCGCTCTCAGGCCTTCGGACCTTGCCGGCCTCCTGGCCGCGGGGATCCACGAGGGCGAACGGTTGGAGGGGAACGATGTGAGGCTCACCGCCGAGGAGGTCGGGGTGGCCTCTGACTTCGGCGTGATGGGCGCCTTCATTCAGATCTTCACTCGGCAGATGAACCCGAAAGGGGCGGCCGAAACAAAAAAAGAGTAGCTGACGGCGCGGCCCCTGCGCCGCTCAGCATTGGAACGGTCAGGGGCTGGGCTTTCGGGCTGCTCA
>JAAYCA010000010.1 GCA_012744435.1 Bacteroidales bacterium
CAAATGGCAAGAGACCGAAGCTGACGGCTTCCGCGTCATCACCCAGAAAGGCGGTCCGACGCTCGGCGTCTCATCCGCCGCCATCCTTACGGATAAAGGCTATGCCTTCAAGGACCTCAACCGCAACGGCAGTCTCGACGTCTATGAAGACTGGCGCCGTCCCGCCCTGGAACGGGCGCAGGACCTCGCCGCCCAGCTCAGCATCGAGGAGATTGCCGGTCTGATGCTGTACAGCGGACACCAGAGCATTCCCGGGTCGTCCTACGGCCGTGGCGGCGCCACTTACGGTGGCAAGAGCCTCGCCGAGAGCGGGGCAAAAAGCTCGGACCTGACGGACCAGCAACGCAAGTTCCTTGAAGAGGACAACCTTCGGGCCGTCCTCGTGACCAGCGTCGAGAGCCCGGAAGTGGCCGCCCGCTGGAACAATAACGTCCAGTCCTTCGTAGAAGGTCTCGGCCACGGCATCCCCGCCAACAACTCCTCGGACCCGCGCAACGAGACCCAGGCCACGGCCGAGTTCAACATGGGCGCAGGCGGACGCATCTCCCTCTGGCCCACCACGCTCGGACTCGCCGCGACCTTTGATCCGGACATCGTCCGCGAGTTCGGCAGCGTCGCTTCCAAGGAATACCGTGCCCTGGGTATCGCCACGGCCCTCAGCCCGCAGATCGACCTGGCCACGGAGCCCCGCTGGAGCCGCTTCAACGGCACATTCGGCGAGGACCCCGACCTGGACGTGGACATGGCCCGTGCCTATGTGGACGGTTTCCAGACCACGGACGGCAGCGCCGACGGCTGGGGTGATCAGAGCGTGAATGCCATGATCAAGCACTGGCCTTCCGGCGGCCCGGAAGAAGGCGGCCGCGACGCCCACTATAATTATGGCAAATACGCCGTCTATCCCGGCGGCCAGTTCGAGACCCATCTGCGTCCCTTCACCGAAGGCGCCATGCACCTGGAAGGCGGAACCGGCAGCGCCACCGCCGTCATGCCCTACTATACCATTTCCTACGGCATCGATCCGTCCGGCAAGAACGTAGGCAACAGCTACAACCACTACATCATATCCGACCTGCTCCGCGGCCGCTTCGGCTACGACGGCGTCGTCTGTACGGACTGGAACATTACCTACGACAACGCCGCCATCGAAGCCTTCGACGGCAAATGCTGGGGCGTAGAGGACCTGACCGTGGCCGAGCGTCACTACGAAGTCATCAAGGCCGGCGTGGACCAGTTCGGCGGCAACAACGACAAGGGTCCCGTCCTGGAAGCCTATCAGATGTGGATTGCGGAATTCGGTGAAGAGAGCGCCCGCGAGCGCTTCGAGCAGTCTGCCGTACGTCTGCTGATGAATTCCTTCCGCACCGGGCTCTTCGAGAACCCCTACACGGACCCGGCAGCCGCGACCGCCGTCGTGGGCAATCCCGATTTCATGCAGCAGGGTTATGACGCCCAGCTCAAGTCCGTAGTCATGGTCAAGAACCACGGCCAGGCCCTGCCGAAGCAGGAGCGGCTCAAGGTTTATGTCCCGAAGCGGCATTTCCCGAGCAGAGGCGGCATGTTCGGCATGGGCGGCACCTCGGCCGAACGCTGGGACTGGCCCGTGACCAAAGAACTGGTGGAGAAGTACTACGACTGGACGGACGATCCCAAAGAGGCCGATTTCGCCCTTGTCATGATCCAGGGTCCGCAGAGCGGGAGCGGCTATGACGTCAGCGACCGCAACAGGGGCGGCAACGGCTACGTCCCCATCAGCCTGCAGTACAAAGATTACCGGGCCGACTACGCCCGCGCGAAGAGTCTCGCCGGCGGCGACCGCCTCGAGAAGTCAGACAACCGCACCTACAAGGGAAAGACCGTCAAGACCCCGAACATCAATGACATGAAGCTTGTCATCGACACGAAGAAGGCCATGGGCGCCAAGCCCGTCGTGGTCGTCGTGGCACTGGGCCGCCCGGCCGTGCCGGAGTTCGAGCCCTACGCCGACGCCATCCTCGTGACGATGGGCGTGCAGAACCAGGCCGTGCTGGAGCTCGTCAGCGGCAAGGCGGAGCCCTCCGGCCTGCTGCCGATGCAGCTGCCCGCCGACATGCGCACGGTCGAGGAGCAGTTCGAGGACGTCCCGCGCGACATGCGCTGCTGGGTCGACGCCGACGGCAACAGCTACGATTTCGCCTTCGGCCTGGGCTGGTCCGGCGTCATCGACGACGCGCGCGTCGCAAAATACAGATAGCAGCCCGCTAACCCCGATGCAACCCGCGTCCCACGATCTGGGACACAAGTAGCAATAATGGGGGTAAAATGCCACCCGCGTCCCTGTATTTGGGACGCGGGTGACGTTTTACCTTTTACAAACCGGCTGCTACTTGAAGAGCAGGCGGGCGAAGGTGTTGAGGTACAGGCGCCAGTTAGCCCAGGTGTGACCACCGTCGGAAACATAGTAGATATGGTCCAGGCCCTGCTCGGTGAGGGTCTTGTCCAGCGTCTTGGAGCCTTCGAAGAGGAAGTCGGCGTCGCCGCAGGCGAGGAAGTAAAGCTTCACGCCGGCCTTCTTGAGGGTCGCGATCTGCTCGGGCGTGGCGCTGCCGGCAGCGGAGAGCGGGCAGATGTAGTCGAACAGCTGCGGATACAGGATGGAGGCGGAGATGGTGTGGCCGCCGCCCATCGACAGGCCGGCGATAGCGCGGGCCTCGGGCTTCGCGATCACGCGGAAGTTCTTCTCGATGAACGGGACGATCTCTTCGCAGAGGCTCATCACATAGCCGTTCTGGGCGCGCATACGTTCGGCCTCCGGCAGGTTCTGGATGGCGTTGCGGTCGTACTGCTGCGGCTTGGTGGGGATGCCGAGGGTCTGGGCGGCCTGCTGGTTCGCGTTGCCGTTCGGCATCACGACGATCATCGGCTCGGCGAGGCCCTTCTCGATGAGATTGTCCAGGATCTGGGCGGTACGGCCCATACTGATCCAGGCCTCCTCGTCACCGCCTGCACCGTGCAGAAGGTAGAGCACCGGGTATTTCTTCTTGGGATTCTGCTCATAGCCATACGGGGTGTATACCGTCAGGCGGCGGTTGATCCCGAGGATCTTGCTGTCATACCACGGGTGGCTGACGGTGCCGCGCCGGTTGGCTTCCGTATAGTTCTCCGTACGCTCACCAGGCACGATGAGCATATTGAGGAAGCGGTTGCCATCACGCTGCACGAGGATGTTCTGCGGGTCGTTCACGGCCACGCCGTCCACAACGAAATTGTAGGTGTAGATCTCCGGGGACGGAAGCGGCAGCTTGACGCTCCAGATGTTGTTCGCGCCGCGGGCCATGTCGATCTGGCCGGGGGCCCAGGAAGCGCTGAGCTTGACATAGGTGGCGTAGTCCGCACGGAAGTTGAAGGTCACGCTGTCACCCTGGATGACCGGGGAGACGACCTGGACGCCACGGCCGCCGAAATTGAAGTTGGCGAGCTCCTGGGCGTGAAGCGCACCTGCAAGTATGCAGAGCGAGGCAAGGAGGGTAAGGATCTTTTTCATGGAAGGGTTTTATTGGATTATTTGAAAAGCTTCTGCGCGAAAGTGGTCAGGTAGATGCGCCAGTTGACCCAGGTGTGGGCGCCGTCGGATTCATAATACGTGAGCGGATAGCCGTGGGAATCGCAGTACGCCTTCAGCTCGAGGGTGTTGTTGCGGACGCCCGTGTCGTCCTTGCCGACACCGGCCCAGATGAGCTTCGGCTTCGCAGCGAACAGGGCGTCGATCTTGTCTTCGCAGCCCTTCACCGTGGCGGCGCCGGAGAACATACCTACGTAGCCGAAGGTCTTCGGATGCGCAAGCGCGAGCATACCGGACTGGCGGCCGCCCATCGACAGGCCGGCCACGGCACGGTTCTCGGCTCCCTTCGCCACGCGGAAGCGCTTCTCGACGAAACTGATGATGTCCGGGAAGCTCTCCTCCACCTCGGCGGTGGACTGGGAGCGGCTGTTCATCATCGTCGGCTGGAACATATTGACCGCCGCGCCGGGACCCGCCTGGTTGAACCAGACGCCGTTCGGCATCACCACGAGCATCGGCTTCGCCTTGCCCTCGGCGATGAGGTTGTCCAGGATCTGGACGGTGCGGCCGAGGTCGAGCCAGGCGTCCTCGTCGCCGCCGGAGCCGTGCAGCAGGTACAGCACCGGGTACTTGGCCTTGGGGTTCTCCTCATATCCCGGCGGCGTATAGACGGCCAGGCGGCGCGGGAAGGCATCCTTCTCATTCAGTTTCGCCAGGGTCGGGCTGTCGTACCAGACATAGGAGAGCGTCCCGTGCGGGACAGGATGCACCTCATAGTACCAGCCCTTGTCGCCTTCCTTGGCGCTGAGGGTAAAATAATTGATCCAGGTCGCGACGTCGCGGAAACGATAGACGTTGGACGGGTCCAGCATCCGCTGGCCGTCCACGATGAAATTGTACCGGTACAGCTCGCCCTCGAGCGGCGGGGTGGTGTACGACCAGACACCGTCCCGGTCTTCGGTCATATTCGCGCGGCCGCCGGGGACGCAGTCTCCGTCGACCTGCACGACGACCGCCTTCCTGTCGTTGAACCGGAAGGTCACGCTGTGGTCGGGATTGATCTCGGGGGACACCAGGCCCGAACCGGGGCCCAGCGCCTGCTGCGCGGAGGCCGACAACCCGACCGCCAGAAGCGCAGTCATCACAAAGAGGATTCGTTTCATAAGATAATTTGAATCAGTAGTTAAAAATTAGAAAAATGAATGCGATGGCGAGTTTGCCAATCGTATGAAGTAGAAGACCGGCGGTAGACCGGCACTTGTTAGCTCTTTGAATATTTGTTTTATCGTTAAGC
>JAAYCA010000011.1 GCA_012744435.1 Bacteroidales bacterium
GCTTAACGATAAAACAAATATTCAAAGAGCTAACAAGTGCCGGTCTACCGCCGGTCTTCTACTTCATACGATTGGCAAACTCGCCATCGCATTCATTTTTCTAATTTTTAACTACTGATTCAAATTAATATGAAAATACAACTTATCAGTTTCTCGGGGGATATGAACCCCAATTATCAAATAGCATCGGTTATTGATATAATCAATAACTCGGAAGCAGATTTGATACTGTTTCCCGGCCACACGCTTCGTGATGAAAATGATCGCCGTTATGTAGAAGACTCTCTTACAAATAAAAAAGTCACGGCGATTATTGAGATGGAGGAGGATGGCGTTATGTGCTCTCCCAATGAACTCTTTATTTATCGGAAAGGTAAATTCGAAGATATGTACACAAGCCAAGTGTTTTCTAAAGCGGAAGAAGTCAATGGAAAAACAGTCCTAATGGAGAAACTCCTTGATGAATTGCCGCGTCGTCAATTCACATGCTGCGAAAAGAGATTCACCGTCTTACAGTGCGGTGAAAGCGCAATTGTTTCCGATAAAGGGGGTGGGGAGTTTCAATTTAAAGATAATCCCGGGCTAAACGAGCGATTCGAGAAGTTAATGGAGGAGACAGATGTATTTCTCAATCCAATCCACACAATACAAGGGCATCAAAACCATATATCAAGACGAAGAAGCGTCCTAAGTTCGGGAGGAAGGTATTATCTTTCGGCCTCCTGTACGAAGAAATGGGAACAGGAACTGACGCTAAAGTCCCTCCAGTACATTTGCCACGATGGTAGTGAGTTGACCATAAAGCCTGAGGTTCACAAGGATGAAAGATATGTCTCCAGGACCATTGAGATATAATGATGAGCAGCAACGCTGGATCCTATCTTCAAGTACAACGCTTTGAAACCTGACAGTCGCTGACCGACGAGAGGCTTGCCGACTTTGGAATAATGTAAACAAGTATTTAACTTTTAATAGTAATGGACGTAATGGAAACACGCAAACATCTGGCGGCGGAGAAGAAGCGGTGCAATACACACAACTGCGCCCAGTCCGTGGTATGCACGTATTGCGATATCGTGGGTCTGGATGAGCAGACGGCGCTGGACATAGCAAGTGCTTATGGGACGGGCATGGGCAACATGGAGGGCACCTGCGGTGCTCTGGTCGGCGCTGGAATGATTGTCGGCCTGGCTACCAGGGACCGCCATCTCTCCCGCGCCCGGATGAAAGAAATCATGACCAGGTTTCAGCAGCGCAACGGCGCCACCCAGTGCAAGCTGCTGAAAGGGATCGGCACGGGCAGACCGCTCCGTGATTGCCCGGACTGCGTGGCGGATGCGTCGGAATTTTTGGAAGAATACTTATAGTGATATGCTGAAAATCGGTGACAAGATGCCGTCTTTCGAGGTCATGGACCAGGACGGCCGGATGGTGAGGTCGGAGGACTTCATCGGCAAGGGTCGCAAGACCATCATCTATTTCTATCCCAAGGACAACACCTCCGGCTGCACGGCGGAGGCCTGTTCGTTCCGGGACAATTATGCCGCCCTGACCGCCGCCGGCTACAATGTGGTCGGGGTCAGCAAGGACAGCGCCAGGTCGCACAGCGGCTTCCGCGCCCGGTACGAACTGCCTTTCCGCCTGCTGGCGGACACGGGGACGCAGATGCTGCAGGACTTCGGCGCCTGGGGCGAGAAGAAGATGTACGGCAAGACGACGATGGGTACGCTCCGCCGGACCTTCATCTTCGACGAAGACGGGGTCCTGGAGCGCATCATCGAGAAGGTGGACACCAAGAATGCCGCCTCCCAGATCCTGGACGTCTAGAAGAACTTGACGATCTCCTCGAGGCTCTTGTGGACCGGGGTGCCGGGCTCGCCGGCGCGGTAGCCCAGGGCGATGACGGCCATCACTTCCTCGCTGTCGGGGATCCCGAACAGGGCACGGAGGCCGGCGCTGTCGCGCATGCCCATGATCAGGGTGTCGAAGCCCATGTCGCGTGCCTTGAGGATGAGGTAGGCGTTCGCCAGGCCGTTGTCGTAGGCGCCCCAGCCGTCGCCGATCTCATTGACGGCGTTGCCGCGGCCGAAGCCGGACTGGCCCTTGACGTAGGTGGAGACGATGATGACCGGCGCACCCGCCACGTTGGCGGCGTTGCGCTCGCCGCAGAGCTGCCTGGCGGCGGCGGCCTTCTCCGGCGTCATGGCCACGTAGTAGCGGGAAGGCTGCGTGTTGGCCCAGGAAGGGGCCTGCTGCGAGGCTTCCAGCAGGGTGCGGACCTCCGCTTCGGAGATGGTCTTGGAGGCGTCGTAGCTGCGGATGCTGCGGCGCGTGAGGTACAGTTCGTCCAGGCTGCTGCCGGACGTGGCGGCCGGCTGCGTGCAACCGGCGATCAGCAGCGCCGCTGCGGCGCAGGCTGTCAGGATCAATCGTGCTTTCATGGGGGCAAATATAATCATTCTATCGTATTTTCAAGGCCAGGATGCGCCTCACGCTCGCGTCGAGCCGCGCTTCGCTGATCCGGCCATCCTGCACGGCGTCCAGCACGCCGTCGAAGGCGGCGCAGTAGTCCTGCGGGCAGAGGAGCAGGTCCGCGCCTGCCTGCAGGGCGGCGACGGCGGCCTCGGCGCTGCCGTAGCGCTCTCTGACGGCGCCCATCTCCAGTCCGTCGGTGACGATCGCGCCCGTGAAGCCGAGCTCTCCGCGCAGCTTGTCCGCGAGGAGGACGGGGGAGAGGGAGGCCGGTACGTCGCTGCCGGTCACGGCCGGTGCGGCGACGTGGGCGGTCATCACCAGCGGGGCGCCGGCGGCGATGCCCGCGCGGAAGGGAATCATCTCGCAGGCGTCCATTCCAGGCCAATCCTTGACCGTGGAGGCGAAGCCCAGGTGCGTGTCGGCGCGGGTGTCTCCGTGGCCGGGAAAATGCTTCAGACAGCCCAGGACGCCCGCTTCGGACAGGCCGCGCACATAGGCGGCGACCAGCGGGGCGGCCGTGGCGGGGTCGGTGCTGAAGGCGCGGGTGCCGATCACGATGTTGTCGGGGTTGGTGTTGACGTCCGCCACGGGGGCGAAGTCGAGATCGAATCCGTAGCGCCTAAGGTAGGCGCCGATGGCGCAGGCGGCCTCGTACACGGCCTGTTCGCCCGCTTTCGCGAGGGCGGCCATGCTCTCGTAGCGGGGCACGTCGAAGGCCGGGTTGCCGGCGATGCGGCTCACGCGCCCGCCCTCCTCGTCGATGCAGAGAAGGGGCGCTCCCGGCAGGGCGCGCAGGTCTTTCAGGAAAGCTTTTAACTGCTTTTCATCCAGGATGTTGTGGCCGTAGAGCAGGACCCCGCCCGCGGGGTACTCCCGCGCCCGGGCGCGCATGCCGTCGCTGACCGCCTGCAGGCGGTAGGGCGGCAGCTCGGCGTCGCTCTCATAGCGGATGGACGGCTCCAGCGCCTCCGGCCGGACGATGAACAGCTGTCCGACCTTGTCCCGCAGGGACAGGGCGGACAGGCTGGCTTCGGGGGATCTTTCTGCAAACATCCCTCAAAAATAAGGAAAAAAGCTTACATTTTAATGCTCCTCCACCATCCCCAGCCACTTCCGGTAGCCGAACACCGCCACGACGGTGTAGATGCCGTAGATCGCGGCCTTGAAGGGGATGCCCTTGCGGATGTAGAGGATGCAGCAGACCACGTCCACCACCAGCCACAGGAGCCACTGTTCGGCGTATTTCTGTGCCAGGGCCCAGAGGGCCACGATGCTCAGCGCCGTGGTGAAGGCGTCGGCCACCGGCACGGTGGAATTGGTCCAGTGCGTCAGGATCCACCAGATCCCGAACCAGAGCACCGCCAGTGCGGCGGCCGACGGGAGGATGTGCGCGCGCCGGTAGCGCGTGACGGGCCGTTCCTTGTCCTTCTTCGTGCGCCCCAGCCACTTCCAGGCCACATAGCCGTACACGCCCGCGAGGCAGTAGTAGATGGCCATGCCGAAGTCGGCGTACAGCCCGGCCTTGTAGTAGAGCACCATGTCCACGGCGGGCATGATGATGCTCGCCAGCCAGAGCCAGATGCTGGCCTTGTACTCGAGGATCAGATAGACCAGCCCGACGGCGAATCCGAGGATGTCCAGGAAGCGCAGGGTGTCCATGGCCTAGAAGCGTAAGATGACGTGGCCGAGGACGGTGAGCGGCGCCACCGGGATGAAGCCGATCTGGTAGTAGCGGTTGTCGTTGCCGTGTCCGCCGCTCTCGTAGATGGCGCTGTACACCCAGCCGCTCTGCGCCACGCGGGCGGAGAAGAGGTTGTTGAGGTCCACGCCGAAGTTGATCTCCTTCAGCACTTTGCGCGGCCGGAGCGAGTAGTTCAGGCTCAGGTCCGTGAGGCTGTAGGCGGGCAGCGAGCGGTCCTGGTTGCCCGTGTTGTCCAGATACATCCGGCCGACGTAGTTGCTGTGCCAGACGGCGCGGAAGGCGCCGAAGTGCAGGTTGACGAAGCCGTTGAGGATGGCCTCCGGCGAATAGGCCAGCGGCGCGTCGTCGTAGTGGATCTTGCGGGTGCCGTTGTCCCAGTCCTCGACGACCTCGTCGAAGTCCAGCAGGCGGTTGCGGCTGAGGGCGGCGTTGCCCTCGAGGCTCAGCCAGGAGGTGAGGTCCCAGCGGGCCGTCAGCTCGGCGCCCATACGGTAGGAGTCGGGGATGTTGGTGGTCAGCGCCTCGCCGATGTCGCTCACTTCGCCGGTCTGCACCAGCTGGTCCTTGTAGCGCATGTAGTAGAGGTTCACGCCCGCCTGGAAGCGGGAGCCCGACCACTGGTAGCCCGCCTCCCAGTCGAGCAGGCGCTCGGCGCGCGGGAAGGGGTATTTGCCGTTGTCGGTGAAATTGTTGCGTTCCGGCTCGCGGTGGCTCATCGCAAACGAGGCGTAGGCCCGGTGGCCGCCGTGCTGGTAGTTGACGCCGGCCTTGGGGTTGAAGAAGCCGTATTGTTCGTCCACGTCCAGGAAGTGCTTATGAGGCATGCCGTTGTCGTCCACGTAGTATTTGTCGTTGTAGCCGTCGGTGCGGTAGTCCACGTGGCGGTACTGCAGGTCGCCGAAGACGCTCCAGTCCGCAGACAGCGCATAGGCGGCCTTGACGAAGGCGCTGGCGTCCAGTTTGGAGGCGTCGGAGTCGTAGTACTGGAGCGGACCGTCCGTCGCGATCAGCAGGCCGTGCAGGGTCTGGTTGCCGATGTAGGTCAGGTAGCCGAAGTGGTTGCCCCGGAACTGCTGCACGCTCGCGCCGCCGATCACGTCCCAGGCCTCCTTGCGCCAGGCCAGGTTCGCCACCACGCCGTACGCATCCTGCGTGAGGCCTTTCTGGCGGACGAAGTCGCTGCGCTTCACGGTGTTGCCCTGTGCGTCGGTGAAGGTGGGGATGCCGTATTTGGTCAGCTTGTTCTGGTAGCGGAACTCCTCGTAGTAGCCGTAGCCGTGGGTGTAGTGCGGGCTGACGGAGAGTTTCCAGGATTCATTGATGTCCCAGGCGAAGTTGAGGATGTGGTGGGTCTGCCAGAAGTTGTCGGTGGTGCGGGGCCAGAGGTCGCCGTCGCGCATCCGGTAGCGCTCGAGGGTGTAGGTGCTGCCGTCGATGAGCATCTGCTCGTAGAGGGAGTTGAAGCGGCCCAGGCCGGCTTCGTGCATGTCCCGGTAGGTGCGGATGCCGGTCTGCGCGCCGTAGGTCCCGTCCATGATGGAGAGGTCGTCGTTGCCGGCCGTGACGCCGTTCCAGGCCTGGCCGGTGGTCTCGAAGTTGCCGATGAGCTTGTAGGAGAGTTTCCAGTCGCGTCCCAGCCAGCTCAGGCCGCCGAAATAATTGCCGGAGCGGCCGGCGGTGCCGTCCAGGTAGCCGTCGGTGGTGGTCTGGTGGTAGCCGCCTTCGAGGACGAGGTGGTTCCAGAGCAGGCCCGTGGAGGCGTTCACGCCGAGCTTCATCGTGTCCCAGGAGCCGTAGGAGGCCGTCAGCTCGGCCGTCGGCACGAGCGAGGGGGCCTTGGTGCCCAGGGCGATGGTGCCGCCGAAGGCGCCGTCGCCGTTGGTGGAGCTGCCCACGCCGCGCTGGATCTGGACGCTGCCCATCAGGGCGCCGTAGGAGTTCATGTTGGCCCAGAAGACGGTCTGGTCTTCGGGGGAGTTGAGCGGCACGCCGTCGAGGGTCACGTTGATGCGGGATCCGCCGGCGCCGCGGATGCGCAGGTAGCTGGTGCCCGTGCCCACGCCGTTCTCGCCCCAGGCGATGATGCCCGGCGTGCGGGCGAAGAGCATCGGCAGCTCGATGCCGGTCACGGAGAAGTCCTGCAGCTCCCGCCGGCTGATGTTGGCGACGGCGTAGGGCGCGTCCTTGGTGGCGCGCACGGCGCTGATGACGACATCCTGGAGCTGCTCGACCTGGAGGGAATCCGGCGCCTGGGCGGCGGTGGACACGGCCGCGCCGCAGGCCAGCAGGCCCGGCAGCACGGCGCGCAAAAGGCTTTTGATCATGATAAATCCTTAATTGTAAATAAATTATACAATAAGGGGATGGGAAGATAACGGTTCCTACGCGGGCATTACCCCGATCAGGTGTGAGGGTATCATCTCAGCCTCGGCCCCAAGGGCCTCAGCACCCCTTGGCCTGCACCTTGCAAGCCGGCGCAAAGATAGGAGATTTCTGTTGTCTTTGCAAATCTACTGGTGCCGAAGGACGAGCTCCCGCTCGAGCTCGGCGAGACTGACGCCCTGCTGCTCCAGCAGGACGAGGAGGTGGTAGATGAGGTCGGAGGCTTCGTAGATGAAGCGGCCGCGCATGCCGTCCACGGCTTCGATGACGGCTTCGCCGGCTTCTTCGATGACCTTCTTGCCGATCGCTTTGGGGCCCTTGATGAAAAGCTTGGTGGTGTAGGACCCTTCCGGCATCTTCTCGTGGCGGTCGGCGACGAGCGCCTGCAGGGTGCGGATGAAGCCTTCTTCGTCGGGGGTGTCGAAGCAGGCCGTGGTGCCGCGGTGGCAGGTGGGCCCGTCGGGCTGCGCCCGGATGAGCAGGGTGTCGCCGTCGCAGTCGGGATACATCGAGACGAGGTGCAGGAAATGCTTGCTGGTCTCGCCTTTGGTCCAGAGGCACTGGCGGCTGCGGGACCAGAAGGTCACGAGGCCGCTGGCGACGGTCTTGTCGAAAGCCTCTTCGTTCATATAGCCCAGCATCAGGACTTTCAGCGTCGTGTCATCCTGAATGATCACCGGAAGCAATCCGTCTCCGGTCTTATCAAGTTTAAAATCAGAAAAGTGTGGAATATAACTCATTGGTAGTTAATCAATTATTAAATTATCTCAACCCCTTTTTTACCTGATATGATTGGCTAAACGGTTGATAGTGAATAAATTACTTACCATGGGAAAAAGGGTGGGCGATGCGTATCGGGATCCCGGCGGCGTGCAGGGCTGCCTTGAGTTGGGGAATCGGGATCTGGCCGTAGTGGAAGATGCTGGCGGCGAGGGCGGCGTCGGCGCAGCCTTCGGTCAGCACACGGCGGATATCCTCGATGCTCCCGGCGCCGCCCGAGGCGATGACCGGGATGGAGAGCTCCCGAGCGAGGCGGGCATAGACGGCGTCGGCATAGCCGGCGCAGGTGCCGTCGTGGTCCATCGAAGTGAAGAGGATCTCGCCGGCGCCGCGCTCCTGCGCCTCGCGGGCCCAGGCGAAGAGCTCCACGTCGGTGAGGCGCTTGCCGCCGTGGGTGGTGCAGGTCCAGCGGCCGTCGATGCATTTGGCGTCGATCGCCACCACGACGAACTGGCTGCCGTATTTGTCGGCGATGCGCCCGATCAGCGAAGGATCCGCGATGGCGGCGCTGTTGACGGAGATCTTGTCGGCTCCGGCGTCGAGCAGCCGGGCGGCGTCTTCCACGCCCCCGATGCCGCCGCCCACGGTGAAGGGGATGTCGATCCCGAGGGCGATGCGCTCCACGAGCGCGGCGAAGGTGCGCCGCCCCTCCTGGGTGGCGCTGATGTCGAGATAGACCAGCTCGTCGGCGCCGTCACGGGCATACTGCACGCCCATCTGCACGGCGTCGCCCACCTCGCGGAGCCCCTCGAAGTTGATGCCCTTGACCACCTGGCCGTCCTTTACATCGAGGCAGGGGATGATGCGCTTTGCGACCATGACTTGATGTCTTCCAGACTGATACGTTTCTCGTAAATGGCTTTGCCCACGATGACCTTGCGCAGCTTGAGCGCATCCAGCGCGCGGATGTCCTGCATCCCGGAGATGCCGCCGCTGACCGTGAAGCTCAGCTCGGGGAAGTCCCGCTGCAGGCGCACGTAGAGCGCCGAGGCGGGGCCCTGCAGCATGCCGTCGCGGGAGATCTCCGTGACGATGCACTCCTGCAGGCCGAAGGGCAGGAAACGCGCGACGAGGTCGTCCACGCCCAGGGAGATGGAGTCCAGCCATCCGGCCACGGCGACGCGGCCTTTGCGCACGTCGGCGCCGAGGATCATGCGGGCCCCGTATTGGGTAAGCCAGGCCTCGAAGCGCTCCGGATGCAGGGCGGCCATGCTGCTGATGATGGCGTGCGTGGCGCCCGCGTCGAAAACGCTTTTCAACACGCTGTCGTCGGAGATGCCGCCGCCCCATTCGAGCTCGCAGGACACCGCCGAGGCGATGGCTTCGAGCGTGGCGAGGTTCTTCGGCGATCCTTTCCTGGCGCCGTCCAGGTCCACGAGGTGGATACGCTCCACGCCGCAGTCGGCAAAGCTGCGTGCCATGTCCACGGGGGAGCCGTCGTAGGTCTTCTTTGTAAAGTAGTCACCCATTGTCAGGCGCACGCAGCGTCCGTCAATCAGGTCGATGGCGGGAATGATATGGATCATAGGGCGAGGAAGTTGCGGAGAATCGCGGCCCCGGCGGAGCCGCTCTTCTCAGGGTGAAACTGGGTACCGTAGAAATTCTCGTACTTGAGCGCTGCGCTGAACGTCTGCCCGCCGTGGCGGCAGGTCGCGATGGTGTCGGGACACAGTGTCGGGTAGTATGAGTGCACAAAATAGACGAAGCTGCCGCCCGGCAGGTCCTTGAACAGCTTGCTGTCGAGGTTGCCGATGGCGTTCCAGCCCATGTGGGGGACCTTGGCCCCCGGAGTATCGATGAAGCGCCGCACGCGGGCGTCGAAGAGGCCCAGCCCCTGCGTGGGGCCCTCCTCGGAGTCGCGGCACATCAGCTGCATGCCCACGCAGATGCCCAGCACGGGGCGGCGCAAGCCCGTAATCAGTTCGCAAAGACCGCGTTCGCGGAGGTTCTCCATGGCCCGGGCGGCGTTGCCCACGCCGGGCAGGATGACCTTGTCGGCGGCGAGGATGCGGGCGGGATCCGCCGTGAGTTCGTATTCCGCACCCAGGCGCTGCAGCGCATTGCCGACCGAACGGATATTGCCGGCGTCGTAGTCGATGATCGCGATCATAGCAGGCCTTTGCTGGAGGGTAAGTCGTAGGAGAAGACATTCCGCCGCACCGCTTGCCGCAGCGAGCGGGCGAAGGCCTTGAAGACGGACTCCGCGAGGTGGTGGTTGTTCTCGCCGCGCGCCTGGACGTAGAGGTTGGCGCGCATGGCGTCGGACAGCGACTTGAAGAAGTGCTTGAACATTTCCGTGGGCACGTCGCCCACGTATTCTCGGGTGAATGCCACGTCCCAGACGAGTTCGCTCCGGCCGCCGAAGTCCAGCAGCACGATGGCGCGGCTCTCGTCCATGGGCAGGGCGAAGCCGTAGCGGCCGATGCCGAGCTTGTCGCCCAGGGCCTGCCGCAGCGCCTCGCCGAGGGCGATGCCCACGTCCTCGACGGTGTGGTGCTCGTCCACTTCCAGGTCGCCCTTGCACTTGATTTCCAGGGCGATGCCCCCGTGGTGGATGAGCTGCGAGAGCATATGGTCGAAGAATTTCAGGCCGGTGTCCACGCCCGACGGCCCCTTGCCGTCGAGGTCCACGCGCACCCGGATGTCGGTCTCGCCGGTCTTGCGCGCCACCGTGGCGCTGCGCGCACTGCTGCGGATGGTCTCGGCGATCTGCGCCCAGTCCAGCTCGCCCACCAGCAGCGCCTGCGCGCCGAGGTTCTCCGCCAGCCGGCGGTCCGTGTCCCGGTCGCCGATCACCCAGCTCGCGGCGAGGTCGTAGGAGCCGTCGAGGTACTTGCCGAACATCCCCGTGCCGGGCTTGCGCTTCGGGGAATGCTCCTCCGGCATCGAAGGGTCGATGAGGATGTCGTCGAAGACGACGCCTTCGCCCTCCAGGGTCTTCAGGAGCAGGTTCTGGGCCGGCCAGAAGCATTCTTCGGGGAAGGCGGGCGTGCCGAGGCCGTCCTGGTTGGAGGCCATCACGAGCTCGTAGCCCAGGCCCGTCAGGGCCTTCATGCCGCTGATGGCGCCGGGCACGAAGCGGACTTTCTCGAGGGCGTCGATCTGCTCGTCGGCGGGCTCGGCCAGCAGGGTGCCGTCCCTATCGATGAATATCGCCTTTTTCATATGCTTGCAGGGATGTCAGGAGTTTGTCGTTTTCGGAAGGGAGTCCGACGGTGATGCGCAGGCAGCCCGCGCATTGGGGCACCCGGCTGCGGTTGCGGACGATGATGCCGTCGGCGAGCAGGTGCGCATAAAGCCGGTCGGCGTCGTCCACCTGCACCAGCAGGAAGTTGGCGTCGCTGGGGTACACGCGCCGCACGCAGCGGAAGGCGGGAAGCTCCGCCGCCAGCTGCCGGCGCTGCGAGACGGTCTCGGCGATCCGGTCCTCGACCGGCTCGCGCAGGGCCTTGGCGACGAGCTCCTGGGTGGACTGGTTGATGTTGTAGGGGTACTTGACCATGGACATCAGCCGGATGATGTAGGGGCTCGCGAAGGCCATGCCGAGCCGCAGCGCGGCGAGACCGTAGGCCTTGGACAGGGTCTGGAGGATGATCAGGTTGGGGAATTCCGACAGGCGGCCGCGCAGGCTGCCTTCGGCGCTGAAGTCGGCGTAGGCCTCGTCCAGCACCACGATGCCCGGGAAGCGGGCGATGAGCGCCGAGAGCTCCGCGGCGGGAAAGGCGTTGCCCGAAGGGTTGTTGGGGCTGCACAGGAAGAGCAGCTTGCTGCGGGCGTCGGCGGCGGCGAGGAGTTCTTTCGCGGGCAGCGAGAAGTCCGGTCCCAGGGGGACGCTGCGCAGGCGGACGTCGTTGATGTCGGCGGCCACGCCGTACATGCCGTAGCTGGGGGAGATGGCGATGGCGTTGTCCGTGCCCGGTTTGCAGAACACGCGGAAGCACAGGTCGATGGCTTCGTCGCTGCCGTTGCCCAGGAAGATGCTGTCCGCGGGGACGCCCTTGATGCGGGAGATCTGCTCCTTGAGCGCCTTCTGGTGCGGATCCGGGTAGCGGTTCCAGCCGGTGGGGTAGGGGCTCTCGTTGGCGTCCAGGAAGATGCCCAGCGGGCCCTGGTATTCGTCGCGGGCCGTGCTGTAGGGGCACAGGGCGCGGATGTTGGGGCGGACGAGTCGTTCTATGCTATTCATCGTTCAGGCGGATTTTGACGGCGTTGGCGTGGGCCTGCAGACCCTCCGCCTCCGCCATGGTGACGATGGTCTCCGACAGGGCGCGCAGCCCCTCCGGGCTGAGCTCCTGCAGGGTCATCTTGCGGTAGAAGCTGTCCAGGTTGACCCCGCTGAAGGAGCGGGCCCAGCCGCAGGTGGGCAGGGTGTGGTTGGTGCCGGAGGCGTAGTCGCCCGCGCTCTCCGGGGTCCACGCTCCGACGAACACGCTGCCCGCGGCCGTGATCCGGGCGGCGAGCTGCCAGGGATCCTGCACGGAGAGGATGAGGTGTTCGGGGGCGTAGGCGTTCGCGAAGGCGATGCGGTCTTCGGCGTCGGGAAGCACGATGCAGCGGCTCTTGTCCAGGGCCTGCCGCACGTAGTCCGCGCGGGGCAGCGCGGCGGTCTGCCGCTCCAGCTCTTCGCGGACCCGCCCTTCCGTCTGCGTGTCGGTGCACACCAGCATCACCTGGCTGTCGGCGCCGTGCTCGGCCTGCGAGAGCAGGTCGGCGGCGAGGAAGGAGGCGGGGACGGAGCCGTCGGTGACGACCATGACCTCGGACGGCCCGGCGGGCATGTCGATGGCCACGGTGTCGGCGGAGAGCAGCTGCTTGGCGGTGGTGACGTATTGGTTGCCGGGACCGAAGATCTTGTCCACCTGCGGGACCGTCTGCGTGCCGTAGGCCATGGCGGCCACGGCCTGGGCGCCGCCGAGCTTGAAGATGCGCTTCACGCCGCAGTACGCGGCGGTGTAGAGCACTTCGGCGTTGACCTTGCCGTCCTTGCCCGCCGGGGTGCAGAGCACCACCTCGGGGCACTGGGCGATGGCCGCCGGCACGGCGAGCATCAGCACGGTGGAGAACAGGGGCGCCGTGCCGCCGGGGATGTACAGGCCCACGCGGGCGATGGGCACGGGGCGCTGGATGCAGCGCACGCCCGGGGCCGTCTGTACGGAGATCTCCTGCGGGCGCTGGGCCTCGTGGAAGGCGCGGATGTTGGCTTCGGCCTGCGCGACGGCGCGTTTCACGGGCTCGCCCACGCGCGCCTGGGCTTCGCGGATCTCTTCCGCGCCCACTTCGATCGCCTCGAGCGGACGGCCGTCGATCTCCAGCGAGAGCGCGCGGAGCGCTTCGTCGCCCTGTTCGCGCACGCGCTTCAGGATGGCTTCCACGCGGGCGCGCACCGTCGGATTGACGGAGGAAGGGCGCCGGCACAGCGCCGGCCATTGCTCCCGCGGGGGATTGAGGTAGCTCTCCATATCGTTACGGAATGATTTTGTCTATGTTGAGTACGAGGATGCCCTCGGCGCCGATGGCCTTGAGCTGGCGGATCTTGTCCCAGAGATCGGCTTCGTCCACGACGGAGTGCATCGAGCACCAGCCTTCGGCGGCCAGCGGCATCACGGTCGGGCTGCGCATGGCGGGCAGGATCCGGGTCGCTTCGTCCACGGAGGCGAGCGGGAGGTTCATCAGGATGTACTTCTTGCGGCGGCTCACCATGGCGGAGTCGATGCGGAAGAGCATCTCGTCGAGGGTCTTCCGCTCCGCTTCGTCCAGTTTGCCGTTGGAGATGAGCACGGCCTCGGAGAAGAAGACCTTCTCCACCTCGCGCAGCCCGTTGGACACCAGCGTCCCGCCGGACGAGACGATGTCGAAGATGGCGTCGGAGATGTCGGCGGCCGGGGCGATCTCCACGGAGCCGGTGATCACTTCGATCTTCGCCTCGATGCCCTGTTCCTGCAGCCAGGAGCGCAGGATCCGGGGGTAGGAGGTGGCGATGCGCTTGCCCGCGAACCACTGCGGCCCGTCGTAGTCGACGGACTTGGGAACGGCCAGGGAGATGCGGCAGGCGCCGAAGCCGAGCTTCGCGACGACCTCCACGTCGAAGCCGCGCTCCACGACTTCGTTGAGTCCCACGATGCCGAGGGCGGCCGTGCCGCTGGCGACGACCTGCGGGATGTCGTCATCGCGCATATAGAGGAGTTCCAAGGGGAAATTCGGCGCCTGGGCCAGGAACTTCCGGCGCGAGTCGTCGATGTCGATCCCGATCTCGCGCAGCAGGGCGGTGGTGTCTTCGTTGAGACGGCCCTTGGATTGGATGGCTAGTCTTAACATAAATCTACTAACTATAATAAAAAAGGCTTCCCGGATGTCCGGCAAGCCCCAATGTTGCTATGCATACGCATATGCACCGACCTACCGGATCTTCAGATTCGGTGGTGATGATGATATGCGAGGCTGTACTTCATACATCGCAAAGTTATCAATTATTTCCGGAAATGCAAATCTGCGTCAATCCTTTTTGCTCAGGATCTTGTCGATCATGCCGTAGCCGAGGGCTTCGTCGGCGCTCATCCAGTAGTCGCGGTCGGCGTCGGCGAAGACTTTGTCGTAGGGCTGGCCGCTGTGTTGGGCGATGAGGGAAATGAGCTCCGCGCGGGCCTTTTCGATCTCCTTGGCGGCGATGAGGATGTCGGAGGCCTGGCCTTCGGCGCCGCCGAGCGGCTGGTGGATCAGCACGCGCGAGTGCGGCAGGGCGGAGCGCTTGCCTTTCTGTCCCGCGCAGAGCAGCAGGGAGCCCATCGAGGCGGCCATGCCCGTGCAGATGGTGGCCACGTCGGGCTGGATCAGCTGCATCGTGTCATAGATCGCCAGGCCGCTGGAGACCTGTCCGCCCGGGGTGTTGATATACAGGGAGATATCCTTGTTGGCGTCCACGGACGAGAGGAACAGCAGCTGCGCGAGGATGATGTTGGCCACGTCGTCGTTGATGCCGACGCCGAGGAAGATGATGCGGTCCATCATCAGGCGGCTGAACACGTCCATCGACGCCACGTTGAGCGGGCGCTCCTCGATGATGGTCGGGTTGATGTAGGCGCCGACCGCCGCCTGATAGTCCCGGAGGGTCATGGGGTTGACGCCGCGCGCGAGGGTGGCGTATTGTTCGAATTCGCTCTTCTTCATGGCTGGTAGGGGGTTTAATAGCTGTCAAAGCCGATCCGGACCCGTTTCGGGGCGGACAGGGAGGAGGGATTGCTGTTGATGGATTCTTCGAGAATCTGCTGGGTGATGCCCTGGTCGGCGAGGGCCGCGACCATGGCCGATTCATTGACGATGAAGGCGATGTCGGAGGAGGCGTAGCCTTCGGTGAGCTGGGTGAGCTTGTCCAGGTTGAGGTCGCCGTCCACCGGACGGCCGTGGAGGTACAGCTCCAGCATGGCCCGGCGCGTCTCTGCGTCCGGGGCCGGGATTTCATATTTGAGGTCCAGGCGTCCCTTGCGGAGGACGGCCGGATCGATCATGTCCATGCGGTTGGTCGTGCCGATGACGAAGATGCCGCGCTCGGAGCAGTTGTTGAGCTGGGAGAGGAATTCGTTGACCTCGTCCGCGCGGTGGCGGGCCGAGTCCGATCCGCGGGCGGGGACGAAGGCGTCGAACTCGTCGAAGCAGATCACGGACGGGGCGTTCTGCGCGGCCTTCTTGAACAGGTCGGCGATCTTGCCCTGGGTGCCGTGGATGTAGGTGCTGCCGAGGTCGGAGCCGTTCACGAGGTAGTAGTTGAAGCCCGATTCCTCCGCAAACTTCTTGGCAAAGAAGGTCTTGCCGCAGCCCGGGGGGCCGTAGAGCAGCATGCCGTTGGGTGGCGTCAGGCGGTAGCGGGCGGCCTTTTCCTTGTCCTTCAGGACCCAGATCACGCGGTTGATGAGCTCCTGCTTGAGCGCGCTCATGCCGGCCACGTCGGCGAAGCCGCCGTCGCCGGGCTTGCCCTTGCGGGCCTCCAGCTGGACGCTGTCCTCGCGGGGCTTTTCCGTCTGGTCGGAAGGGGTCTGCGGCGGCTCCTGCGGGGTCTGCGGGGCCTGCGGTTTGTCGGGCGTCCGCCGCCGGGTCGCCTGGTTGTGGGAGAGGGCGGGGGATTGCGGGGCGCAGCCCGCCGAGAGCATCTCGAGGAATTCCGCGGCGCTGGGGCGCCCGGCCGGATCGAAGCGGAGTCCCCGCTCCAGCAGGTCGATGATCTCAGGGTCGTCCGGCTTGTGGTTGGGAAAGAACAGGGGTGCCTCCCGGGCGTGCTGGACGGTGATTTTCTTCGAATAGTAGGGGGTCTTCTCCGAGATGCCGCAGTCCCAGGGGGCGAAGCCGTAGAGCATGGTGTAGAGGATCGCCGCGACGGAGAAGACGTCGCTCTTGGCGTTGAAACTGCCTTTCAGCGCCTCCGGCGCCATGTACATCACATTGAGGTCGTCAGCGGGAAGGGGGGTGCGCTCTCGATCTCGGCGTGCATGTGCCCCAGGTCGATGATCTTCGGGGTGATTTCCCCTTCGGGGGAGGTCTCGAGGAGGATGTTGCGCGGGGTGAGGTCGTTGTGGTTCACCCCCAGCTCGCCGTGGAGGTACACCAGGGCCTCGAGGATGGGGATGAGGAGGGCTTTCGTCTCGGCGACGGAGAAGGTCCGGCCTCCGCGCTGGGTCTCCGACAGGAGCGCCCCGTTGAAGAACTGGGTGACCAGGCAGGGGTATTTGTGCCTGCTGACGGACAGGACGCCGTCGGCGACATACTTGACGATGTTGGGATGGCTGATCCGGCGGCATTGCCAGATTTCTTCGACGATGCCTTCCACGAGCATCTTGTCGGGGATGCGCCCGAGATCGAAGGCTTTCATGAAGAAGGGCGTGCCTTTCTCGTCGCGGATGGCGTAGCAGTCGTTGTACGGTCCTTTCTTGATGAGGCGGGAAATGTAATAATCTCCGATGGAGGCGTTGTCCGGAAGCCTGAGCATAGGGTGATGATTTTTACAAATATAACAAATTATTCGTTCCGGAGCACCCCCGGCAGCTCCGTGATGCGGTCGATGAGCGCGTCGGGCGCCGCGCGCTCCAGCAGGGTGCGGTCCTGGTTGCCGTAGGTCACCCCGCAGGTGCGGCAGCCGGCGCCGCGGCCCATCTCCAGGTCGAAGACGGTGTCGCCCACCACGAGTGATTCTTCCGCGCGGGCGCCGAGCCGCCCGAGCAGCAGCAGGGCCAGGTCCGGCGCCGGCTTGGGCTTTGCCCGCAGCAGGTGGACGTCGTCGTTGCTGGTGTGGGCGCTGAAATAGGCTCCGATGCCGTTCTCTTCCAGCAGCGTCAGCAGCGAGGCGCTGCTGCGCGAGGTGCAGATGGCGAAGCGCAGCCCTTCCGCGTGCAGGGCGGCGATCGTCTCCGCCACGCCGTCGAACAGGGTGATGCAGGGGATGGCGATCTCGTTGAACAGCCGCCGGTAGGTCTGGCAGGCTTCCTCCACGCGTTCCGGGGGCGTGTCCGTGCCGTCCTCGAAGCATTTCCCGAGCGGCAGGCCGATGGTGGCGCGGATGCGCCCGGGGGTGGAGGCCGGCAGGCCCATCTCCCGCAGGGTGGCCTGCGTGCAGCGGACGATGCCTTCGGAGGTGTCGGCGAGGGTCCCGTCGAAATCGAAGAGGATGTTTTTGATCATGTTTGCAAAGTTAGTATTTTTCCCCCTTTTCGCTTATATTTGCATCGATGGAAGAACTTATGGAAAACGAACTGGCCGAAGTGCTGGAGGTCGCCTCCGAAGCGGGACACATCCTGCTGGAAAACGGTGCGGAGATCTCCCGCGTGGAGGATATCATGGCTCGGATCGCCACGACCTACGGGGTGGATTCGGGCAGCTTTTTCGTGATCAGCAACGGCATTTTCACCACCGGGAGGATCAATCATGTGCGCTCCGGCGGCGGGCAGGCGCAGACCTACGCCAACGTGGAGTTCATCCCCCTGAAGGGGATCCAGCTGTCCAAGGTGGTGGCGGTCAACCGCCTGAGCTATGACATTTCCAACGGGCTGTGCTCCCTGGAGCAGGCGCGCGAGCGGCTGCGGATCATCCGCAACGCCCCGTCCCAGCCGGCCTGGATGACGGCCCTCTGCACGGCCGTCGGCGCCGCGGGTTTCAGCGCCGTGTTCGGCGGCAGCTGGCTGGACTGTGCCGCCGCTTTCGTGGTGGGTCTGGTCTTGTTCCTCTATATGTACTTCGTGAGCGTACGCCATCTCTCCAAGATTGTCGGCGGGCTTAGCAATGCGTTGGTTGCCACGCTGTTGTGTCTTGCTTTCTATAGGATTGGTTTCGGCGGGAGCCTGAGCAACATGATCATCGGCTCGATCATGCCGCTGATCCCCGGTGTCCCGTTTGTCAACGGGGTCCGGGACCTTGCGAACTCCGACTATCTGGCCGGGCTGACACGCCTGACGGATGCGATGCTGGGATTCGTCTGCATCGCCCTCGGCGTGGCTTTCGGCTTCATGCTGGACGGCTGGGTCTTCGGCGGGGTGATCGCTCTGCACGGGCTGAACGTTTCTCCCCAGACGGCCAGTCTGGCGGTCCAGATCCTTGCCGCATTCGCCGGCACCTTCGCCTTTGCCGGGCTGTTCGGCGTGCCGCGCCCGCAGTTCACGGCCGCCGGTCTTGTCGGCGCTGCCGGCTGGGCCCTCTATCTGATCCTGGTGCGCTATGCGGCGGCGGCCCCCATGATCGCCATCATCCTGGCGTCGGTGTTCGTCTGCATGCTTGCGCGCATCGCGGCGGTGTGGCAGAAGTGCCCGGCGCAGGTGTTCCTGCTCTGCGGCATCTTTCCGCTGGTGCCGGGAGCCGGTCTTTTCTGGTTCACTTATTATATGGTCTCCGGACAGTTCACGCTGTCGCTGTCGAGCGGCTGGGATGCCGTCAAGGCGGCGGTCGCCATCGTGCTCGGCATCATCCTCGCGATGGAGCTGCCGCAGCGTCTCTTCTCCGGCAGGAAGGGGCATCCTGGGCACATGGTTCATTGATTCCCTGTATTTGCATTGATATGAAAAAGATATTCCTTACAACGCCGGGCTTCGGCCAGAATGAAACGGGAGCGCTGTCCGAGCTCTCCGTGCTCGACGGATTCGTTATTCTGGAAAAATGAAAGCGGGACTGATTGTAGCGATGGCCTCGGAGTGCGAGGCCCTGCGCCGGGCGGGTGTGGATGACGTCGTGCAGTCCGGCATCGGCAAAGCCGGCGCCGCCCGCGCCGCCACCGAGTTTATTTTGAAGGAGCATCCGGACTGTATCGTCAATTCCGGCTGCGCCGGCGGGGTGGCCCCGGGCATGCAGCTTTTCGATATCGTGGTCGGCCGCCAGACGGCCTACCACGACGTGTGGTGCGGAGAGGGGAGCCTCCCGGGCCAGGTCCAGGGGCTGCCGCAGCGTTTCGACGCCGATCCTGCGCTGCTGGAGGTCGCGCTCGGCCTGCAGACCGCGCGGCCGCTGCACTGCGGGCTCATCTGCTCCGGCGACCAGTTCCTCACCACCCCGGAGGACGACGCCCGGGTGCTCGGGATTTATCCCGACGCGCTGGCCTGCGACATGGAGTCGGCGGCCGTCGCCCAGGTGTGCCGGCACTACGGCGTGCCTTTCCTGAGTTTCCGTATCATCAGCGACGTCCATTCCTCCCGGGAGGCGGCGGAAGCGCATTACCGGGATTTCTGGAAGCGGGTCGCGGACGATTCTTTCACTTTCATCCGGCAGTTGCTCGAGCGCTTATGAAGACGATTCCCAGTTTCACCATCAATCACGAAAAGCTCCTGCGGGGCATCTACGTGTCCCGCCGCGACGCCGTGGGCGGCGAAGTCGTGACCACCTTCGACATCCGCATGAAGGAGCCCAACCGCGAGCCCGTCCTGGAGCAGGGCGCCATCCACACCGTCGAGCACCTGGCCGCGACCTTCCTGCGCAACCATCCCGTCTGGGCCGACCGCATCGTCTATTGGGGCCCGATGGGCTGCCTGACCGGCAACTATCTGCTGATGCGCGGTGAGCTTGATTCCGCCGATATCCTGCCGCTGATGCGGGAGACCTTCCGTTTCATCGCGGACTACGAAGGGGAGATCCCGGGCGCGGCGCCGCGCGACTGCGGCAATTGGCAGCTGCACGACCTCCCGGCCGCCCGCCGCGAGGCCGCCAGGTACCTCCACGAGGTCCTGGAAGTCGCCACGGAGGCGAATCTGGTCTATCCGGAATAAAAAACCCGGCCGCGTCGGGCCGGGTCTGAATGGCTTCTGCCAGTATTAGCGGAGCTCCTCGAAGAGCAGGACCTCGATGCCGGAGTCGTTGGCGTCGAGGACCGTCTTGACCTCCTGGATGTCCGTCTGGGACATGTGATAGGGGATCAGGACCTTGGGCTTGAGGGTCATGGCCGCCTCGATGCACTGGGTCGTGGTCATCGTGTAGGGCTGGTTGACGGGCAGGAAGGCCACGTCGATCGGACCGAAGGAGGCCATCTCGTCGATGTCCTCCGTGTCGCCGGCCACATACACCTTGAAGCCGTCGAAATCGAGGATGTAGCCGTTGCCGTTGCCCTTCGGGTGGAAGTTCTGGCGCCCCTCCGAGATATTGTAGGCGGGTACGGCGGTGACGCCGACGGGCCCGACCTTGCGGGATTCGCCGTTGGCGATCGCCTCACCCTTGCCGAGCTGGTCGCGGCTCTTGGCGTTGAGCAGGATCTGCGTGTCGTCCTTGCTCAGGAGCTCGATCGTGTCGGGGCTGAGGTGGTCGCCGTGCTCATGGGTGATCAGGATGAGGTCCGCCTTGGGGAACCAGGAGTAGTCGATCTCGGCCTGGCCCATCTTGCCGACGGGATCGACCTGGACCGAGAATCCCTTGTAGCTCATGGCTACGGAGCCGTGGGTGATCATGTAGAGCTCGAGTTTGCCCCCCTTGGGGGTTTTGTATTGGACGACCGGGCAGGGAGCCTCGGGGCCGGCGCATGAGACGGCCAGGGCCGTCAGCAGGATGGTAAACAATCTGGTCATGGTACGCTTAAAATTGATCGAGGCTAATTTACGCGTATTTTTTTGAAATTAAAAAAAATCCGGGCATAACCCGGATTGTTTTGACGATAGCAGCGGGAGGGTGCGGCCGGACAGGCATTTGCCCTGCCGCAGCTGTAGACTATTCGATGGCGATGTGACGCGAAGCGGGAATCTGCTTGTCCGGTGTCTTTTTCGGCAGCACGATGCCCAGTACGCCGTTGGTCATGGTCGCCTTGATGGCCTCGACGTCGATGTTGTCGGGCAGGGTGAAGGCCTGGTGGTAGGACGTGTAGGAGAACTCGCGGCGCAGGTAGTTGCCGTCTTTCTGCTCTTCCTTGTTTTCGTGCTTCTTCTCCAGTGCGATCACCAGCTCCTCGTCGTTGTCCACGCGGATGGTGAAGTCTTCCCGGGTCATGCCCGGTGCGGCAATCTCGATCTGGAAGTCCTTGTCGGTCTCCTTGATGTTGACGGCGGGGGAGGCGAACTGCTTCGCAGGTATCACTGCGAAATCGTCGAACAAATCACCGAAAATGCTCGGGATCCAAGCCTGGTTTCTTTTAGCGGGATACATAATCAAATCTCCTATCATTTTAAATTCGTTTAACTTTTTTCTTTTGTCCCGACCGGGGGACGCCTGACAAACTGCAACTCGCAGACCAGCGGCTTTTTTAGGACATTTTGGCGCAAAATTTCCCGTAACAGATTGAAAATCAAGACATTTTGTCAGTCCCGCTGACATTTTTTCACGATCCCCCGTCCGCCGGGCAGCCGGAGCGGCAGACGGCAGACGGGAAAGGACCGGTGGCGGGGGACGGGAAGCGGCGGCCAGGCAGGTGTGTTGGTGTTTGAGGCGGAAAATAATTGGATTTTTCCGGATTTTTACTACATTTGAATCCGGTTAGTTAAATTCCCATAATATGGACAAATTCACACAGAACTACGTCGACCGGTTCATGGATGAGCTGATCGCACGCAACCCTGGCGAGAAGGAATTCCACCAGGCTGTCCGTGAGGTGGTGGAAAGTGTAGCGCCTTATGTCACTTCCTATCCCCATCTGATGGATCTCAAGATCCTTGAACGCATGGTCGAACCGGAGCGGGTCATCATGTTCCGCGTCCCCTGGACCGACGACAGGGGGGAAATTCATGTCAACCGCGGCTACCGCGTCCAGATGAACAGCGCCCTGGGCCCCTACAAGGGCGGTATCCGCTTCCACGCCAGCGTGAACCTCAGCATCCTGAAGTTCCTCGCTTTCGAGCAGACCTTCAAGAACTCCCTGACCACCCTCCCGATGGGCGGCGGCAAGGGCGGTTCCGACTTCAGCCCGCGCGGCAAGTCCGACGCCGAGGTGATGCGCTTCTGCCAGAGCTTCATGACCGAACTCCAGCGCCATATCGGCGCCGACACGGATGTGCCTGCCGGTGACATCGGCGTGGGCGGCCGCGAGATCGGTTTCATGTTCGGCCAGTACAAGCGCCTCCGCGACGAGTTCACCGGCACGCTGACCGGCAAGGGCGTCGCCTGGGGCGGCAGCCTGCTCCGCACGCAGGCCACCGGCTACGGCGTCTGCTACTTCGCCCAGGAGATGCTTGCGACCCGCGGCGAAAGCTTCGAAGGCAAGACCGTGGACATTTCCGGCTCCGGCAACGTGGCCCAGTACGCCGCCCAGAAGGCAATGTCGCTGGGCGCCAAGGTGGTGACCCTGTCCGACTCCGACGGATCCATCTACGATCCGGACGGCCTGGACGAGGAGAAATTCAAATTCGTGCTCGAACTCAAGAACATCCGTCGCGGCCGTATCAAGGAATACGCGAACAAATATCCCAACGCCCAGTACTTCCCGGGCCAGCGTCCCTGGCACATCCCCTGCGACATCGCGCTCCCTTGCGCCACGCAGAACGAAATCGAGAAGGCTGACGCGGAGAATCTCGTGAAGGGCGGCTGCTGGTGCGTCGTCGAAGGCGCCAACATGCCTTCCACGCCTGAGGCCATCGCCATTTTCCAGGAGAAGAAGATGCTCTACTCGCCGGGCAAGGCGTCCAACGCCGGCGGCGTGGCGACATCCGGCCTGGAGATGACGCAGAACTCCATCCGCCAGAAGTGGACCTCAGAGGAAGTGGACGAGCACCTGCACCGTATCATGAAAGATATCCATGAAGCGTGCATCAAGTACGGCACCGAGGAGGACGGATATATCAATTACGTCAAGGGTGCCAACCTCGCCGGCTTCATCAAGGTAGCCAATGCGATGGTGGACCAGGGTCTGGTTTAATCTATGGGCAACAACACGGATTATACACAATTGATGGCCAGGAGGATTCGCCGAATCCTCCTGGTTTGTAACAATTACGACAGTTACGCCCTCGAGGAGGACGGACACATCGAAGCGCTGATCACGCAGGAGTATTCGGAGCTCAACCTGAGCAACCCGCCCGCCATCGTGCGGGCCGAATCGACCCTGGAGGCGCTGGAGATGCTGAAACAGGACAAGGGTTTCGACCTGATCATCACCTTGTACAACGTCGGCAAGCTCGACGCCTTCGGCTTTTCGCTGCAGGCGAAGGAGCTGACCCCCGACACGCCGATCGTCCTGCTGTCCTCGTTCTCCCGGGAGATCTATCGCAAGATCGCGGAATGCGACAAGGCCGGCATCGACTACGTGTTCTGCTGGAACAACAGCACCGACGTGCTCATCGCCATCATCAAGCTCCTGGAAGACCGGCTCAACGCCGAGCACGACTGCCTGGAGATGGGGGCCCGCGTCATCTTGCTTGTGGAAGACTCCGTGCGCTACTATTCGACCTACCTGCCGCTGCTGTACAGGCTGGTGCTCCAGCAGAACAGCGAAGCGGTGCGGGATGCGCTCAACGAGGAGCAGCAGTTCCTGCGCAAGCGCGCCCGACCCAAGATCCTGATGGCCACGTGCTACGACGAGGCCTACGACTATTACCAGAAATACAAGCCCAACATCATCGGCGCCATCTCCGACATCGGCTTCGTCCTGCACAAGGGGGACAAGCCGGATCAGGAGAAGATCGATGCGGGCATCGACCTCTGCCGCCTGGTGCGGCATGAGAACCCGACGCTGCCGTTCCTGATGCAGTCCTCCCAGGAGAGCATGCGCGCCGTGGCCGAGCAGCTGGGCGTGGGCTTTGTGCACAAGCGCTCCAAGACCCTCACCCAGGAGGTGTCGGAGTACATCGGACGGGAGTTCGGCTTCGGCGACTTTGTCGTGACCGATCCCGAGACGGGACGGGTCACGGCCCGCGCCCGCAACCTCTACGAGTTCGAGCAGGCCGTGGCCGGCATGTCCGACAAGGCCCTGCGCATGCTCGCCGACAAGAACTACATCTCCCGCTGGCTTTACGGCCGCGGTATTTTCGCGATCGGCGACCTCTTCCGCTCGATCCGCATCCAGAGCGACGCGGACATCGCGCACGTGCGCGAAATGAATCTACGGATGATCCGGGACTACCGCATCAACCAGGCGCTCGGCGTGGTGGCGCGCTTCGATCCCGCCGCCTACAACGACGCCATCTGGTTCTCCCGCATCGGCTCGGGTTCGCTCGGCGGCAAGGCGCGCGGCCTCGCGTTCCTGAACCACATCCTCCAGAAGTACGACCTTTACGACAGGTGGGAGGACGTCCGCGTGCTCGTGCCGCGGACCCTCGTGATCACCACGGAGTACTTCGACCGCTTCATCCGGGAGAACGGTCTGAAATATGTCATCAACTCCGATCTCTCGGACAACGAGATCCTCTCGGAGTTCGTGGCTTCGACGCTCCCGCAGGAGCTTACGGACGCACTCCGCGTCTTCATCCGCAACGTCCGGCGACCCCTCGCCGTGCGCTCATCATCCAAGCTAGAAGACTCTTATTATCAGCCGTTTGCAGGGGTCTATTCGACCTACATGATCCCCCACACGGAGAACGAGGACCAGCAGCTCCGCCTGCTCTCCAAGGCCATCAAGAGCGTGTATGCCTCCGTGTATTACGCCTCGTCGAGGGGCTACATCGCGGCCACGGCCAACGTCCTCTCGGAGGAGAAGATGGCCATCGTGCTGCAGGAGATCTGCGGCAGCGAGGACCGGGGCTATTTCTTCCCGACCTTCTCGGGCGTGGCCCGTTCGGTCAATTTCTACCCCATTGGCTACGAGAAGCCGGAGGACGGCGTCGCGAAGGTCGCCTTTGGCCTGGGCAAGGCCGTCGTGGACGGCGACCAGGTGCTCCGTTTCTCGCCGAAGTACCCGCGCAACGTGCTGCAGACCTCCACCCCGGAACTGGTGATGCACGAGACGCAGCAGGCCATGTTCGCGCTCGATCTCCAGCCGGACAAGTTCAAGACCTCCGTGGACGACGCCGTCAACCTGGAGCGCATCCCCGTCACGGACTGCAGCCAGTTCCGCACCTTCTCCAAGGTGGTCTCCACCTATGACTACGAGAACATGCGCATGGTGGATTCGCCGGCCCCGCAGGGCCCGAAGTTCGTCACCTTCGCGCACATCCTCAAATACAACACCTTCCCGCTCGCGGACATCCTCACGGAGCTGCTGGACATCATGCAGCGGGAGGTCAAGTGCGGCGTGGAGATCGAGTTCGCGGCCAACCTGGATGTCGGTCCCGACAGTCCCGCGGTCTTCAACGTCCTGCAGGTCCGGCCCATTTCGGCCGACGGCCTGGACGCCGAGGTGGACTGGTCCGGCATAGACGTCTCCGGCGCGCTGATCAGCTCCGGCAGCGCCATCGGGCCGGGCTGGATCTCCGGGGTGCGCGACATCGTGTACCTCAGGGAATCCGCTTTCGACACGCTCAAGACGCAGGAGATGGCTTCCGAGCTCAAGGAGCTCAATGCGCGGATGCACGCCGCCGGCCGCAACTATGTCCTCGTGGGCTACGGCCGCTGGGGCTCCAGCATTCCTTCGCTGGGCGTGCCGGTGCAGTGGAGTGACATCTCCGAGGCCCGCGCCATCGTGGAGTGCTGCCTGGACCATTTCCGGGTGGATCCCAGCCAGGGCACGCATTTCTTCCAGAACATGACTTCGTTCAACGTCGGCTACGTCAACGTGAATCCTTTCGCCCGCGCGGGAGAGTGCTTCGACGCGGCGCGGCTGGATGCCATGCCGGCGGAGTTCGAGACCGTCTATCTGCGTCAGGTGCATTTCGAGAAGGATCTTCAGATCTGCATCGATGGGCGCACGGGTAAAGCATTAATAAAAAATCAGTTATGAAACGATTGCCATTCATTGTCCTCCTCTTTTCCATCTGCCTGGCGGCGCACGCCCAGGTGGCGAAGGACGTGCAGTATGCCACTTCCGCTTCGGATGCCTATGTGCAGGAGCGATGCAAGCTTGATGTCTATGCCCCCGAAGGGGCCCGGGACCTCCCCGTGGTCGTCTGGTTCCACGGCGGCGGACTGACCGGCGGCGACAAGCGGAACATCCCGCGCGACCTGCTCACCGCCGGTTACGTGGTCGTGTCGGCGAACTACCGCCTGATCCCGAAGGGGACCATCGCCAACTGCATCGAAGACGCCGCCGCAGCCGTGGCCTGGGCCTTCCGGCATGCCGCCGAGTATGGCGGTTCGCCCGAAAAGATCTTCCTGTCCGGGCATTCCGCGGGGGGCTACCTCATCGACATGGTGGGCCTGGACAAGCATTGGCTGGCCGCGCATGGCATCGACGCCGACCGCGTGGCGGCGCTGATCCCGTTCAGCGGGCAGGTGATTACGCATTTCGCGCACCGCCAGACCCTCGGGATGACGCCTTCCCAGCCCATGATCGACGAGTATGCGCCGCTTGCGTTCGTGCGTGCGGATGCGCCGCCGATCGTGATCATCTCCGCCGACCGCAATCGCGAGCTGTACGGCCGCTATGAGGAGACGGCCTATTTCTGGCGCCTCTTCCAGATGGTGGGGCATCCCGACGCCACCATGTATGAGCTGCAGGGCTTCACCCACAACAACATGGCAGACCCCGCCGTGCAGATCCTCAAGGACACGGTCCGCCGCATCCTCCGGAAATAAGCCCGATGCTTTGATATGAAAACCCTTGGCAATTTACTCTGGCTCATCCTGGGCGGCCTCCTCGTCGCCCTGATCTACTATCTCGTGGGCCTGCTGATCTGCATCACGATCATCGGCATTCCCTTCGGCGTGCAGCTCTTCAAGCTGGGGACGTACGCCCTGTGGCCCTTCGGCCGCGACATGGTCTTCGGCCCCGATCAGCCGGGTTGCCTGTCGCTGGTGATGAACCTTATCTGGATCCTGCTGGGCTGGTGGGAGATCGCCATCGTCCACGGGGTGTTCGGCCTCGTCTGCTGCATTACCATCGTGGGTATCCCATGGGGCTTGCAGCATTTCAAGATGGCCATCGGCGCCCTCTTCCCCTTCGGGAAGGTCATCAAGGAACGCGAATAAGGTCATGCTGCGGAAGATCCTGTCGCTGGGTGTGTTTCTCACCGTTTTCCTGTGCCCCGTGCGGGCGCAGGTGCAGTACGTGTCCACGGCGGAAGACATCGCCCTGGGCGGCCTGGTGCTGAAGGAGCTCGCCTCGGCGGCTGGGCGCGAGGACGGTCCGGAGCTCATGGTCCGCGCGGCGAAGCGCCTGCTGGACCAGAAATACGTGGCCGGCACGCAGGAAGGCCGGGATGAGAAACTCCGCATCTTCCTGACGCAGACGGACTGCATCCTCTTTGCCGAGACCTGCCTGGGACTGGTCAGGACGGCGCAGCGCTGCGGCGCGGACGCCACGTTCGAGGACCTGGCCGAGACGCTTCTGCTCTCGCGCTACCGCGACGGGGTCGTGGACCGCTACGAGTCCCGCCTGCACTATGTCACGGAGTGGGTGGCGCAGGGGGAGCGGACCGGCCTGTTCCGCGACCTGACCGCCGGACTGGGCGGCGTCCCGGACCCGCGCCCCATCAATTACATGACGACGCATTCCGGCAGCTATGCCCCCCTGGCCGGGGAATCCGGCTACGCCCGGGACAACCGGGCGCGGATGGCCGCCATCGAGGAGCGCATCAGCGGGATCGCACGGACCTATATTCCCAAATCGCAGATCCCTTATGTCGAATCGCAGATCCGCAGCGGCGACATCCTGTGCTTCACCACCGCCATCGAGGGGCTGGACGTCTCGCACGTCGTGATCGCCTACCGCGAGAAGCCGTCCGACCGCCTCGGCTTCATCCATGCCTCCATCAACGAGAAGAAGGTGATCATCGACCCGCGTACCCTGGAAACGGCGCTGGCCGCCTCCCGCAACATCACGGGCATCAAGGTGCTCCGGGTGCAGCCGTAGCGCACATCTTTGCGCTTTGGCGTTTTTTTCGTACCTTGCCGTCCGTTAGACAGTATTGTATTATGACGGAAGGCAAAGCCATCATCCTGCTGCATTGTCCGGACCGGCAGGGGATCATCACCGACGTGACGGGATTCATCACGCGCAACCACGGCAACATCGTCTATCTCGACCAGTATGTGGACACCATCGACGGGCACCTGTTCATGCGCATCGAATGGGAGCTCAAGGGTTTCTTCATCCCGCGGGAGCACATCAAGGAGGTTGTGGACGAGCTGTTCGCGGAGCGTTACGGGATGGTGTCGAGCATCTTTTTCAGCGACGAGCGGCCGCGGATGGCCATTTTCGTGAGCAAGCAGAGCCACTGCCTGTACGACCTGCTGGCCCGCTACCGGGCGGGGGAGTGGGACGTGGACATCCCCTGTATCGTGAGCAACCACGAAGACCTGCGCTTCGTGGCCGACCAGTTCGGCATCCCCTTCCACGTGTGGAGCATCGCTCCGGACAAGAGCAACCGCACCGAAGTGGAGCAGGCGGAGATGGACCTGCTGCATGCCGAGCGGATCAGCTTCATCGTCCTGGCGCGCTACATGCAGGTGAACAGCGACGGCATGATCGCGGAATACCCGCACCACATCATCAATATCCATCATTCCTTCCTGCCGGCTTTCGTGGGGGCGAAGCCCTACCACCAGGCCTACGAGCGCGGGGTCAAGATCATCGGCGCCACGAGCCACTACGTCACGCGCGAACTGGACGCCGGCCCGATCATCGAGCAGGACGTCGTGCGCATCAGCCACAAGGACACGCCCGACAGCCTCGTCCTGAAGGGCCGCGACCTGGAGAAGATCGTGCTCAGCCGCGCCGTGACCAAGCACATCGAGCGCAAGATCCTGACCTACAAGAACCGGACGGTCGTCTTCGGCTAGGCCAGGCCCGGCTTGCAGGGGCGGCCGATGCCGCGCCGCCAGGCATAGAAGAGCTCCTCGGTGGCGAGGGCCATTTTGGTCACGGAGAATTTCTTTTCCTCGGGATAGATGTACCACGTGTCCTTCAAGGTGTTGAGGTCCACGCAGTCGCCGTATTTCCCGAGATATTCGTATTCGATATGGCAGGAGTACAGGGACGGGACCTTGAGGATCATCTCGAAGGGGTCGCCGTCCACGTCGGTCCCGCTCACGTGGAAGCCGTCCATGTCGTGCACGAGCGTGCCCTGGCCCAGGCGGATGAAGGCTTTGGCGTTGGGCAGCGAATCCACGTGCACGTGCAGCGGCCCCGTGCAATAGCGGCCTTCTTCCACCTCTCTGCGGACATTGGCCCGCTCCCACTCGTACCAGTCGGGGATGTGGGAGAATTCCGTCTCGCCGCTGTCCGCTTTCAGCTCTCCGAGCGGGTTCATGATCCAGCTCTTGCCGCAATGCCTGCAGTACAGCCGGGTGCCTTCGGAGGCCATTTCGTATTCTGTGCCGCAGGCGGGACACTGGTACAGCACCTTGTGCAGCCCTTCTGCGCGGCGCTTGAAAGGGGTGAGGATGCCGCGGGCTTTCTGCCAGGCGAAATCATCGTACTGAAAGGCCTGTACGAGCCGTTCGTTGATCTCGTCCACGCTGGCGGCCCGGAGTTCCTCGGCGGTGTACTGGAGCGTGAAGTCGGCTTCCGTAGGCTTCACCTTCCGGTCGTGGAGGTTCCAGAAAGGGGAGTTGACATGGTGGCCGTGGCAGATGAGCGTGGCCACGGGGACGCCCATCATTTTGCACAGTTTGCCCAGCGACTCGGGCAGCACGGCCGTGGTGCCGCAGAGCGAGTAGCGCGCCTCGGGATAGACGACGGCGATGTCGCCGTTGTCGAGGACCTTGCGCAGCTGGCGGACAAGGGTGGCGTCGTTGGTGAATTTACGCTTGCAGATGCAGCCGACATTGCGCAGCAGCCATTCCCGGCCGATGAATCCGTCGATGGCGACGACGTAGTTGGCTTTGTTGGGGTAGATGACCTTGGTGGCCACCTTGAAGTCCATGAATGCATTGTGGTTGCAGAGCAGCAGGTACGGCGGCTTGAGGCCTTCCGTGCCGTGGCGGTGGATGACCGTTTTGTGCCTGACGATGGCGGGAAAGCTGAGCAGGGCGGTAATGGGCTTGAGGAACCACCGTGTGCGGATGGGATCCCTGGCCATGTCGAATCGGGCGAACGGCTTTTTCATGGAGGTTACGGGTCTTAGTGCGCCCGAAAGTTAGCAAATATTGTGTATATTTGCAAGCGTATGTCCACCCGCGAATTCGGTACCTGTTTCTTCGAGCGCTATGCTCAAATCTCGCTCTCGGCGCTGCTGGGAAGCGAGTTCGACAATCTGGAGAACCGCGACCGGCCGGATCTGCAGAGCGCCGACGGACGGACGCTCGGGATCGAGGTGACGCGGGCGATGGAAGAGAGCAAGAAAGCCGCCGATGAAATGCTGCTGGACGTGGCGGGAAGGACCCCGTCTCCCCGCAACGAGGAGCTCGAGCAGATCCTGGAATACGGTTATGCTTTCGGCTTGCAGGAGGGCAAGTATATCGGCGTGAAAGAACTGGCCTACTGGAGCATGGCGATGCCGCTGCGGCGGATCCTGGAATGCAAGGTGGGGAAGGTCGGGAACGGCTTCTACGGGCGTTTCGACAAGATGGGGCTGTTCGTGTTCTCGCGCGAGAACCTGGGCCTCACGGAAGCCCTGAAAGCCATGAATTACACCATCTCGCTGCAGCAGGACCAGGACAGGCGCTACAACCGTCTGTACCTGGCCGACGTGAACGACCTCTTCGTGTGCAACCTGGACGACGGCCTGAAAGAAAGCTCCCGGATGCTGCGCTACCGCATCACCCAGGAGCAACGGAGATCTTTTTATCTGGAGGCTGTCCGGCGGAAACCGGACGGTCCTACCGTGCGGCAGCGCTGAATCGGGCGCCGTCCCAGACGAGGGTCGTAACGTCCTCGTCTCCACTCTCGGAACGTTCGATCAGACGGATGTCCTTTCCCTGTCGGGGAAGTTCGATGCTGTCGTACAGGATGAAATCATAATCCTGCCCGCAGATCTGCCGGACCGGAACGGGGCGCCAGATCAACTCGTCGCCCAGGATGCGGAAGAATGCGATGTCGTTGAGGCTGACGAAGAGTTCCTCCGACGTATCGTCCAGGTTGTACTCATAGCCCTGGAGGGCCACGGCGATGAGACGGGATCCGTCCTTGCAGTTCCAGTAGCACATCTGCACGGAAGGGGAGGTCTCCGTGCCCAGCTCGGCGAGAATATATCCGTTCCGCTCGTCCAGCACGTACTCTGTCAGGGCGTCGTCCACGCCGAGTCCCAGCATTTTGCTCACGACCATCTGGAAGAGGTCGTTGGGATAGGCGTAGGCCAGACCGGTGAAGTAATTCTTGACGGTGGGCTTATCGTCCCAGCCGGCCGTGTACAGGCCCTGGCCGTGCCATTCTTTCATGACAAGCTGGAGGGCGACGCCGTGGTCGGCCAGCTCGGGGAACTCGTCGTCCTGCGCCCAGGTGCTTGCACAGATGCAGCACAGTGCCGCTAGAAGAAGTACTGTCTTTTTCATTTTCTGGAGATCAGGTATTCTGCGATCTGCACCGCGTTCAGGGCGGCGCCTTTCTTGATCTGGTCGCCGGAGAGCCAGAGGGTGATGCCGTTGTCGTCGGCGAGGTCCTTGCGGACGCGGCCGACGTAGATGTCGTCCTTGCCGCCGGTGAACAGCGGCATCGGGTAGGTCTGCGTGGCGGGGTCGTCCTGCAGGGTCACGCCCGGGGCTGCCGCGAGGGCGGCCTGGACCTGCTCCACGCCGAGCGGCTTTTCGGTCTCGATCCACACGGCCTCGGAGTGGGAGCGCAGCGCGGAGATGCGCACGCACATGGCGCTGCACTTCACGTCGGAGTGGAGGATCTTGCGCGTCTCGTTGAACATCTTCATCTCCTCCTTGGTGTAGCCGTTGTCGGTGAAGACGTCGATCTGCGGGATGACGTTGTAGGCCAGCTGGTAGGCGAATTTCTTGACGGTAACGGGCTTCTGCTCAACGATTTCCCGGTACTGGTTCTCCAGCTCGAGCATCGCCTGGGCGCCCGCGCCGGAGGCGGACTGGTAGGACGCCACGTGGATGCGGGTGATGTGGGAGAGGGCCTCGATGGGCTTCAGCACCACGACCATCATGATGGTGGTGCAGTTGGGGTTGGCGATGATGCCGCGCGGGCGCACGAGGGCGTCTTCGGCGTTACACTCGGGCACCACCAGCGGCACGTCGGGATCCATGCGGAAGGCGCTGGAGTTGTCGATCATGACGGCTCCGTGCTTCGTGATGGTCTCCGCGAATTCTTTGGAGGTGGAGGCCCCGGCGGACACGAAGGCGTAGTCCACGCCCTTGAAGTCGTCGTTGTGCCGGAGCAGTTTCACTTCATATTCCTTCCCGCGGAAGGTATATTTGGTCCCGGCACTCCGCTCCGATCCGAAGAGTACCAGCTCGTCCAGGGGGAAATTCCTTTCGTCGAGGACCCGCAGGAACTCCTGTCCCACGGCTCCGCTTGCGCCTACGATAGCTACTTTCATCTGTTATTTATTTGACTATTGTTATCTTATTGGAGAGTAGATAGATACTCTTTGAATTCTTTGTAATCTTTCCCCATCGGGACGCTCTGTTTGGTGCCTTGCATGAAGGCGGACAGGCGGGTGGGGATGTCCACCGGGGTGCCGGTGGCGCGTTCCACGGTGTCCTTGAATTTCGCGGGGTGCGCGGTCTCGCAGAGCAGGGCGCGTTCGCCCGGATGAAGATGGTGATACACCGCGTAGAAACCGCAGGCCCCGTGCGGGTCCAGCAGGTAGCCGTATTTTTCCCGGCACTGCCGGATGACGGAGACGATCTGATCGTCGCTGCACACGCGTCCCGAAATGTCGGCGGTGAGCGCCTTCCAGTCGTGGCCGTAGAGTTCGAAAATGCGGGCGGCGTTGCTGGGATCGCCCACGTCCATGGCGTTGGCGAGCGTCGGGATGCTCGGGCGCGGCTTGTACTCACCGGTCTGCAGGTACTCGAAGAACACGTCGTTGGCGTTGTTCGCCGCGATGAAACGCTTGACCGGCAGGCCCATGCGCCTGGCGAAGAGGGCCGCGCACAGATTGCCGAAATTGCCGCTCGGCACGCACACGACGAGCTGTCCGCCGAGGCCGAAGCGCTTCATCTGGGCGTAGCCGTGGAAGTAGTAGAAACTCTGCGGCAGCAGCCGTGCCACGTTGATGCTGTTGGCGGAGGTCAGGCGCAGGCGCGCCGTCAGCTCCGCGTCCATGAAGGCGCTCTTGACGAGGGCCTGGCAGTCGTCGAAGCAGCCGTCCACCTCGAGCGCGGTGATGTTCCGGCCGAGCGTGGTGAACTGGCACTCCTGGATGGGGCTGACCTTGCCCTTGGGGTACAGGACATGCACGTGGACGCCCTCGACGCCGAGGAAGCCGTTGGCGACGGCGCTGCCGGTGTCGCCGGAGGTGGCCACGAGCACGTGGATGGTGCGCGCATCGTCGGAATGCTGCGTGAAATGGCGCAGCAGGCGCGCCATGAAACGGGCTCCCACGTCCTTGAAGGCGAGGGTGGGTCCGTGGAAGAGCTCCAGCGCACCGATGCTCCGCGTCACGGGAACCACCGGGCAGTCGAAGCTGAGGGTCTCCTCCACGATGCGGTGCAGCTCCGGGGCGGGGATGTCTTCGCCGAACAGGGCGTCCGCGACCGTGCAGGCGATCTCCTGGAAGGTCATGGTCTGGATGTTCCGGTAGAACTCCTCCGGCAGCACGGGAATGCGCTCCGGCATATACAGGCCCCGGTCTTCGGCGAGGCCGCGGACGACGGCCTTCTCGAGGGAGGCCAGGGGGGCTTGTCCGTTGGTGCTGTAGTACTTCATGGGCCTATGCGATGAGTCGGGCGCCCTTGTTGGACACCTTGACGACGTAGGTTTCGGAAAGGATGCCCTGCTGGGCGAAATGCCGCTCCATGATGGCGCCGACGCGCTGGGCGATGTCGGCGCGGCCCGCAAGGGCGAACACGGAGGGGCCGGAGCCGCTGATGTTCATCGCGAGGGCGCCGGCGCCGAGCAGCTTGGCGCGAAGCTCGTCGAAGCCCGGGATGAACTGTTTGCGGAAGGGCTCCGCCACGGCGTCGCGCATGGCGCGGCCCACCAGCTCGATGTTGCCGGTGCACAGGCCGGCCACGAGTCCGCCCACGTTGCCCCACTGGGTGATGGCGGTGTGCATCGGGATCTCTTTGGGGAGGATGCTGCGCGCCTGCTTGGTGGAGACGGTCAGGTGGGGGTGGATGACGGGGCAGTAGAGGTTGCCCGGGACGGGCAGCTTGATGATGTCCAGCGGGTCGTAGCCGCGGATGAGCGTGATGCCGCCCATCACGGCGGGTGCCGCGTTGTCGGCGTGGTAGCCGCCGCTGGCGAGGTTTTCACCTTCCATGCTGCACACGACCACGTCCTCCTCGGACAGGGGGGCGCCGAAGAGCTCGTTGATGCCGAAGGCGGCCGCGGCGCTGGAGGCGGCGCTGGAGCCGATGCCGGATCCGGGGAAGATCTTCTTGAGGATGCGCACCTGCACGCGGCCGCGGTGACCGGTCATCCCGAAGAATTTCCGGATGACGGGGGTGATGACGTTGTCTTCGGGGTCCGTGGGGAGCGGCACGTCGGTGTCGTTGAGGATCTCGATGCCCTCGGCGCTTTCGTCGAGGGTCATTTCCAGCACGTCCCCGACTTCGTCCAGGGCGAGGCCCATGATGTCGAATCCGCAGCCGAGGTTGGCGATGGAGGCGGGGGCGAATACCTTGATCTTTTTCATGGCGTCAGATGTTTGCGATGCTCATGATGTCCGCGAATACGCCGGCGGCGGTCACGTCCGCACCGGCTCCGTAGCCCTGGATCAGCATCGGGTGGCGGTTGTAGCGCTCGGTCGTGAGCAGGATGATGTTGTTGGAGCCGTCCAACACATAGAAGGAATGGTCGCGTCCGACCGCGCGCAGGCCCACGGACAGGCGGCCGTGGTCGTTCTGCGCGACGAAGCGCCAGTGCTTGCCTTCGGCTTCCAGCTGCCGGCGGCGCTGCTCGAAGCCGGCGTCGAGGGAGGGGAGCTTCGCCCAGAATTCCTCTTCGCTGCACTCGAAGAAGTCCTGCGGGATGAACAGCTGGGCATCGACGTCTTCCTGGCTGACCTCATAGCCCGCTTCGCGGGATAGGATGACGAGCTTGCGGATGACGTCCTTGCCGGAGAGGTCGATGCGCGGGTCGGGCTCGGAAAAGCCTTGCTCCTTGGCCATCCGGACCGTCTGGCTGAAGGGAATGTCGGCGGACAGGGTGTTGAAGATGAAGTTGAGCGTGCCGCTCAGCACGGCCTCCATCTTGAGGATGCGGTCGCCGGAGTTGCACAGGTCGTTGATCGTGCCGATGATCGGCAGGCCGGCGCCCACGTTGGTCTCGAAGAGCCATTTGACCCCGCGCTTGCGGGAGAGCTCCTTGAGGGCGCGGTAGTTGGCGTAGTCGGAGGAAGCGGCGATCTTGTTGGCCGCCACGACGGAGATGCCGTGGTCGATGAAGTCGCCGTACAGGGCGGAGATGTCGGCGTTGGCGGTGCAGTCCACGAACACGGAGTTGAAGATGTTCATGCCGAGGACCTCGTCCCGCAGGCGTGCGGGATTGATGTCGATGGCGTCCCGCTTGAAGACCTCTTTCCAGCCGGCGGGATCGATCCCGCCCCGGTCGAACAGCGCCCGCTTGCTGCGGATGATGCCCACGAGGTTGATCTTCAGACCGCGGGTCTGCATCAGGCGTTCGCGCTGCTGCGCGATCTGGTCGATCAGGCGTCCGCCCACGGTGCCGGTGCCGCAGAGGAAGAGGTTGAGCTCCTGGTACTCCGACAGGAAGAAGCTGTCGTGGATGACGTTCAGCGACTTGCGCAGCTGGGTCCGCTCCACGATGAAGGAGATGTTGGATTCGGCGGCGCCCTGGGCCAGGGCGATCACGCTGATGCCGTTGCGCCCCAGGGTGGTGAAGAGTTTGCCGGCGATGCCGGCATGCTGCTTCATGTTTTCGCCGATCACGGCCACGGCGGCGAGCTCGCTGCGCACTTCGATGGGATTGATGGCGCCGCTGGATATTTCGCGTTTGAAGGCCTCTTCGAGGACGGCGCGGGCGCGCTCTCCGTCGGAGCGGCTCACGCCGATGGAGATGCCGGTCTCGGAGGCCGACTGGCTGACGAGGAAGGCGCTGATCTGCTCCTGCGTGAGGGCGGCGAAGATGCGGGCGTCCACACCCACGATACCGACCATGGAGGTGCCGGAGAGCGTGATGAGGCTGATGTCCTCGATGGACGAGATGCCCTTGATGGACGTTTGGCCGGGAGCGACGTTTTGCTTGACGATCGTGCCCGGTGCTTTCAAATTGAAAGTATTCCGGATCAGGATCGGAATGCCCTTCGCGCAGACAGGGTACAAGGTGGGGGGATAGATCACTTTCGCCCCGAAGTTGCACAGCTCCATGGCCTCCTCGTAGGTCATCTCGTCGATGACGTAGGAGGTCTTGATGATGCGCGGGTCGGCCGTCATGAAGCCGTCCACGTCGGTCCAGATCTCAAGCAGCTCGGCATTGAGGGCGGCGGCGAGCAGGCTGGCGGTGTAGTCCGAGCCCCCGCGCCCCAGGGTGGTGATCTCTCCGCTGACGGCGTCGGAGGCGATGAATCCGGGCACGACGACGGTCGGGGAGGCGGGGGTCCAGTCGCGGAAAGCCTTTTGGATCAGGGAGAATGTCAGGGTCTGGTCGATGTCGTCGAGGTTGCCGTGGCGGCGCGTCTTGATGAAATCGACGGCGTCTTTGCGCTCGGCGTTTTCCAAGGCGGCCGCGATGATGCGCGAGGACAGCCGCTCCCCGAAGCTCATCACTTCATGGGCGGTTTTGGGCGGGAGGACCTGCAGCAGGAAAATCCCTTCGCAGATGCGCTCCAGCTGGTCCAGCAGCGTGTCCATCCCGGCCTCGAGGGCCTTGCGGCGGGCGGCGTCCGCCACCACGCCCGCGCACACGGCGCGGTGTCGGGCGCGGAGCTCCGTGAGCTCCCCGCGGAACGCCGTGTCGCCCGCCGCCGCCAGGGTGGAGGCGCGGATGAGCTGGTCGGTGACGCCTCCCAGGGCCGAAACCACGACGATGGAGGATTCCGCACGGGAACTGACAATCTGCTTGACTCTGAGGATGCTCTCCGGATTGGCCACCGAAGAGCCGCCGAATTTGAGGATTTTCATGACTAACTAACGCGTTTTACCATCCCAAAGTAAAGCATTTTTAAGAAATTTTCAAAATATTTTACAGCGTTCCTTGCTTTTTCCGCAAAAAAACCCGAGATTCGTAACCTAATATGGGCCAGAAGGCCCTCAGTTGGTTATGAAATTACGTAGTAGTGTTACCCTCGAGGGCCGGCGGATGGCCGGTGCCCGGGCGCTTTGGATAGCAGACGGGATGCAGCGCAGCCAGTTTGGCAAGCCTGTCATCGCCATCGCCAATTCCTTCACCCAGTTCGTCCCCGGACACACCCACCTCCACGAGGCGGGCCAGATCGTCAAGGCCGAGATCGAGAAGCTCGGCTGCTTTGCCGCCGAGTTCAATACGATCGCGGTGGACGACGGCATCGCCATGGGCCACGACGGAATGCTGTATTCCCTGCCGTCCCGCGACATCATCGCCGACAGCGTGGAATACATGGTCAACGCCCACAAGGCGGACGCGCTGGTGTGCATCAGCAATTGCGACAAGATCACGCCGGGCATGATGCTGGCCGCCATGCGTCTCAACATCCCCACCATCTTCGTGTCCGGCGGCCCGATGGAGGCCGGTGTGCTGGGCAGCGCCCGGCTCGACCTCATCGACGCGATGGTCAAGTCCGCCGATCCGTCCGTGAGCGACGAAGACGTGGCGCGGATCGAGTCCGCGGCCTGCCCGACCTGCGGCAGCTGTTCGGGCATGTTCACGGCCAACTCCATGAACTGCCTGACGGAGGCGATCGGCCTCTCGCTGCCCGGCAACGGCACCGTCCTCGCGACCCACGCCCTGCGCGTGGAGCTGTTCCGCAAGGCGGCGCGCCAGATCGTGCAGAACGCCTATAAATATTATAGGGACGGGGACGGTTCGGTGCTGCCGCGCAGCATCGCCACCCGTGCCGCTTTCCTCAACGCCATGACGCTGGACATCGCGATGGGCGGCTCGACCAACACGGTCCTGCACCTGCTGGCCGTGGCCTCCGAGGCCGGCGCCGACTTCAAGATGGCCGACATCGACGCCCTTTCGCGCCGCGTGCCCTGCATCTGCAAGGTCGCGCCCAACACGGCGAAGTACCACATCCAGGACGTGGGCCGGGCCGGCGGGATCGTCGCCATCATGGCGGAGCTCGCCGCCGCCGGGCTCGTGGACACTTCGCTGCCCCGCGTGGACGGGATGACGCTTGCCGAAGAGATCGACCAGTGGAACATCCTCTCCCCGAACTGCACGGAGGAGGCCCGCAAGTTCTTCCGCGTGGCGCCCTGCGGCCGCTTCAACATTGAGCTCGGCTCGCAGAAGATGTACTACGACAGCTTCGATACCGACCGCGCCGAGGGCTGCATCCGCGACGTGGCGCACGCCTATACCCGCGACGGCGGACTTGCCGTCCTGTTCGGCAACATCGCCCGCGACGGCTGCATCGTCAAGACCGCCGGCGTGGACGGGAGCATCTTCCATTTCTCGGGCCCGGCCCGCGTGTTCGATTCCCAGGAGGCGGCCTGCGAGGGCATCCTCGGGGGCAAGGTCGGCAGCGGCGACGTGGTCGTGATCACCTACGAGGGCCCCAAGGGCGGCCCCGGCATGCAGGAGATGCTGTATCCCACTTCGTATATCAAATCGATGCACCTGGGCAAGGAATGCGCCCTGCTGACGGACGGCCGTTTCAGCGGAGGCACGTCCGGCCTGAGCATCGGACACATATCGCCCGAAGCGGCATCCGGCGGCGAGATCGCCCTGGTGCGCGACGGGGACATTATCACCATCGACATCCCTTCCCGCCGCATCGACGTGGCGCTTTCCGACGCGGAGCTCGCGGAGCGCCGGCGCGCGGAGGAGGCCCGGGGCCGCAAGGCCTTCACGCCGCCCTTCCGGCAGCGTGCGGTCTCCAAGAGCCTCAAGGCCTATGCCGCCATGGTCAGCAGCGCGGACAAGGGAGCGGTCAGAATCATTGAGGACTAGCGTATGGGGCAGCGACTGACAGGCGCGGAGATTCTGCTGGAATCCCTCATCGCCGAGGGCGTGGATACGGTCTTCGGCTATCCGGGCGGTTCGATCATCACCGTCTATGACAAAATGTATTCCTACTCCGACCGCCTGAAGCATATTCTGGTGCGTCACGAGCAGGGGGCCATCCACGCCGCGCAGGGTTATGCCCGCGCGACGGGCCGTCCCGGCGTCGTGATCGTGACCTCGGGTCCGGGCGCCACCAACGTGCTCACCGGTGTGGCCGACGCCATGGTGGATTCCACCCCGGTCGTCGTGATCGCGGGCCAGGTGGGCAATGCGATGCTCGGCACGGACGCCTTCCAGGAGACGGACGTGGTCGGCATGACCGGTCCGATCGACAAATGGACGTATCAGATCCGCAAGCCCGAAGACGTGGCTCCGGCGGTCGCCAAGGCCTTCCACATCGCCTCCACGGGCCGTCCCGGTCCCGTGGTGCTGGACTTCACGAAGGACGCGCAGGTGGGCGTGGGCTGGTTTGAATACGAGAAATGCACGCACATCCGCTCCTACGCCCTCCCGGCACCCGCCGACGAAGCGGCGATCCAGGCGGCAGCGGAACTGATCGACGAGGCGGAGCGCCCCTTCGTGGTGTTCGGCCAGGGCGTCGTCATCTCCCACGCCGAGGAGCAGCTCAAGGCCTTCCTGAAGAAGGGCGGCATCCCCGCCGCGTCCACGATGCTGGGCCTGAGCGCCCTGCCGTCCGATTTCCCTTATTATGTGGGCATGGCCGGCATGCACGGCAATATCGCTTCCAACATGATGACGCAGAAGTGCGACGTGTTGATCGCCATAGGCATGCGTTTCAGCGACCGCGTGACCGGCGTCCCTTCCACCTACGCCCCGAACGCCAAGGTCATCCACATCGACGTGGACCGCACGGAGATCGGCAAGATCATCCGCGCCGACGTCGGGATCCTGGGCGACGCCGCCGAGGTGCTGGAGCGCCTGACCGCCCGCATCCGTTTCTCCTTCCACGACGAGTGGGCCGCAAGCGCCCGCAATTATGACCGCGTGGAGGACGAAAAGGTGGGGAAGGTCGAGACCGCTCCCGCCGAGGGGCCGGTCAATATGGGCGAGGTCGTGTCCCGGGTGGCGGAAATGTCCGGCCGCCAGGCCATCATCGTCACCGACGTGGGCCAGAACCAGCTGATGAGTGCGCGCTATTCGCGTTTCGTGCAGACGCGCAGCTTCATCACCTCCGGCGGCCTGGGCACGATGGGTTTTGGCCTGCCGGCCGCCATCGGCGCCAAGGTGGGCGCTCCGGACCGCCAGGTCGTCCTGTTCGTGGGCGACGGAGGCATCCAGATGACCATCCAGGAGCTGGGCACCATCATGCAGGAGGGCACGGCCGTCAAGATCGTCCTGCTCAACAACAACTGGCTGGGCAACGTCCGCCAGTGGCAGGAGCTCTTCTTCGGCGAGCGTTATTCGCAGACGCACCTGCTCAACCCCGACTATTCCCTCATCGCGCAGGCGTACGGCATCCGCTACCGCTGCGTGGAGGAGCGCGCGGAGCTGGAGGATGCGGTGCGCGAGATGCTCGATTCGGAGCAGGCGTACATCCTCGACGCCCATGTCTGCGAGATGGGCATGGTGTATCCGATGGTCCCGGGCGGACGGCGCCTGGACGAGATCCTGTTGAACAAAGATGAATGGTATCGCGATGGAAGGTAGCAGCATGTATATCATCTCGGTGTATTCCGAGAACCAGGTGGGTCTGTTGAGCTCGATTTCCAACATCTTCACCCGCCGCGGCATCAATATCGAGAGCCTGACGGTGTTCCCGTCGGAGTTCCCCGGCATCCATCATTTCACCTTCCGGGCCATCACCACCGAGCGCGCCGCGCGGCAGGTGGTGGGCTTCATCGAGAAGAAGGTGGAGGTGGTGCGTGCGTTTTATTTCCCCGACAACATCACGAGCTCCTCGGAGCACGGGATCCTGGAAGATTATTTAAAGAATAGAAACCAATAAAACAGAGAAAGTATGGCAAAGATGAATTTCGGCGGCGTGGTCGAGAATGTGGTCACCCGCGATGAGTTTACCCTCGAAAAGGCACGTGAAGTCCTCAAGGACGAGGTCGTTGCAATCATCGGCTACGGTATCCAGGGGCCGGGACAGGCCCTCAACCTCAAGGACAACGGCATCAATGTCATCGTCGGCCAGCGCGCGGGCAAGACCTTCGACAAGGCTGTCGGCGACGGCTGGGTGCCCGGCAAGACCCTCTTCAGCATCGAGGAGGCCTGCGAGAAGGCCACCGTCATCCAATATCTCCTGTCCGACGCTGCCCAGATCGAGCAGTGGCCCGTGGTGAAGAAGCACCTGACGGCCGGCAAGGCCCTGTATTTCTCCCACGGTTTCGGCATCACCTTCAACGACCGCACCGGCATCGTCCCGCCGAAGGACGTGGATGTGATCATGGTGGCTCCGAAGGGCTCCGGCACCTCCGTGCGCCGGCTCTTCCTGCAGGGCCGCGGCATCAACTCCTCCTTCGCCGTGTACCAGGATGCGACGGGCCGTGCGCTGGAGCGCACCCTCGCCCTGGGCATCGCCATCGGCTCGGGCTACCTCTTCGAGACCGATTTCAAGCGCGAGGTCTACTCCGACCTCACCGGCGAGCGCGGTACGCTGATGGGCGCCATCCAGGGCATCCTGTCCGCTCAGTACGAAGTGCTCCGCGAGCACGGCCACAGCCCTTCGGAGGCCTTCAACGAGACCGTCGAGGAGCTGACCCAGTCGCTGATGCCGCTCTTTGCGGAGAAGGGCATGGACTGGATGTACGCCAACTGCTCCACCACGGCGCAGCGCGGCGCCCTCGACTGGATGGGTCCGTTCCACGACGCCACCAAGCCCGTGTTCGAGAAGCTCTACAACGAAGTCGCCTGCGGCAACGAAGCCCAGCGTTCCATCGATTCCAACTCCAAGCCCGACTACCGCGAAGGCCTGGAAAAAGAACTGAAGGCCATGCGCGAGAGCGAACTGTGGCGCACCGGCGCCGCCGTCCGCGAACTGCGCCCTGAAAACAAGTAATATGGAAGGCAACCGCATCTATATTTTCGACACCACCCTGCGCGACGGCGAACAGGTCCCCGGGTGCCAGCTCAACACCGTGGAGAAGATCCAGGTGGCGAAGGCGCTCGAGGAGCTGGGCGTGGACGTGATCGAGGCGGGTTTCCCGGTCTCGAGTCCCGGCGACTTCAATTCCGTCGTCGAGATCTCCAAGGCCGTGACCTGGCCGACGATCTGCGCGCTGAGCCGGGCGGTGCAGAAGGACATCGACGTGGCCGTAGATGCGCTCAAGTACGCCAAGCACAAGCGCATCCATACGGGTATCGGCACCTCCGACTCGCACATCCGCTACAAGTTCAACTCCACCCGCGAAGAGATCCTGGAGCGGGCCGTGCGTGCGGTCAAGTACGCCCGGCAGTTCGTGGACGACGTGGAATTCTATGCCGAAGATGCCGGACGCACGGACAACGCCTTCCTCGCACAGGTGGTCGAGGCCGTGATCAAGGCCGGCGCGACGGTGGTCAACATCCCCGACACCACGGGCTATTGCCTGCCGGCGGAATACGGCGCCAAGATCCAGTACCTGGTGGAGCATGTGGACGGCATCGACAAGGCCGTCATCTCCACCCACTGCCACAACGACCTGGGCATGGCCACGGCCAACACGATGGCCGGCCTGCTCGCCGGGGCGCGCCAGTGCGAAGTCACGGTCAACGGCGTAGGGGAGCGCGCGGGCAACACCGCGCTCGAGGAGATCGCGATGATCCTGAAGAGCCACTCCGACATCCCGCTCACGTCCAATATCAACACGACGCGCATCTATCCGGTCAGCCGGATGGTGTCGAGCCTGATGAACATGCCCGTGCAGGCCAACAAGGCCATCGTGGGCCGCAACGCCTTTGCGCACTCGTCGGGCATCCACCAGGACGGCGTGCTGAAGGAGGTGAGCACCTACGAGATCATCGACCCCAAGGACATCGGCCTGGACGACAACAACATCGTGCTGACGGCCCGCAGCGGCCACGCCGCCCTGCGTTTCCGCCTGGAGACCCTGGGCATCAAGCTCACGGACGAGAAGCTGGACGCGTTCTACCAGGAATTCCTCAAGCTGGCGGACAAGAAGAAGCAGGTCAACGACGACGACCTGCTGGTGCTCGCCGGCGCCGAGCGCGCCGCCGTGGCCCACGTCAAGCTGGACTACCTCCAGGTCACGAGCGGCAAGGGACTCAAGCCCGTTGCCAGCATCGGCCTGGACATCGCCGGGGAGAAGTTCGAGGGCGCAGCCCAGGGCAACGGCCCGGTGGATGCGGCCATCAACGCCCTGAAGTCCATCGTCAAGCGCCAGATGGTGATCAAGGAGTTCACGATCCAGAACATCACCAAGGGCTCCGACGACGTGGCGAAGGTGCACATGCAGGTGGAGCACGAAGGACACGTCTATTACGGATTCGGCGCCAACACCGACATCGTGACCGGCTCCGTGGAGGCCTATATCGACTGTATCAACAAATTCCAGCACTGATGAATACGCTTTTCGACAAGATCTGGGACGCCCATGTGGTCTCGCTCGTCGAGGACGGTCCGACGCAGCTGTACATCGACCGGCTCTATTGCCACGAGGTCACGAGTCCGCAGGCCTTCGACGGCCTCCGGGCCCGGGGCATCCGGTGCCTGCGTCCGGAGCGGATCTTCTGCATGCCGGACCACAATACGCCGACCCACGACCAGGACAAGCCCATCGAGGATCCCGTGTCCAAGGCGCAGGTGGATGCGCTTGCGCGCAACGCCGCCGAGTTCGGCCTGACGCACTACGGGATGATGAGCCCGGACAACGGGATCATCCACGTGGTGGGCCCGGAAAAGGGACTTTCGCTGCCCGGGATGACCATCGTCTGCGGCGACTCGCACACCTCCACCCACGGCGCGATGGGCGCCGTCGCCTTCGGCATCGGCACGTCCGAGGTGGAGATGGTGCTGGCCTCGCAGTGCATCCTGCAGCAGAAACCCAAGTCGATGAGCATCCGCATCGAAGGAGCGCTCGGGAAGGGCGTGACCGCCAAGGACGTCGCCCTGTACCTGATGAGCAAGCTCACCACGAGCGGCGCCACGGGCTATTTCGTGGAATATCGCGGCAGCGCCGTGCGTTCGCTCTCGATGGAGGGCCGCCTGACGCTGTGCAACCTGTCCATCGAGATGGGTGCGCGCGGCGGCTTCGTCGCCCCGGACGAGACCACGTTCGCCTACCTGAAGGGACGTGAGTATGCCCCGAAGGGGGAGGCGTGGGACAAGGCCGTGGCCCATTGGCGGACCCTGCGCAGCGGCGAGGATGCCGTCTTCGACCGCGAACTGGTCTTCGACGCGGCGGACATCGCCCCGATGATCACCTATGGGACCAACCCGGGAATGGGAATGCCCATTGATGGAAGCATTCCTTTAGATGCCACGCCCAAAGCCTTGAAATACATGGGATTCGATGCGGGTCAAAGCTTGCTCGGACACCCGGTGGACTATGTGTTCCTGGGAGCCTGCACCAATGGCCGCATCGAGGATTTCCGCGCTTTCGCCTCGCTGGTGAAAGGCCGGCGGAAGGCGCCCGGCGTGACCGCCTGGCTGGTGCCCGGCTCCTGGGCCGTGAAGCGCCAGATCGAGGAGGAGGGGCTGGACCGCGTGCTCGCGGACGCCGGTTTCGAGGTCCGTCAGCCCGGCTGTTCGGCCTGCCTGGCGATGAATGACGACAAGATCCCGGCCGGGAAGTATGCCGTCAGCACCAGCAACCGCAATTTCGAGGGCCGCCAGGGCCCCGGCTCCCGCACCTTGCTCGCCAGCCCGCTTACGGCGGCGGCAGCGGCCGTGAGCGGAGTGGTAACCGATCCGAGAACCTTATTATGAAACAGAAATTCGATATCATAGAGAGCACCTGCGTGCCCCTTCCGCTGGAGAACGTGGACACGGACCAGATCATCCCGGCACGTTTCCTGAAGGCGACCACGCGCGACGAGAAGTTCTTCGGAGACAATCTCTTCCGCGACTGGCGCTATGCCGCCGACGGCTCGCCCAAGGCGGACTTCGTGATGAACGACCCGCGCTACGGCGGCTGCATCCTCGTGGCCGGCAAGAATTTCGGTTCCGGGTCGAGCCGCGAACACGCGGCCTGGGCGATCGCGGGCGCGGGCTTCCGCGTGGTGATCTCCAGTTTCTTCGCCGATATCCACAAGAACAACGAGCTCAACAATTTTGTCCTGCCCGTGGTGGTCAGCGAGGATTTCCTCTCCGAACTTTTCGCAAGCATCGCCGCGGACCCTTCGATGAAGGTGCGCGTGGACGTGCCCGCGCAGACGGTGACCAACCTCGCCACCGGGCGGAGCGAGCGTTTCGAGCTGAACGGATATAAGAAGTATTGTTTGACCAATGCTTTAGATGATATAGACTATCTTCTTGAGCAAAAGGATAAAATAGAATCATTTGAGCGTGCAAGACAATCGGATTGAAATACTGGACACCACGCTTCGCGACGGCGAGCAGACCGCCGGTGTCTCGTTCAACCCGGACGAGAAACTGGCCATCGCGCAGCTCCTGCTCGAGGAGCTGAAGGTCGATCGCGTGGAAGTGGCGTCCGCCCGCGTGTCGAAAGGGGAGAGCGCTGCCTTCCGGCGCATCTGCGCCTGGGCGGAGGGAGCGGGCTGCCTGGACCGGGTGGAAGCCCTGGGATTCGTCGATGACGGCGTCTCCGTGGACTGGATCGCCGATGCGGGCGGCAAAGTGGTCAATATCCTGGCCAAGGGATCCCTGCGCCACCTGGAGAAACAGCTGGGCAAGACGCCGGAGCAGCACGCCGAGGATCTGATCCGCGTGATCGCCCATGCCGGCGTGCGCGGGGTCACGGTCAATCTCTATCTCGAGGACTGGTCCAACGGGATGGCCGATTCGCGGGACTACGTCTTCGGACTGCTGGAGCGCCTGCGTTTCCAGCCCATCCAGCGCGTGATGCTGCCCGACACGCTCGGGGTGCTCGATCCCTGGGAGGTGGACAGCTACGTGCGCGCCATGCTGGAGCGATTCCCGATGATGCGCTTTGACTTCCACGCCCACAACGATTACGACCTGGCCGTGGCGGACACGCTGGCGGCGGTCCGCGCCGGGGTCCGCGGCGTCCATACCACCGTCAACGGCTTGGGCGAGCGCTGCGGCAACGCCCCCGTGGCCAGCGTCGTGGCGGCGCTCCGCGACCAGCTTGGCTGCGAGATCGGGGTGGACGAGACGCGTCTGACGCACGTGTGCAAATACGTGGAGAACATCTCCGGCATCCGCATCCCGGACAACCAGCCGGTGGTGGGGGAGAACGTCTTCACGCAGAGCAGCGGCGTGCATGCCGACGGGGACAACAAGGCCGACCTGTATGCCAACCGCCTGCTGCCGCAGCGCTTCGGCCGGGAGCGCAGCTACGCCCTGGGCAAGATGAGCGGCAAGGCCAACATCATCAAGAATCTGGACAAACTGGGCATCCGCCTCACCCCCGAACAGGTCAAGCTCGTGACGCAGCGCGTCGTGGAGCTGGGCGACAAGAAGGAGGCGCTGGCTCCGGAGGACCTCCCGTTCATCGTGGCGGACGTCCTCAAGACGGCCCACGGCGCCACCCAGGACAATATCCACATTGTCAATTATTCCCTGCAGCTGGCCCGCGGCATGCGCCCCGTCGCCATCGTCAAGGTCAGCATCCACGGCGAGGAATACGAGGCCGCAGCACCCGGAGACGGCCAGTACGACGCCTTCATGAAGGCGCTCTGGATCATCTACGACAAGCTGGGCAAGAAGCATCCCGTCCTCACGGACTACCAGGTCACCATCCCTCCCGGCGGCAAGACCGACGCCCTCGTGGCGACGACCATCTCCTGGAAGGACGGAGGCAATGAGTTCAAGACCCGCGGCATCGATTCCGACCAGACGGAAGCCGCCATCAAGGCCACGGTCAAGATGCTCAACATTATCGAAAACATGGATCTAAATCAATTGAAATGAAACTGAATATCGCCCTTCTTCCCGGGGACGGCATCGGCCCCGAGGTCATCTGTCAGGCAGTCAAATGCGTGGATGCCGTGTGCCGCAAGTTCGGCCACGAGTCTTCCTATCATTTTGCGTATGTGGGCGCCGGCGCCATCGACCGCTTCGGCGACGCTTTCCCGGAGGTTACCTACCAGACCTGCCTGGAGGCCGACGCCGTGCTGTTCGGTGCGGTGGGGGACCCCAAGTACGACAATGACCCGACGGCCAAGGTACGGCCGGAGCAGGGACTGCTGGCCATGCGCAAGCAGCTGGGCCTGTACGCCAACCTGCGGCCCGTGGAGACCTTCAAGTCCCTGGTGCACCAGTCGCCCCTCAGGGAGGAGCTGGTGGACGGGGCGGACTTCCTCGTGATCCGCGAGCTCACCGGCGGCATGTACTTCGGCGAGAAGGGACGGCTGGACGGCGGCGACACCGCCTATGATACCAATATCTACCACCGCTATGAGATCGAGCGGATCCTCAGGCAGGCCTTCGAGTTCGCCATGCGGCGGCGCCGTCACCTCACCGTGGTGGACAAGGCGAACGTGCTGGAGTCTTCCCGGCTCTGGCGCCAGGTCGCCCAGGAGATGGCCCCGCAGTACCCGGAAGTCGACACGGACTATATGTTCGTGGACAACGCCGCGATGAAGCTCATTACGGGTCCGAAATTCTTCGACGTGATCGTCACGGAAAACACCTTCGGCGACATCCTCACGGACGAGGCCAGCGTGGTGTCCGGCTCGATGGGACTGCTCGCCTCGGCCTCCATCGGAGAGCACACCGGGGTGTACGAACCGATCCACGGATCCTGGCCCCAGGCGGCCGGACAGAACATCGCAAACCCCCTCGCGGCCATTCTTTCGGCCGCGATGATGTTCGAATATGCCTTCGGCATGATGGAAGAGGGTAAAGCAATTCGTAAAGCAGTGTCTGATAGTATAGAAAACAATATTGTCACATCCGACTTGGCCACTTCTTCGAAGTCATTTTCGACCTCGGAAGTGGGTGATTGGGTGGCTGCACACATCTAAAATTACGAATTATAAGATAAAGTTATGGCACAGATTGATTGGGATTCTTTGGGCTTTGACGCCTATCGCACCCGGACCGTGGTCCTGGCGCATTACCGGGATGGAGCCTGGTCGGACATCCGCACGACCGAGACCTTTTCGTTTACCATCGACCCTTTCACGCAGGGCCTCCATTATGCAATCTCCTGCTTCGAAGGGCTGAAGGCTTTCCGCCAGAAAGACGGCGGCATCATCATCTTCCGTCCGGAGAAGAACGCCGCCCGCATGGCCCGTTCGGCCCGTTTCCTGGGACTGCCCGAGCCGTCTGAGGAAATGTTCATCCGGATGTGCGAACTGTGTGTGAAGAACAACATGGAGTTCCTGCCGCCCTACGGCCACCAGGCTTCGCTGTATCTCCGCCCGCTGCTTTTCGCCCCGCATCCGCAGATGCAGCTGGTGCCGTATCCGGAGGTGATCCTGGCCGTGATGTGCGCTCCGGCGGGCTCCTACTACGGTGCCCACCTGCGTTCGGCGGCCGCCGTGATTCCGGGCGACTTCGACCGCGCCGCGCCCAAGGGCACGGGCAGCTACAAGCTGAGCGCCAACTATGCCGGCACCTTCGTGCCCTACCAGATCGCGCATGCCCAGGGGTATGCGGAGCTGCTGTACCTGAATTCCGCGACCCGCGAGTACGTGGATGAATTCGGTTCGTCCAACTTCTTCGGCATCAAGGGGGATACCTATGTCACGCCGCTTTCCGACAGCGTGCTCCCTTCGATCACCAACCTCACGCTGCAGGAGTGCGCGGCGGATTTCGGCATGAAGGTCGAGAAGCGCCCCGTCCCCCTGGAAGAGCTTTCCGAGTTCGAGGAAGCGGGCGGCTGCGGCACGGCCGTGGTGATCACCCCGATGTCCCACATCGACATGAAGCCCGTACTCGCCGCCCCGGAGGTGTCCCGTTCCTTCCGCTATGAGGAAGACGGCGCCGTGGGGCCCGTGTGCACCAAACTCTACAAGCGTATTACCGGTATCCAGTTCGGCGAGATCGAAGACACGCACGGCTGGTGCCACAAGATCCAGGCATGAGAATATTCAGCGAAGCGCTGCTCGCCGAGGCGTGCCGCGAGAACAACATAGCCGACCTGTCCACGGCCACCATCGGGGAAATCCTGCTGGCGGCCCAGTACCTGGAGCGCAAGACGGGGATCCCCTTCATCCGGATGGATCAGGGATCGCCCGGCCTGCCGGTCAACCGTTTCGGCGTCGAGGCCGAGAAACGGGCGCTGGACAGCGGCGTTGGCTCGCAGTATCCGCCCGCTGCGGGCGTGCCTGAGCTGAAAGAAGCCGCTTCCGCCTTCATAAAGGCCTTTATAAACGTGGATTTAAGCCCGCGCGGGTGCGTGCCGACCACGGGGTCCGTCGCGGCCTCTTTCGGCGCTTTTATCGCCTGTACGCAGCGCATTCCCGGCAAGGACAAGGTCCTGTTCATCGATCCGGGCTTTCCGATCCAGAAATCGCAGCTGCGCGTGCTGGGCATCGCCTGGCGAGAGTTCGACATCTATGCCTGGCGCGGCGCCGGCCGGCTCCGCCGGAAACTGGAAGAGGAGCTGGCCGCGGGCGATATCGCGGCGATCGTGTACTCCAACCCCAACAATCCCGCCTGGATCTGCCTGGAGGAAGAGGAATTGAAGGTCATCGGCGAACTGGCCACGGAGCACGACGCCGTGGTGATGGAGGACCTGGCGTATTTCTGCATGGATTACCGCCAGGACCTCGGCCATCCGTACCAGGCCCCGTTCCTGCCCACGGTGGCCCGCTACACGGACAATTACATCCTGATGCTGTCGGCCTCCAAGATCTTCAGCTACGCCGGCCAGCGCATCGCCCTGTGCTGCATCGGCGACGCCCTCTACGACAGGCGCTATCCCGCCCTGGCGGAGCGCTATCAGGATGCGGGGGTGTTCGGCGTCACGCTGACCGCTTCCATCCTGTACATGATCACGAGCGGCTGTACGGCGAGCACGCAGTACGCCTATGCCGGGATGCTGCGCCTCTCCTGCGAGGGCACGATCGATTTTGTCGAAGATACCCGTGAGTATGAGCGGCGCGCCGCCCGGATGAAGGAGATCTTCCTCCGTCACGGCTTCACGGTGGTCTATGACCGCGACGTGACCCGCGAGGTGGGGGACGGTTTTTTCTTCACCCTGGGCTACGAAGGCCTGAGCGGCGACGAGCTGGTGGTCGAGCTGATGGGTTACGGCGTGAGCAGCATTTCGCTGTCCACGACGGGCAGTACCCGCCAGGGAGTGCGCGGCTGTACCAGCCGGATGCGCGACGAGCTGTATCCCGTGCTGGAGGAACGGATGGCGGAGTTTGAGCGGGATCACCCGAAGAAGTAGTTTATATGAAATACAATAAGCTTGTCATAGACAGACCGTTCCAGTTTGAGGCAGGTGGCCGGATCGACCACTTGGACTTGGTCTATTATACCTCGGAGCGGGCCTACCGTCCCGGGGACACGGTCGTCTGGGTCTGCCATGCCCTGACGGGCAATGCCAATCCGGAGGACTGGTGGCCGCAGCTGGTGGGGAAGGGCAAGTTCTTCGATCCCGACAAGTATTTCATCGTCTGCGTGTCGATGCTCTGTTCGCCGTACGGCGAGACGGGGCCCGCCTCCGTCGATCCCAAGACCGGGCGGCCGTATTTCTTCGATTTCCCGCGCACGACGGTGCGCGACATCGTCAATGCCGAGATCCTGGTGCGCAAGCACCTGGGCATCGAGCGGATCGACCTGATGCTGGGCCCCTCCATCGGGGGCTTCCAGGCCCTGGAGTGGGTGATCATGGAGCCGGATGTGGTGAAGGACGTGGTGTTCCTGGCCACGTCCACGCGCGTGAGCCCGTTCATGACCGCCTTCAACGAGTCGCAGCGGCTGGCGCTGGAAGCCGATCCCAGCTTCCGCGAAGCGAAAGACCTGTCCGGCGGCAGCGCCGGGCTCCGTTGCGCCCGCTCCATCGCCCTGATTTCCTACCGCACCTATGCGGGCTACAACATTACGCAGCCGGAGCCGGAGGTGGACACCCTGTTCGCCGACCGGGCGGCTTCCTACCAGCGCTACCAGGGGGAGAAATTGCTTCGCCGCCATTTCGACGCCTACAGCTACTGGTATCTGACCTACGCCCTGGACAGCATGAACGTGGGCCGCGGCCGCGGCGGCGTGGAAGCCGCCCTGTCCCGCATCCAGGCCAACTGCATGATGATCAGCATCGACAGCGACGTGCTCTTCCCGCCCAGCCACGGCCGGGAGACCGTGGCCGCGCTCAAATACGCGGCCTACCGGGAGATCAGTTCGGCCTTCGGCCACGACGGTTTCCTGGTCGAGAACGACCAGCTGACCGACATCCTGCAGCCGCTGCTCGAAAAGCACAGCAAGTAACAGAAGAAAGCAAGTATATGAAAGTCATGAAATTCGGCGGGACCTCCGTGGGGTCCGCCCAAAGGATGAAGCACGTCGCGGACCTGGTCTCGCGCGGAGGCCGCAACCTGGTGGTCCTGAGCGCGATGTCGGGCACGACGAATTCGCTTGTGGAGATCTCCGACTACCTCTTCAACCGCAATGTGGAGGGGGCCCGGGAGACGATCGACCGCCTCGCCGCGAAGTACCGCGGCGTGATCGGGGAACTGTATGCCACGGCAGAGACGCGCGATCAGGCGCAGGCCTATGCCGACGGCGTGTTCAGCTATATCAAGACCTTTACCAAGAAGCTCTTCACGCAGGTGGAGTCCAAGATCATCATCGGCCAGGGCGAGCTCCTGTCCACCAACATGATGGCTTTCTATCTGAAGGAGAAGGGCGTGGCGGTGCAGCTGCTGCCCGCGCTCGAATTCATGAAGATCGACGCGCAGGGCGAGCCCGACACGGATTACATCCGCACCAAGCTCACCGCGCTGTTCGACAAATACCCCAAGGCACCGCTGTACCTCACGCAGGGTTTTATCTGCCGCAACACCCATGACGAGATCGACAACCTGCAGCGGGGCGGCTCCGACTACACCGCTTCGCTGGTCGGGGCGGCCCTCGGCGTCGAAGAGATCCAGATCTGGACCGACATCGACGGCATGCACAACAACGATCCGCGTATCGTGGACCACACCGCGGCCGTGCGCCATCTCCATTTCGAGGAGGCGGCCGAGCTGGGCTATTTCGGGGCCAAGATCCTGCATCCGACCTGCATCCAGCCGGCCAAGTTCGCCGGCATTCCGGTGCTGCTGCTCAACACGATGGATCCGGAGGCGCCGGGTACGCTGATCGACAATGTCCCCGAGACCGGCACGATCAAGGCCATCGCGGCCAAAGACAACATCACCGCCATCCGCATCAAGTCTTCCCGGATGCTTCTCGCGCACGGTTTCCTGCGCAAGGTGTTCGAAATCTTCGAGAGCTGGCAGACGTCGATCGACATGATCTGCACTTCGGAGGTGGGCGTGTCGATGTCCATCGACAACACCCGCCACCTGGGGGAAATCGTCCATGACCTCAAGAAATACGGCACCGTGGGCGTGGACCTGGACATGTGCATCATCTGCGTGGTGGGCGACATGGACTGGGAGAACGTGGGCTTCGAGTCCCGTGCCCTGGACGCCATGAAGGACATCCCCGTGCGGATGATTTCCTATGGCGGCAGCAACTACAATATTTCCTTCCTCGTGCGGGGGGAGGACAAGGCGCGCGCGCTGCGTTCCTTGAGCAAATGCCTTTTTGAGTAATGCTGAAGGGTGATTTCCCCGTTGACCGTTTCGCGCAGCTGCGGACTCCGTTCTACTTCTACGACCTGCCGCTGCTGCGCCGTACGCTCGACGCCGTGCAGCTGCAGCTGGAACGGAATCCGGAGTTCCGCGTCCATTATGCCGTCAAGGCGAACTGCAATCCGCGCATCCTTTCCGAGATCTCCACGCGGGGCTTCGGTGCCGACTGCGTGAGCGGAGGTGAGGTGCAGGCGGCGCTCTCCGCCGGCTTCCCGCCGGAGGGCATCGTTTTCGCCGGCGTGGGCAAGAGCGATGAAGAGATCCGCCTGGCCCTGTCGGCCGGCATTTCCCGCTTTAACGTGGAGTCCGCCGCGGAGCTGGCCGTCATTGACGAACTGGCAGGGGAGTCGGGGACCGTGGCTCCCGTGAGCCTGCGCATCAATCCCGACATCGGGGCGCACACCCACGCCGGCATCACGACCGGTCTGGCGGAAAACAAGTTCGGCATCAACTACGAGCAGCTGGACGAAGTGATGGACCTGGCCCTGCGCCTGCCGCACGTGAAATACTGCGGCCTGCATTTCCACATCGGCTCGCAGATCCTCGACATGAGCGACTACGTGGCCCTGTGCAACCGCGTCAACGAACTGGTGATCCGCCTCACGCGCGGCGGACGTCCGGTGGGAGACATCAACGTGGGAGGCGGTCTGGGCATCAACTATCAGCATCCCAATCATCTGCCGATGGCCGATTTCAAGGCTTGGTTCGACGTCTTCCGCAAGCATCTCAAGCTTCCGCAGGGCACGGTCGTGCACTTCGAGCCCGGACGCAGCATCGTGGCGCCCTGCGGCTCGCTGATCGCCCGCGTGCTCTATGTCAAGAAAGGTACCCACAAGCAGTTTGCCATCATCGACGGCAGCATGACCGAGCTGGTCCGTCCGGCGATGTACCGGGCCTACCACCGGGTCGAAAACCTCAGCTCGAACGAGCCGGAGGAGGTCTATGATGTGGTGGGGCCGGTGTGCGAGAGTTCCGATGTCTTCATCAAGGAATTCTCCATGGACAAGTGTCACCGGGGCGATCTGGTGGCGATCCGCTCGGCGGGCGCCTATGGTGAATCCATGGCTTCGCAGTACAATTGCCATCGCCTTCCGGAAGCCTTCTTTTTCGAAGGCTAGCGCTATTCAGGAGCCGGTGCCGCGATGCTACAGGGTCAGGTGCCGGGTGTTCTTGATCATGGGATCGAGCAGGACGGCCGGGATGATGGTGCGGATGGCGTCGATGACCGCATTCAGCAGACCTTCGTGGATGAAATCCTTCCGGACGGCCAGGACGATGGTGCGGCCCTGGCCGGGACCTTCGATCGGCCGCAGCTTCTTCTGGTAGTTGTAGAGGATCAGGTTGATATGCGTTTCCGGGATCAGGGTCATCCCTCCGTTCTCATTGACGATCTGGATCAGGGTGCCTACGCGGCCCCCTTCGAAGAAGTGCTCGTACGAATGCGTTTCTTCCGGAGTCAGCTGGGATTTGTCGAACAGTCTCAGACCGTTTGTCATGATCCAGAGAGGGTGCTCCCACAGCTGTTCCGGCCGTATGCTCTCGAGGGCGTATGCCGGGTCGTTTTCTGATACATAGGCGAAAAACCTTTCATGGTAGAGCGGGATTTCCAGCAAGTCCGTTTCTCCTACCGGTTCTGTCAGGATGCCGATATCCACGTTGCCTTTGCGCAGTTTTTCTTTCAGCGTGCTCGTGAGCATTTCTTCGGTACAAAGGGAGATGGCCGGATAGTTCTTGCCCAGGTAGGAGAAGAGTCCCGGCACGAGGACGGGTGCGACAGAGGAAATCAAAGCGATATGCAACGGACCGGACAGGATCGTTTTTTCGTTTTTTGCTATTTCCAGGATCTGTTCGGTATTGTAGAGCACGATCCGGGCCTGGTTGATAAGCTTGCGGCCGATCTCCGTGGGTTCTACCGGATGCCGTTCCCGGTCGAAAATCCTGACATCCAGTTCTTCTTCCAGTTTCTTGACCAGCAGGCTCAGGGTGGATTGTGTCATGCCGCAGGTTTCGGCGGCTTTGCCGAAATGCCGGTTGTCGTCGATGGCCACGATGTAGCGGAGTTGTTGCAGCGTCATCCTTTATTGATTTTATCAATGCAAAGATAAAAATAATTGTATTGATAAATGGAAAAACGTAGATAACTTTGTAAATATTCTGCTGTCATGAACGTAAAAGTCGTTGTCTATTATATCGGTGTTTCCTTGATGATGGTGGCGGCCCTGATGTTCGTTTCAGGACTCATCGCCTGTTTTACACCCGGAGATGCCAGCCGTATTCCTTTGCTCTTTTCCGCTTTTGTCACGGCTGTGGCCGGGATCTTCCCGCTGCTCTTCGTCAGACGGGGGACGGAACGGCTCCGTTTTCGCGAGGGCAACAGTGTGGTGGTCCTCTCCTGGGTGACGGTGTGCCTGTTCGGTTTTTTGCCGTATCTGCTGTACGGGCAGGAATTCAGCGCGCTGGATGCTTTATTCGAGACCGTTTCCGGATTCACGACCACGGGGGCATCCATCCTTGACGACGTGGAGGGACTGCCCCGCGGACTGCAGTTCTGGCGGATTTCCACGGCATGGGTGGGAGGCGTCGGGATCGTGACCCTCTTCTCGATGTTCGTGACACGCATCGGAGACCGCTCGGCGCTTTCCGGCGCGGAGATTTCAGATGTGGCCCGCTCGTCTTTCTCCGGTGAGCGCAACGCGTTGTTCGCCAACCGCCTGCTCATTGTCTATGTGGGACTTACGCTGCTGACCATGTTTGCCTTGAAGTTGACCGGGCTGGGGTGGTTTGACGCGGCGGCGCACGCGATGTCCGCCTGCAGCACCTGCGGATTCAGCACGCGGAATGCCAGTATCGCCGCATTCAACAATCCTGCGGCCGAAGTTGTCCTGACGTTCTCGATGCTGGCCGCGGCGCTTAATTTCGGCCTCATCTTCCTCTCTTTCGTGCGGGGCGGGAAAAAGATCTGGCATTCCGAGACCGTGCGTGTCTTTCTGGGACTTGTCGCCCTGTTCATCGTGGTCATAGCGATTGATCTGTACCGTTCGGAGGGATACGATTCCGCGGCCCGCGCTTTGCGGGATGCTTCTTTCCAGGTGGCCTCGCTGTCCACGACGACCGGTTTCGCGACGAGCGACACCGTGCAATGGCCTGCGCTCAGCATGGTGCTGCTCTGGCTCTGCTCCTGGGTATGCGGGTGTTCCGGCTCCACCTCCGGCGGCATCAAGATGGACCGTTTCCTGCTGGCCGTGAAGGGAATCCGCTCCCGGATACGGAGTGCCGTCAACCCCGGTCAGTTCTGGATCGTGCGGGTGAGCGGGAAGGTGCGCAGTGCCGAACAGGTCAGCGAAGCGACCAACTATATCTTCTGTTACGTGCTGATCGCCGCGTTTTTTGCCGTCATCAATGTGGCTGGCGGACTGGATTTCGTCACGGGCCTGACGGCTTCCGTGGCGTGTCTGGGCAACGTGGGTCCCGGATTCGGCGATGTCGGTTCGATGTCCAACTATGCCCACATCCCGGCGATGCTGAAAGTAACGGGGATTGTGGAGATGATCCTGGGCCGTCTGGAGATCTTCCCGGTTCTCTATCTGATCGGGGAGCGTTTTCTTAAGAACTAAGGGGCCGTCCGGGTCTGCATCATGGCTTCATACAGGGTGGGGAAACGCTCTGCGATGACGGCGGGACGGCCGCCGTCGAAGAAGCAGTGCACGGTCTCGCCGGTACAGACGGTCTTGCCGTCCACCCGCATGTCGTAGGCGATGATGAGCTTGACTTCGCTGAGCTGCTTGACTTTCACCGTGATCTCGATCACATCCTTGAAGGTGGTGGTCTTCTTGTAATTGCAGCTCACCGCAACGACGGGGGAGACGATCCCCTCGCGTTCCATGCGGTCGAAGCCGTAGCCGAGCTGGTCCATCCAGTCGATGCGGGCTTCTTCCATGAAGCGGATATAGTTGGAATGATGGGTGATGCCCATCTTGTCGGTCTCGTAGTATTTGACTTCGTGGCGATAGGGTTGCGGGGTCATTTCTTTGGGTTTTGTTTCTTGACGGAGGATTCGTATTCCCGCAGGGCCTTGATGGCCTGCGGACAGAGGAGCAGCAGCACGGCAACGTTGATCCAGGCTGTCAGGCCCACGCCCACGTCGCCCAACTGCCAGATGACGTTGGCTTCGCGCAGGGCGCCGAACACGACCGTGCCCAGCAGCACGAAACGGAACACCCAGATGCAGACCCGCTCCAGCTTCCGCTTCCCGGGACGTCCTTCGAAGATCTGCATGATGCTGGACTCGCCGTAGAAGTAGTAGGCCATGACGGTCGTGAAGACGAAGAATACGAGGGCGATGCTGACGAAGGTGCCGCCGAATCCCGTCATGACGGAATCGACGGCGGCCTGGGTGAAGCCGACGTAGTTGTCGGACAGCTGCGGGACATTGGCTACGAGCATCTCGCCCGTCTTGGCGTCGAGAATGTTGTATGTGCCCGAGCAGAGGATCATCAGGGCCGTGGCCGTGCAGATAAGCAGTGTGTCCACATAGACCGAAAAGGCCTGCGCCAGACCCTGCTTGGCCGGGTGGGAGACGGCGGCGGAGGCGGACACGATGGCGCCGCCGCCCTGGCCGGCTTCATTCGAGAAGATCCCCCGCTTGACCCCCATCATGATGGTGGAACCGAGGATGCCCCCCGCTACGGGCTGGATGCCGAAGGCTCCCGTGACGATGGAGCGCAGCACGCCCGGCACGGCGTCGATGTGCCGGGCGATGACGATCAGGGTGATGACGATATAGCCGAGCGCCATGAACGGGGTCACGACCGAGGCCACGCGGGCGATGCTTTTGATGCCGCCGATGATGACGAGTCCCAGGATGGTCGCGAGGCCGAGTCCGGCGGCCAGCGGGGACAGCTGGAAAGAGTTGTTCAGCGCACCGGCCATGCCGTTGGCCTGCACCGTGGGCAGGAACATTCCGTATCCGACCAGGACCAGGATGGAGAAGAGAACGCTCAACCAGCGCAGGCCAAGGCCTTTCTCGATGTAGCTGGCGGGGCCTCCGCGAAAGCCAGTGGCGTGTTGGAACTTGTATTTCTGGGCCAGCGTGGACTCCACGAAAGCCGTGGAGGCGCCGAAGAATGCGATGATCCACATCCAGAAGATGGCGCCGGGGCCGCCCAGCGCAATGGCCGTGGCTACGCCCACGATGTTGCCCGTGCCCACGCGGCCGGACAGGGCGACGCAGAAGGCTTCGAACGAGGAGATGCCATGCTTCTTGCCGTCTTCGGACTTCTCCGCCGCAGAGAAGAGCGAACGGATCATCAGGCCGAAGCGGCGCACCTGCACGAAGCGGGTCCGGATGGAGAAATACAGCCCGGCTCCCACCAGGAGCACGACCAGAACGGGACTCCAGATAATCTCGTTGAGGACGGAGACGATCTTTTCGAACATGGGCCTACTCCTCCTCCTTCAGCTTCCAGCCGGTCTCCAGATCGGAGGGCATCCGCCAGTCGCCGCGCGGCGAGAGGGAAACGGAACCGACTTTGGGCCCGTCGGGCAGGCAGGAACGTTTGAATTGCTGGCTGAAGAAGCGCTTCAGGAAGGTCTCCAGCCACTTGCGGAGGGTTTGCTCGTCATAGACGCCGGCGAAGGCTTTGCGGGCCAGGAAAAGCAGCTTTTCCGGACCGGCGCCCGTCCGGAAGAAGTGGTACAGGAAGAAATCGTGCAGTTCGTAAGGGCCGACGCTGTCCTCGGTCTTCTGGGCGATCTCGCCCTTGTCGTCTGCGGGCAGCAGTTCGGGGCTGATCGGGGTGTCCACGATGTCCAGCAGGGTGCTGTGGATCTTGCCCTTGCCGCCGAACTTGTTGTCGGCCGCCCAGCGCACCAGCGTGCGGACCAGGGTTTTGGGCACGCTGGCATTGACCCCGTACATGGACATGTGGTCGCCGTTGTAGGTGCACCAGCCGAGGGCGAGCTCGGAGAGGTCTCCGGTGCCCACGACGATGCCGCCTTCCTTGCCGGCGATGTCCATCAGGAGTTGCGTGCGCTCGCGCGCCTGGCTGTTCTCGTAGGTGAGGTCGCGGTCCGCTTCGTCCTGGCCGATGTCGGCGAAATGCTGGCGGACGGCGGGAACGATGGAGATTTCGCGGGGGCTGACGCCGAGGTCCTTCATCAGGTCCAGGGAGTTGCCGTGCGTGCGGTTTGTCGTGCCGAAACCGGGCATGGTGACGCCGATGATGTTCTTGCGCGGGAGGCCGAGGGTGTCGAACGCCAGCGCGGTCACGAGCAGGGCGAGGGTGGAGTCGAGGCCGCCGGACACGCCGATGACGGCCTTTTTGCAGCGGATGTGCTCCAGGCGTGTCGTCAGGCCCGCTACCTGCGCGGCGA
>JAAYCA010000075.1 GCA_012744435.1 Bacteroidales bacterium
AACGGCGGCTGCAGGATGCCGGCCGGGAAGCAGATCTCGTTGGTGGTGGGGTTGTAGTAGGCGTTGACCGTCTGCGGCGTCATGCCCCACTCGGTCGGGTCCGTAGGCTTTCCGAGCTTGGAGAGGTTGTCCGCAACGTACCAGGCGTTGGCGGCGCGGAGGTTGTCGTAGTAGCTCAGCTGCGGATCCACGCTGAGGGTGCTGTAGTCCTTCCACTTGTCGGGATAACCGATCTTGACGGTGAAGGCGGCGAGCTTCTCGCGGGCCTTGGCCTTGGTCTCGTCGGACATCCATTCCAGCGCGTCGATGTGTTCTCCCAGGGAGGCCTGCAGGTTCCGGACGAGATCGAGCATCTTCTGCTTGGAGGACTCGGGGAAGAATTTCGCGACGTACATCTGGCCGACGGCCTCGCCGAGGATGCTGTTGGGCACGCTCATGGCGCGCTTCCAGCGCGGCTTCTGCTCGGTCACGCCGCTCATCTGGGTGCTGAAGAAGTCGAAACTGGCGGCGTAGAAGTCGTCGGACAGGGAGCCGGCGGCGCCGCTGAGCAGCTGTGCGGCCAGATAGTCTTTCAGGACATCCAGCTTGGTGTCCTTGAAGAGCTTGCTGAAACCCTGGAAGAAGGACGGCTGCTCCACGATGACCTTGTCCATCTCGGGAAGGCCCATCCCCTCGCGGAACGCCTTGAAGTCGAATCCCGGGAAAGCCTTGTCGATCTGCTTGGTGCTCATCGGGTTGTAGAGCTTGGTGTAGTCGCGGTTCTGGACGCTGGTCCAGGAGAACTGTGCGAGCTTGTCCTCGATGCCGGCGGCATTGGCGGCACGCTGCTCGGGCTTGTCCATGCCGGCGAGGGTGAAGAGCTTGGCGAGCATCGCCTCATAGCCCTTGCGCAGTTCGGCGTTGGCCGGGTCCACATAGTAGTCGCGGTCGCCCATGCCCAGGCCGCCCTGGCCCAGATAGAAGACCTGCGTCTTGCTGTCCATCAGATCGGCGTCCACGCCGCCGCCGAAGAAACCGCCCTCGCCCACGAGGTTCAGTTTGCCAAGATGCGCGGCGAGCGCTTTCTTGTCCGCGACGGCATACAGCCCGTCAAGATAACGTTTGACCGGGGCGGCACCCTCCGCGTTGAGGCGGGTGGAGTCGAGGCCCAGTTTGTACAGGTCCACGATCTTCTGGTCGATGCTCCCGGTTTCCGGGTTCATCGTCGTCATTTCGGCGAACAGGGCGTTGAGGTCCTCGACATTCTTCTCACGCAGGACGTCGAAAGAGCCGAAGCGGGCATACTCTGCCTTGAGGGGGTTCTTCTCCATCCAGCCGCCGTTGGCGTAGAGGAAGAAGTTGTCTCCGGGTTTGACAGTCAGGTCCATGTCGCCCGGGTCCAGCGCCGGGGCCTTTGCTTCCTTGGGCTGGCAGGCTGCCAGCATCATCAGGGGAATCATTGCAAGAAAAATCTTTTTCATATAGCAGTTAAAGAATTCGTGTCTTTTTGAACAGAATTGCAAATATACTCATTTTAAAAAAATAACGATATTTGCACCCGGTATGAATGCGAAGACCCGGGATATCCTCCACAGATACGGC
>JAAYCA010000002.1 GCA_012744435.1 Bacteroidales bacterium
CTCTCCGAGGCCACGAGGATCCTGGTCCCGAGGGGGGTGGACCTCTTCTCCATCGCCTTCTCCGTACCGGAATACACCAACCCCCAGCGCGTCCAGTACGCCTATCGCCTGCGCGGCTTCGACTCCGACTGGAAGACGGCTCCCGCCCGGCAGCGCTCCGCTACCTATACCAACGTCCCCCCGGGACGCTACCTGTTCGAGGTCAAGGCCTATTTCGACGGCAGCCCGGACGATTTCTCGAGCCGGCAGGTGGGGATCCGCGTCGAAGCGCCCTGGTTCCGGCAGGGCTGGGCCTACGTGATCTACCTGATGCTGCTCGCCGTGGCAGGATGGCTGCTGTACCGCACGTACCGCAACAGGCGCCTGCAAAAGCAGCAGCAGAAAGAGGCCGAACTCAAGGAGCTCCGTCTCGGCCTGTTCACCAACCTCACCCACGAGATCCGCACGCCGCTGTCGCTGGTGATGGGGCCGCTGCGGACCCTGCGCGAGGGAGAAATGGACCCCGCACAGAAGGACACCTACAACCTCATGTATCGCAACTGTCTGCGTATCAACCGTCTGGTGGACCAGTTGATGGATATCCGCAGAATTGACGCCGGACAGATGCAGCTACATTTCCGGGAGACGGACATCATCTACTTCATCCGGGACATCATGCAGTCCTTCGACAGCCTCGCCGCCGCGAAATCCATCCGTTTCACCCTCACGTCCGAGCACGGGGAGGAGATCCTGTGGGTGGACCAGGGCAACTTCGACAAGATCATCTACAACATCCTCTCGAACGCATTCAAGCACACCCCGGACAACGGGCGCATCCAGGTGAGCGTGTCCGGTCCGGTCCCCAACCGGGACGTGCTGCATCCCGATATCCGGGAATACGTGGAAGTGGTCATCTTCAACTCCGGCAGCCGCATCGAGGAAGAATACATCAGCCGCATCTTCGAACGCTTCGTGCAGATCAACCCCTATGACGCCAATACCGGCTCGGGCGTGGGCTTGAACCTGACCAAAATGCTGGTAGAGATGCACCACGGCGGTATTTTTGCGGAAAACCGCGAGGACGGCGTGGCCTTCCGCGTGCTCGTACCCGCAGGCAAGGCGCACCTGACCGGCGACGAACTCTCCGCCACGACGCACCACAAAGACCTGTACGCCAAGAGCCGGACGGCCGACGACAGCCACGAGGACGAGACCTTCGCTCCGGAGGAATCCCCGGAGGAAAAGACGGTCCGGACACGCCGGGACCTCGTCATCATCGAAGACGACGACGACACGCGCAAGTACCTCAAGTCCCTGCTCGGCAGCCGCTACAACGTAACGGCCTGCGCCAGCGGACAGGAGGCCTGGCCGGTCATCACCACCACGCTCCCCGACGCCGTGGTCACGGACCTGGTGATGCCGGGCATGACCGGCAGCGAACTGTGCGCCCGCATCCGCCAGAACCCCGCCACCAACCACATCCCCGTGCTGATCCTGACCGGTCAGAGCGGCGAGCGGGAACAGCAGGCGGCCAGCGACAGCGGCGCCGACAAATTCCTCTCCAAACCCATCTCCGTGGAATTGCTCCTCAGCAGCATCGCCCAGGTCATTTCAGCCCGCGAGACGGTCAAGGGCAAGTTCGGCGGCGCCATGACCTTCGACTACTCCGGCATCAAGATGAGCTCCGCCGACGAGAAGCTCCTCCGGCGCATCGTAGAAAGCGTCCAGACCCATTTGGACGATCCGGAGTACGACGTGTCGGCGCTGTGCCGGGACGTCGGCATCAGCCGGGTCCACCTCAACCGCAAGCTCAAGGAGAACGGCAACGTGCCGCCGAGCGTGCTGATCAAGTCGTACCGGATGAAACAGGCCGCCTACCTGCTCGCAAACAACAAGGTAAACGTGTCCGAAGTGGCCTACCGGGTCGGCTTCGCCTCGCATTCCTACTTCTCCAGCTCGTTCCGGGATTTCTTCGGGATGACGCCCCGCGAGTTCGTGGCCCGCTATGCCGGCCACGCGGACGACGAAAACCTCAAAAAGCTCTTCGAGTAGCCGCGTGTTACATATTTGAAAGGCTTTGGTCTTAAAATGTAACAGACCGGGTAATGGTTTTGTTACATTTGCGCAGAATTGACCAAAGCCTTTTCGTGTATGGACAAGCCACGCCTCTTCTGCCTCCTCACAGCACTGCTGCTGCTCTCCCTCCCGGCGAAAGCCATCGACCATCCGGGTATCACGGAGCCCCGTACGGGCCCCGGCCGCTTCACCCTGATCGGTGAAGGCGTCCCCGTTGCGGTCGTGACCGACCCGGCCGACGAGCCGGGCGTGCTGATCGCGGCGGAGACGCTGCGCGAAGACTTTGCCCGCGTGTGCGGGCGCAAAGCCGCCCCGGAAGGCCCTCGCGCCATTCTCGCGGGCACGGCCGGCAGTCCGCTCATCCGCCGTCTCGCGGACCGGGGACTGATCGACCTGTCGGGGCTGCAGGGACAATACGAAACCTATTTCATTTCCACCCTCGGCCGATCGGTGCCGGGCTACGAAGACGTCCTCGTGATCGCGGGGGCGGACATGCGCGGCACCATCTACGGCCTCTATGAGATTTCCGAGCAGATCGGCGTCTCGCCCTGGTACGACTGGGCGGACGTGCCGGTGACGCACCGCGAAGACCTGTCGCTGGCGGCAGGCACCTATACCGTGGCGCCCCCGGCCGTCCGCTACCGGGGCATTTTCCTCAACGACGAAGCGCCCTGCCTGACCTCCTGGGTCGGCAACACCTACGGCACCGACCACGGTGACCACCGATTCTACGCGCGCGTTTTCGAACTGCTCCTGCGCCTGCGCGCCAATTTCCTCTGGCCCGCGATGTGGGACTGGGCCTTCTATGCCGACGACCCGCAGAACAGCCGGACGGCCCGCGACATGGGCATCATCATCGGCACCTCGCACCACGAGCCCATGGCGCGCAACCACCAGGAATGGGCGCGGCGCGGCGGCGCGGACGGCCCCTGGGACTACAAGGCCAACCGCAAGGTCCTCGACCGCTTCTTCACCGAAGGCATGGAACGCGCCCGGGACACGGAGGACCTGATCACCATCGGCATGCGGGGCGACGGCGACGCGGCGATGGGCCAGGAAGGCCAGGAAGAAAAGTACATCGACCTGCTGGAGAATATCATCAAGAACCAGCGGAAGATCATCCGCAAGGTCACCGGCAAGCCGGCCGAACAGCGGCCGCAGGTCTGGGCCCTGTATAAAGAGGTGCAGCAGTATTACGATCTGGGTCTGCGCGTTCCCGACGACGTGACCATCCTGCTCAGCGACGACAACTGGGGCAACGTCCGCAAGCTTCCCACCGCCGCGGAGCGCAAGCGCAAAGGCGGCTGGGGCATTTGTTACCATGTGGACTACGTGGGCGCTCCACGCAACTCAAAGTGGCTGAATGTCACGCCGATACAGAACATGTGGGAGCAGCTGCAGCTGACGTACGCCTATGGCGTCGACCGCCTCTGGGTGCTGAATGTCGGCGACCTCAAGCCGATGGAATATCCGATCGACCTCTTCCTCGCCATGGCCCGCCGGCCGGAAGCTTTTTCGGCGGAAACCCTGCCGGATCACACGCGCAGCTTCTTTGCGGCGGCCTTCGGCGAGGACCAGGCTGACGAGGCGGCGCGCATCCTCAACCTCTACTGCAAATACAGCGGCCGCACCACGGCCGAGATGATGGACCGGACGACCTACGACCTCGCCTCCGGCGAATTCAAACGCGTCAGCGACGATTTCGCCCGGCTCGAAGCCGAGGCGCTGCGCCAGTTCCTGACGCTCGGGCCCGCCGCCCGCGACGCCTATCGGCAGCTCATCCTCTTCCCGGTGCAGGCCCTCTCCAACCTCTATGAAATGTACTACGCGCAGGCGATGAACCACGCGCTTTACTCCCGGGGCGACCCGGCCGCCGACGCCTGGGCGGACCGCGTGGAGCGCTGCTTCGCGCGCGACGCGGCCCTGTGCACGCAGTACAATAAGGAGATGTCCGGCGGCAAATGGGACGGGATGATGACTCAGAAGCACATCGGCTATGTCTCCTGGAACGACGATTTCCCCGCCGACCGCATGCCGGAGGTGTACCGCATCGGCGCCGTGGCTCCCGGCGGCTTCTCCTTCGCAGCCGACCCGCGCGGCTTCACCGCCATCGAGGCGGAGCATTATTTCGCGGCGCAGACGGCGGACGGCACGCGCTGGACCGTCATTCCCGACATGGGCCGCACGCTCAGCGGCCTGGCCCTGATGCCCTATACCCTGCCCGCGGAGGGCGCCGCGCTGCACTACCGCGTCCAGCTGCCGGAGGGCGTCGGCGAGGTCAAGGTGCACGTGGTCACGAAATCCACCCTCGCTTTCAACAACAGCGGTCACCGCTACGAAGTGGTCCTGGACGGGGAGACACAGGTCCAGCACTTCAACGAACGCCTCAACGAAGACCCCGCCAACATCTATTCCGTGTATTACCCGACCGTCGCGCGGCGCGTGGTGGAGACCGTCTCCGTGCTGCCGGCGCAGGCGGGCTGGACCGAGCTCGTCCTGCGTCCGCTGGATCCGGGTATCGTCTTCGAAAAGATCGTGCTGGATTACGGCGGCTACACCCCGCAGTTCCTTTTCGGCGAGGAGTCTGCCGCCCGGAAGATTGCCGAATAATTCCTATATTTGTCTTTGCTATGCAGAAAACCTGGAGATGGTTCGGCAAGAAGGACCCGATCACGCTTGCCATGCTCAAACAGATCGGGGTGGAAGGCATCGTGACCGCCCTGCACGATGTCCCGCTGGGGCAGGTGTGGACGCGGGAGAAGATTCACGACCTTCGCTCATACATTGAAAGTTACGGCCTGTGCTGGAGTGTCGTGGAGTCGCTTCCCGTGGTGGAGACCATCAAGTACGGCGGCCCTGACCGGGACGCGCAGATCGAGGTTTACAAGCAGTCCCTGCGCAACCTCGCCGCCGAGGGGATCCGCTGTATCTGCTACAATTTCATGCCGGTGCTGGACTGGGCGCGGACGGATCTTTTCCACCCGAATCCGAACGGCGCGACGAACCTGTATTTCAATTATGCCGAGTTCGCCTACTTCGACATCTACATCCTCAAGCGCCCCGGCGCCCGCGAAGAATGGGCGAAGTTCCGCTTCCCGGACGGCGTCGGGCAAGGACGCGACGTTCTGGCGGAGGCCGACGCGCTGGCCGGGACGATGACGCCGGAGAAGGACCACAAACTCGTGGAGACCATCGTCATCAAGACGCAGGGCTTCGTGAGCGGGAATTTCAGCGAGAGCGACGAGGCCCCCGTCCAGAAGTTCCGCGATTTCCTCGCCCTGTACAAGGACATCGACAAAGCGGCCCTCCGCGCCAACATGAAATACTTCCTGGAAGCCATCATGCCTGTCTGCGAGGAGTGCGGCATCAACATGTGCGTCCACCCGGACGACCCTCCCATCGAGGTCCTGGGGCTTCCCCGCATCGTCCGCACGGAAGAAGACATCGAATGGTTCCTGGACGCCGTTCCCAACCCGCATAACGGCCTGACTTTCTGCGCCGGATCCCTCTCCGCCGGGGCCTACAACGACGTCGTAGCCCTGGCCCGGAAGTTCGCTTCGCGCACGCATTTCGTGCATCTGCGCTCCTGCCACATCTTCCCCAACGGAGACTTCACCGAGGCCTCGCACCTGGGCGGCCGGGCGGACCTGGTCGAACTGGTCCGCATCTTCGAGAAGGAGAATCCCGCCCTGCCGATGCGCGTGGACCATGGGATGACCTTCACCGACAAGCCCGGCGGCATCATGGACGAATTGGCCCATGGCCACAACGCCGGCTATACGCTGCTCGGCCGCATGTTCGCGATGGGCCAGGTCCAGGGCATCATCGCCACCGTGGACCGGGAACTGGGCCTCCCTTACAAACAACCCGGATTCTTCGACTGAAATGAGACTGACTGATATCCTGACGGGGGACTTCGATCCCGCTGAATGGGAAGCCCGGGGCTACCGGCTCCCGAAGTACGACATCGGCGCCGTCAAAGCGAAAACCCACGCCGAGCCCACCTGGGTGCATTTCGGCGGAGGTAATATCTTCCGCGCCTTTCCGGCCGCCATCCTGAACGAGGCCCTGAACGCCGGCCGATACGACCGCGGCGTCATCGTGGCGGAGACCTTCGATTACGAAGTCATCGACCGGGTCTACGCCCCATACGGGAACCTTTCCCTGTCGGTGAGCCTCCAGTCCTCCGGGACGATCGAAAAAACGGTCATCGCCTCCGTCACGGAGGCCCTGAAAGCCGATTACGCCTTCCCCGACTGGGAGCGCCTGAAGGAAATCTTCCGGAACCCGTCCCTCCAGATGATTTCCTTCACCATCACCGAGAAGGGTTACACCGTCGCGCCCTCCGACCTGGACCGCGGCCTGACGCCCGTTCTGGCGATGGGCAAGGTCGCCGCCCTGATGCTGGAACGCTTCAAGGCCGGGACGCTGCCGCTGACCGTGCAGTCCATGGACAACTGCTCCCACAACGGAGACAAGGTCAAGGAGGGCGTTCTCGCCTATGCGCAACGCTGGGTCGCCGACGCGCTGGCCCCGGCGGAATTCCTCGCATGGCTGCAGGACGGCTCGAAGGTCAGCTTCCCCTGGTCAATGATCGACAAGATCACGCCCCGCCCCCACGCAAAGGTGCAGGAAATGCTCGCCGCGGACGGCTTCGAGGACACGGAAACCTTTGAAACCCAAAAACATACCTTCACCGCTCCGTTCGTCAATTCCGAAGAAGTGCAGTATCTTGTCATCGAGGACGATTACACCTGCGGCCGGCCGCCGCTGGAGGAGGGCGGAGCGCTCTTCACCACCCGGGAGACGGTGGACAAGGTGGAGACGATGAAGGTCACCACCTGCCTCAACCCGCTGCACACGGCGATGAGCCTGTTTGGATGCCTCCTGGGCTACACGCTCATCAGCGCCGAAATGAAGGACCCGGACATCCGGCTCTTCATCCAGAAACTCGGCTATATGGAAGCGATGCCCGTCGTGACGGACCCGGGCGTGTTGAACCCGTACGAGTTCATCGGCGCGGTGATCAACCGGCGCCTTCCCAATCCCTTCATGCCGGACGCCCCGCAGCGCATCGCGATGGACACCAGCCAGAAGATCCCCATCCGCTTCGGCGAAACGCTCAAGAAGTACGTCGCCCGCTCCCTGGACCTGGACAACCTGGTGCTCATTCCGCTCACGCTCGCCGGATACGCCCGCTACCTGAAGGGCGTCCGCGACGACGGGACGCCGTTCGAACCGTCCCCGGATCCGCTGGTCGGGGAGCTGATGGCGATCGTGGCCCCGCTCGAAGTGGGCCGGCCGGACCAGGACTTCTCCTGCCTCCGGGAGCTGTACGGCCGGAAGGACATCTTTGCGGTGGACCTGTACGGGATCGGTCTCGGCGAGCGGATCGAGGGGATGGTGAAGGAACTTTTCTCCTCTTTCGGCGCCGTGCGCACCACCTTGCACAAATATGTTTTGGCACGCTAGTTCGGGCAAATGGCGTTATTTTAATAGATACCGACACCTTTTTGAAAGCGACGCCGCCCCGAAAAGCATATATTTGTAAGACTTATAGATAACACGACAATGGCCAACAGCGAATCCAAAGGCTTCTACAAGCTCAGCTGGATGCAGCGTATCGGTTTCGGCGCCGGCGACATGGCGCAGAACCTCATCTACCAGACCATCAGCATCTGGCTGCTCTTCTTCTACACCAACGTGTTCGGGCTCAAGCCCGGCCCCGCCGCCCTGATGTTCCTCATCGTCCGCCTCGTGGACGTGCTCTGGGATCCGGTGGTGGGCACCATCGTTGACAAAGGCAATCCCCGGTGGGGCAAATACCGCTCCTGGCTCATCCTGGGCGGCATCCCGCTGGTCGGTCTCGCCATTCTCTGCTTCTGGAACGGCTTCAGCGGATCGCTCCTCTACGCATACATCACCTACGTGGGCATGTCGATGTGCTACACCCTCGTGAACGTCCCCTACGGCGCGCTCAACGCTTCGCTGACGCGAGACACCGACGAGATCACCATCCTGACCTCCACCCGCATGTTCATGGCGAACCTCGGCGCCCTGTGCGTCAAGTCCCTGCCGATCATCATCGCCATCTTCGCCCCGAAGGTCCTCAACCCCGAGACCGGCAAGATGACGGCGGTGTACAACACGCCCGACGCCGCCGGTGCCTGGTTCATCACGATGACCCTCTTCGCCCTTGTGGGAATGGCGCTGCTGTTCTTCTGCTTCTCGCAGTGCAAGGAAAAAGTCGTCATGGACCAGAAGGAGGCCGCCAACGTCAAGGTGAGCGACCTGTGGATGGAGTTCGTTCGCAACCGGCCCCTGCGCGTGCTGGCCTTCTTCTTCATCACCGCCTTCGCAATGATGAGCGTGGGCAACGCCGCCGATGCCTATTTCATGACCTACAACGTCGGCGCCACCCCGCTGCTGACCACCCTGTTCATGTGGCTCGGCACCATCCCCGCCTTCATCTTCATGCCGCTCGTGCCCGCCATCAAGCGCAAGATCGGCAAGAAGGGCATGTTCTACCTCTTCCTGGGCGTTGCTATCCTCGGCATGGCGATGATGTACACCTTCGTGTCCATCCCCGCCACCAAGAGCAACTTCGTGCTGCTGTGCATCGCCCAGTTCGTCAAATCCACCGGCATCATCACCGCCACGGGCTACATGTGGGCCCTCGTGCCGGAGGTCATCTCCTACGGTGAATACACGACCGGCAAACGCATCGCCGGCATCGTGAACGCCCTCACCGGCATCTTCTTCAAGGCGGGCATGGCCCTCGGCGGCGTGGTGCCCGGCCTCGTGCTGGCCTGGGTGGGCTTCAACGCCGACCTCGCCAAGCAGACCCCGCTCGCCGAGCAGGGCATCCTCTGGCTGGTCTGCGTGATCCCGGCCCTGCTCCTCCTGCTCGCCATCTTCATCATCAGCAAGTATGAGCTCAGCGACGAGAAGATGGACCAGATCAACCGCGAAATCGAAGCAAGACACTTAGCAGAATAACCATGGCAAAGAAAGTTCCGAAACGCTACCTCTTCCTCGAAGATTATATGGCGGACCCGTCCGTCCACGTCTTCGACGGCAAACTTTACATCTATCCCTCCCACGACTGGGAGTCCGCCGCGCCGGACGACGATTTCGGCAGCGAATACGACATGAAGGACTACCACGTCCTGTCCCTGGAGGGTCCCGACCCCATGACTTCGCCCGTCAAGGACAACGGCGTCGCCCTGGACATCAAGGACGTCCCCTGGGCGCGCCGCCAGCTCTGGGACAACGAAGTGGTGAAGGGTCCCGACGGTCGCTACTACATGTATTTCCCGGCCAAGGACAAGACGGACATCTTCCGCTGCGGCGTGGCCGTCTCGGACAGCCCGACCGGGCCCTTCAAGGCCCAGCCGGACCCCATCCGCGGCAGCTATTCCATCGACTACGCCATCCTGCACGACGACGACGACGGCGAGTACTACATGTACTTCGGCGGCATCTGGGGCGGGCAGCTGCAGCGCTACGAGGACAACCTCGCCAAGGACTGCGGCACCTCCTATCCCGCCGACGGCCAGCCCGCCGTCCCGGGCCGCGTGGTCCGGCTCGCCAAGGACATGCTCCAGTTCGCCGAGGAGCCCCGGCCCGTCGTGCTGCTCGACGAAAGCGGCGACCCCATCAAGGTCGAAGACAACGAGCGCCGTTTCTTCGAAGCCAGCTGGATGCACAAATACAAAGGCAAATACTACTTCAGCTACTCCACCGGCGACACCCACAAGCTCTGCTACGCCATCGGAGACAATCCCTACGGCCCCTTCACCTACAAGGGCGTCATCCTCACCCCGGTGTTCGGCTGGACCACGCACCACTCCATCGTGGAATACGGCGGCAAATGGTGGCTCTTCCACCACGACAGCGGCCCGTCCAAGGGCATCAACCGCCTGCGCAGCCTCAAGGTCTGCGAGCTGACCTACCGCGAAGACGGAACCATCGAGACCGTCGAAGGCCTCGACGATTAATAAACTGTACTAATTCCGGAACGGGGACCGCGTGATGCGATCCCCGTTTTCTTTATTATTCCGTGCTCATTTCCGGCGGTCGATGCGGGTCCAGATCCAGTACATCAAGGCGCCCCAGGCCAGGAAAAGGACGACATAGACCCAGAAGGGGAGCTGTGCCTGGTAGGTGTCCCAGTTGAGCTGATGTTCGAAATCCGGAATGTCCGCGTAGTAGTAGGCGCCGGCGCCGAAGTCCAGGTCGGGGTTGAGCCCGAGACGGCGGACCATGATATAGACAACCGCGGCCAGGGTAGCCACTCCCACGACGAGGAAGGCCACCCTGGCTGCGATTTTGCCTTTGGGCTTCACTTAGGAAAGGTGCGGGACCGGGAAGAGGACGCCGCTGAGCAGCAGCCACACCGCGAAGAACGTCAGCGCGACGTTGAAGACCTGTCCCACGAGGTAGAGCCAGAGCGGCTTGCCGCCCTGCATCTGCTTCACCAGGTCCTTGAAGTTGGTGTCCAGGCCGATGCTGACGAAGGCCAGCACGAACGCCCAGTTCTTGTATTGGTCGAGCACGCCGTTGATGGCCTTCACCTGGTCCGCGCCGGCCAGCGGCTGGATGATGAAGGAAGCCACGAGCGAAGCCACGAAGAAGCCGATGATGAATTTCGGGAATCGGGTCCAGATCTCGCCGGCGCCCACTTTCTGGCCCTTCTCCTTGTTGACGCGGGTCGCGAAGAACAGGGCGATGAAGAAAGCGATGAAGCCGATGAGGATGTTCTGGATCATCTTCACGAGCACGGCGGCCTGCTCGGCCTCTCCGCCCAGCACGGAGCCGGCCACGGCCACGGCGCCGGTGCTGTCCACCGTGCCGCCGATCAGCGCGCCGCCCATGATGGCGGACATCCCCGTGGCGCGGATGAGCACGGGCTCGAGCACCATCATCAGGACCGTGAAGATGATGGAGATGGAAATCGTCATCGTGAGGTCATCCTTCTTGCAGCCGGAGGCGGCGCCGGAAGCGATGGCGGCGGAGGTTCCGCAGACGCTGGTCGCGGAAGCCATCGTGATCACGAGCGGCTTGTTGTCGATCTTGAGCACGCGCGTGCCGAACCACCACATGAACAGGATCACGACGGGGGTCACGATCCAGGCGATGCCGAGGCCGTAGAGGCCGAATTTCGCGATGTTGGAGAACAGCACCGAGAAACCCATGATCACCAGGCCCGTTTTGATGTAGAATTCCGTCTTGACGGCCGGCTTGAGCCACTTCGGGGTGCCGACCGTGTTGGAGACCAGCATGCCGACGATCAAGGCCCAGAAGGCCCACTCGAGATAGCGGTTGAGTGTGAATTCCGCGCTGATCAGGCGCACGACGACAGCCAGCACGAACACCGCCAGGAAGGCGGGGAGGAACTTCTTGACCTTCTCGCCGAGAAGGGCGATGCCGGCGGAGAAGAGCACGCCGAGCACGAGGACCGTACGCAGGAGCTTGCCCCAGAAAGCGCCGGAAGCGAATTGCTGCCCCAACGGCACGACCTTGGCCATCTGGGCGTCCGTGAGACGCTCTCCCCAAGTCCAGGTCTTGAAGGTGAGAGCGGAGAAATCGAAGGCCTGGCACAGGACGGCCACACATGCGATGACAATCACGATGAAGCCTATCCAAACGGCGAGCCAGTCCTCTGTTTTCCAGAGCTTGGAAAGCTTGTCATTCTTAGCCATTTCTACAGGTTTTGGTCTATATACGTCAGGCAAAGATAGGTATTTTTTCTAACTTTGTCTTTGACAAAAAGTGTTCGCCGCCGGAAAACAAACAGCTTAACGGAAAAATCGGGAGAGCCAGGCCTGGTCGATTTCGGCCAGGCCTTTTGCGGCGTCGCGGACCTGCGGATTGCGCGCCAGGATGCCGGCGCAGTCTTCATAGACATTGAAGCCGACGGCCAGCAGCTCCATCTGGCCTTTCTCGGGATAGGTGAACGTCATCTCGCCGTCGGCGCCGTCACTTTTCAAGAACTTGAGGGAGACGTCTTTACCCAGTTCCTGCGCCGTGACGAACTTGCACATCTCAATCACGAGGTCGTCCAGCCCGCAGTCGAAGATCTTGAGCTTTTCAATCAGGTCCCCGACGCTGCGGACAAAACGTCCGGTATAGCCGTCCGGCAACGCATCGGCATTGACCGGCGCATCTGTCAGGACCAGCATCAGTTTCTCCGTCGGATCATGGTAGAGAAAGGGGAGTTTCAACAGGTTTGAAGTCCCGCAATGCGGGCAGTTCCAGGTGAACAGAGAACCGTTCCGGACCCGTTCTTTGAGCTCCGGAGACACGGCCGCATTGACACTTTGCGGCACTTCGGCGGTGTGCTGGGCCCCACATCGGGAGCAAGTGGAGGAAATTTGCATGGTTATTGTTTCCCGTGGAACGTTTTAAAAAAAGAATTCACTGTACGGACGAAAAACCCAAGAAATCACCCATAACAAAGTCTATTCTTTGGGACGAAATAAACGAAAATGGGTATTGTTATATTATTGTTAATTAGCCTTTTATATTTTATAACCCTCCCTTAATTCGATTTTTATCCCAATAATTTCAGGGACAAAACGACATGTTCCAAAAAATCGGAAAATTCTCGTATGATTTTAAAACTTTACTTTAAACGTTGAAGAGGAAGTGCATGATATCGCCGTCCTGGACGACATATTCCTTGCCTTCGACGCCCATTTTTCCGGCGGCGCGGACCGCCGCCTCCGTCTTGTACTTGACGAAGTCGTCGTACTTGATCACCTCGGCCCGGATGAAGCCCTTTTCGAAGTCGGAGTGGATGACGCCGGCCGCCTTGGGCGCTTTGTCTCCGACATGGACCGTCCAGGCCCGGCACTCGTCGGCCCCGGCGGTGAAGAAGGTCTGCAGGCCAAGCAGGTGATAGGCGCCCTGGATGAGCCGGACGACGCCGGACTCGTGAAGCCCCATCTCCTCGAGGAACATCTGCCGGTCCTCGTATTCCTCCATCTCGGCAATCTCCGACTCCGTTCGGGCGGAGATGACGAGAATCTCCGCCTGCTCGTCCTTCACGGCCTCGCAGACCGCATCCACGTAGGGGTTGCCGCTGACGGCAGAGGCGTCGTCGACGTTGCAGACATACATCACCGGCTTGTTGGTCAGCAGGAACAGGTCGTGCGCGAGCGCGGCTTCTTCGTCGTTGAGCAGCGGGACGCTGCGGCAGGACTTGCCCTGCTCGAGGGCCTCCTTGTAGCGGAGGAGCAGTGTCAGCAGCTTTTTCGCCTCCTTGTCGCCGCCGGTCGTGGCCTGCTTCTGCACCTTGGCGATGCGGGCGGACACCGTCTCCAGGTCCTTGATCTGGAGCTCCAGGTCCACGACCTCCTTGTCCCGGACGGGATCCACGCTGCCGTCCACGTGGACGACGTTGCCGTCGTCGAAGCAGCGAAGCACATGCAGGATGGCGTCGCACTCGCGGATATTGGCAAGAAACTGATTGCCAAGTCCTTCTCCGCGACTGGCCCCGCGTACCAGGCCGGCGATGTCGACGATGTCCACCGTGGCCGGGATCGTCCGCTGGGGTTTGCAGATCTCCGAGAGCACCTCCAGGCGCTTGTCGGGGACGTTGGTGGAGCCCAGGTTCGGCTCGATGGTGCAGAACGGGAAATTGGCGCTCTGGGCGCCGCCCGCGCTGACGCTGTTGAAGAGGGTGGATTTGCCGACGTTCGGCAGTCCGACGATTCCACACTTAAGGGCCATGTTCTTTTCGTTTTAAGTGCTGCAAATTTAGGTATTTTTCGCCATATTCGCGGTATGAAACGGACTATGATCTTACTTCTTCTGCTCCTGCCCGGCGTTTCTGTCCGGGCGCGATCCCAGACCCGCGATTCCCTGCTGGTGGTGTTCTGGAATGTGGAGAATTTCTTTGACTACCGGTCGGAAAACAAGCCGCAGTATTGGACCAAGGGCCGCTTTTACTGCAAATGCGACGCGGTCGCGAAGACCCTGCTGCGCATCGCCGACCGCTACGGGCGGCTGCCGGACGCGGTGGGTTTCGCGGAAGTGGAGAACGCCTTCGTGCTCAGGCAGCTGTGCAGCGCCACGGCCCTGCGCAAACTGGACTACGCCATCGTGCATTACGATTCCCCGGACCACCGCGGGATCGACTGTGCGCTGCTCTGCCGGCGCAGCACGCTCCCCCTGCGCGACAGCGCGCCAAAACACGTCCCGGACAGCGCCGGCGGCATCCTGGCCACGCGGGACATCCTGCTGGCGGAGTTCGACAGCCTGGCCATCCTGGTCAACCACCACCCCTCGCAACTCGGGGGAAAGGACGACCGGAGGCGGACCGCGTTTTCGCGCATGGAAGCGCTCGCGGACTCGCTGCGCGCCGCGGGCGGGGAGCGGATCCTGTCGATGGGGGATTTCAACGAAGAGCGCTGGGGGAAACGGGACGCTCCGGGGACGATCAAGTACAACGGCGGCTGGGAAAAGATCGACGGCGGCTTTGCCTACGGGTTTTCCCGCGTGCGGGAAGAGGTCTTCGCCGACCCGCTCCTGCTGGAACGGGACGCCGCTTTCGGCGGCACGAAGCCCCGCCGGACCTTCGTCGGCCCCCGCTACCGGGGCGGCGTCAGCGACCACTTCCCTGTTGTGTTTGTGCTGTATTTTTGATACATTTGTCCTTACGACTGATAACCAGACCCGATATGCAAAACAGAATCCACGACAAATTCCTTGCAATCCACGGCGAGAGCGGCACGATGTACGCCGCGGCCGGACGCATCAACCTCATCGGCGAACACACGGACTACAACGGCGGCTATGTCTTCCCCGGCGCCATCGACAAGGGCATCATGGCCGAGATCCGGCCCAACGGCACGGACAAGGTCCATCTCCATTCGATGGACTACGACGCCACGGCCATCTTCGGCCTGAACGAAGAGGACAAGCCGGAAGAGGCCTGGGCCCGCTACGTCTTCGGCGTGTGCCGCGAGACCGTCAAGCGGGGCGGCCGGGTGGAGGGCTTCGACGCCGTCTTCGCCGGCGACGTGCCCCTGGGTGCCGGGCTTTCTTCGTCCGCAGCCCTCGAAAGTTGCTTCGCCTTCGCGCTCAACGACCTTTTCCAGAACGGCATCGACCGTTTCGAACTGGCGAAGATCGGCCAGAGCACGGAGCACAACTACTGCGGGGTCAAGTGCGGCATCATGGATCAGTTCGCTTCCTGTTTCGGCAAGGCCGGAAGCCTCATTCGCCTCAATTGCAAGACCCTGGAATACAAGTATTTCCCTTTCGACCCGAAAGGCTACAAACTCGTCCTCGTGGACTCCTGCGTCAAGCACGAACTCGCCTCTTCGGCGTACAATTTCCGCCGCCAGAGCTGCGAGCGCGCCGCCGCCGCGATTCGAAAGAACCACCCGGAAGTGGAATTCCTGAGCGACAGCAAGCGCGTCTGGCTGGACGAGGTCCGGGGCGATATTTCCGGCGAGGATTTCATCCGGGCGGAGTACGTGATCGGCGAAGTCCAGCGCGTGCTGGACGTCTGTGACGCCCTGGAGCGCGGGGATTATGAGACCGTCGGCGAAATGATGTACCAGACCCATTTCGGACTGAGCCGCCTGTATGAAGTCAGCTGCGAAGAGCTCGACTTCCTCAACCGGCTGGCCCGCCGGCTGGGCGTGACCGGCTCCCGCGTCATGGGCGGCGGTTTCGGCGGCTGCACCATCAATCTCGTCAAGGACGCGGTGTACCTGCCCTTCGTGGCGGCGGCCAAGGCGGAATTCACCCTCAAGTTCGGCCACGCCCCGAAGATCTACGACGTGGTCATTTCCGACGGCGCCCGCAAGTTGTAGCCGTGGTCCATTGACAACGAAAAACGGCCTGCAGGCATCTGCAGGCCGTTTTTCAATTCCTGTCCGATCGATTAGAAAAATCTTTCGCGGTTGTCTTTGACGTTGTCGTATTCCTGCATGACGGAAAGGATCATCTGGGAGAGGTACTGGGCCTTCTGGGAAGCCAGCGCCTTGGCGTCGTCCTCGGTGTAGAAGGTGCCCTGCTCCTTGCTGTTCACGCGGACCAGGTAGGTGCCCATCTGGCCGGCCACGGGGCCGTAGATCTCGCCTTCCTTGGCGGCCGTGATGGCGCCCAGCAGGGCCGGCTCCACGCTCGAGGAACCGAGCGAGAGCGCCTCGCGGTGCTCCACCGTCGTACCCAGCTTCTCCGCAGCGTCCTCCAGGCTCTGCACGCCGGCGATCCGGGTCGCCATCTCCTGGCTCTTGAGCTCCTGCATCTTGTTGAAGTACAGCATGTCCTTGATCTGGGTCGCGACCTTCTCGACCGGGGCGTAACCTTCCTTGCTGGCGTCCTTGAGGGCCACCACGAAGAAGTAGTTGTTGTCCACGGTGATGATGTTGGAGGCCTTGCCGACCTTGGCGTCAAAGGCCCAGCGGGTCACTTCCTTGGCATTGTCGATGGCGCCGTAGCTGCCCGTAGCCTCGGTGATGGTGACCGGGTGGGAATAGACCTTGGTGGAGTCCAGGGCCTTCTGATAGCCTTCGTAGGTGCCGCCGGCGAGGGTGGCGAAGGTGTTGGCCTGGGAATAGAAGCTGTTGAACGTCTCCTTGCTCGCGATGGCGGTCTTCTCGAAGATGGCAACCTGCTTCTTGGCAACGGGCTTGGTCTTGTTGCTCACGACGACCACGTGCGTGCCGTACTGGGTGTTGAGCACGAACGGCTCGCCCACCTTTGCCTCGAAGACGCCCTCGAAGCCCGGAATCATATAGCTCTGCGTCATCCAGCCGATGCTGCCCATCTCGCCGTCGGCGATGGAGGCCTGGTCGACGGAATAGCTGGCGGCCAGATTGGCGAAGTTGCCGCCCTTCTTGATCACGGTCACGAGGCTGTCGGCCGTACGGGCCGCGTTCTCGTCCTGGAGGAGGATGTGCTTGACAAAGGCGGAGTCGGGCAGCATCTTGCTGTCCATCACGCGGGCGGCATAGAAGGTGTTGCCGGCGGTCACGATCTGGGAAACGGCGGCGCCGTTGCCGAAGATCTGGTCGTCGAGCTCGGCGTTGACGGTGCGCAGCTCATTGGCCTTGTACCAGTAATTGTCCAGGGGGCGGTCGGAGTTCTTGAGCAGGAACGTGCGCATGTTGTCCGTGGCGGCGAATTCGTCATAGGCGTCCGTCATCTCTTCGCTGGCGGCGGCAATGTCGGCGGCGGAAGGGGTGACCTCGAACACGACGTATTCGATGTCGCGGTTGGCGTTCTGCTTGAAGAAGCTCTTGTGGGTCTTGTAGTAGGCACGGATCTCGTCGGACGTGACGGTCACGGTGCTGTCCTCGGACATCGGGTAATACACCATGAGATAGTCCACGTCGGCGGTCGTATTGCCGTCCTGGAGGGCCTGGGCAAGCTGCAGGGTGTTGTCCTGGCCGCTGGCATTGAACAGGGCGCCGTATTTGGCGTAGAACTGCTGGTTGTGGACCGTGTTCTGGATGTAGTTCCAGTAGGTGCGGAGCTGGCCGCTTTCATCGCTTTCGACGTTCTGGATGAAGGCCGTCAGGCGGTCGGGGGAGAAGGCGCCGGTCTCATCCATGAAGACCGGATTCTGCTCGACGACCGGGGAAACGTACTCGCCGCCCATCAGGGCCAGCATTTCGTCCTGACCGACGGTCAGACCCGCCACCTGGGCGTTCTTGACGAACATGTACCGGTCCAGGAGTTCCTGCCATGCGGCGTTGCGGATCTGCTGCTGGGTCTCTTCGTCGCGCACGGTGCCGGAAAGCAGCTCGTTGATCGACGTGTAACGGTCGATGTCGGCCTGGAAGTCCGTGTAGGACACTTTTTTGCCTGCAATCTGGCCGACATCGTACTTGGAGGACATCGAATTGAGTGCAGACTCCAGCGTGCTGGGGTCGATGATGAAAGAAAGGAGGGCCAGCGCGATGACGATGGAGATCACGAGGCCGAACTTAACGCGTATTTTTTCAAGTACCGCCATAGTTATATATTTTTATAATTTCCAATAAGGGGCTGCGAATTTAGTCATTTTTTTGGAAACGGCCCAATAAAATTCACAGAATCAATGATTACCGCCGTAGTATCCTGCACCACAAGCCCATAACCGTCGAAGGGCCGGTACAGGATGGAGTTGCGTACGTGGTCGTCGGAACGCATTCCGAAGCCCTGCAGGAAGCCCTGGCGGGAATACATCTTGACGTAGCAGTCCGTATAAACCTCCTTTTTGGCCTGGTCCCAGTAGATGGTGTCCGTCTCCATGGTTTCCTGCTCGATGACGTTGTGCAGGATGACGTTGCCGAACGCCGACCAGATCTCGTCCCGGGCGCGGTCCTTGGGCACGGTGTGCCGCGCTTCGTCTGCGACGATGATGGACTCGAGCAGGCCGTCTTCCGTATATCCAAAGACGGAAATCCCGTTCGGGAACGTGTCGTACGACGCCGAATCCGTGTCGAAGTGTTCCATCAGCTCCGATTCGAGCCGCATGGCCACCCGGCCGTTCTGCGTCTGGACCGCAAACACGTCGAAGGTCCGCTGGGTGGGCGTCTTGCTCAGGTCCAGCGCGTCCGCCTCCCCGATCTTGCTGTTGCAGGAAACGACAATGCTGGCAACCACCGTCGTGATTGCCAGCATGCGGAAAATATGTCCTTTTCTGTGCAAGCTATCTGGTGCGCACCGTCGTGGTGGCACGCATGCCGCCGCAGACCACCGTGTAGGACTGGCCCTTGGTGATGTCGTACATGAAGGCTTCCGCCGTCTCCGGGAAGTACACGCTGTACTGGCTGATGTAGCGGTTGGCCTCCTCGGCCAGGGAAGGATCCGCGGCCTTGGCCTTGTTCATGTAGTCGCAGGCGACCCAGTACGGGGCGCGGCGCTCGATCTCGTTGCCGCCGCAGCGGGAGGCACCCCAGATATTGCCGATCAGGAAGTAGGCCTTGCCGGACAGGGCCTCGTTCTCCTCGGCCACCTTGGAAGCGTACTCGAAGGCGCGGGCGTTCTGGCCGTTCTTGAAGCAGAAGGTCGCGAGCTCATAGGTCCAGTCGGCCTTGCGGGCGTCTTCGACCTCCTCGCTGGCCAGGGCGTTCTCCATGTACACGATCGCCTCGTCGACATTGCCGCGGGCGCCGTGCAGGCGGAACAGGTAGTAAGCGGAGCTGGCGGAAGGATCCAGGTTGTTCATCGTGGTGACGGCCTGCAGGAAGAGGTCGTTCTCGTCGCACCCATCGGTCATGCTCATGGTCTTCACGATGCTCTGCGCAAGCTGGAGGTTGTTCGGATCTGCCGCGAGGCGCGGGCTGTAGAGGGCGATCAGGCTCTCGCAGCTGGCCACTTTGCTGGCGGCGAACAGGCTGCCCATGTCGTTCTTGACATTGGCGACCTGCTCCTTCTCGCTGTCGTTGGCCGGGGCGGCCTTCTCCAGCAGATCGGAGTTGCGCTGGTAGGCGTTGATCACGGTCTCGGCGTCCAGCTGGCCGGCCTGGAAGAGGTCGATGGCGGCCTGCAGGTCGAACAGCAGGACCGTCGCGCGGGTCTGCTCCTGGTTGTTGGCGATGATGCCCTCGAAGCCGTCATAGAGCTTCTTGGGATCGTTCTTGACATAGTTGGAAAGATCCAGACCCTTGTTGTTGAGCGCCGTCACCGCGTAATTCGGATAGTACTTGGCGCGGGTGTCGTGCAGGGTCAGCAGGGAGTCCACCAAGGCGGCGCGGTAGGTGGCGTTCTTGGCGTTCGCGGTAATCAGGCGGCGCATCAGGGTCGTGCCGTCGATAAGCAGGTTCTGGTTGGCCGTCGGCGGGCAGACGCTGTAAGCCTTGCGCCAGCTCGGAAGAGCCTCGTCGTAATTCTTCTGCTTGAAGTACTCCTTATAGAAGGAAAGGTTGGTAACACACTGCGCGCTGTCGGCGCCGTACTTGCCCTGGGCAAACACGTTGGTCCCCACCAGCGTAGTGGACAGGGCCAGGATGACAAGAATAAATTTTTTCATATCGCTAACTCGTTAATATTATTCGTATTGGTACTTGCGGAACCATATGTCGTAGAGATTGAACCCGATGGAGAAATTGATGTAGCGTTCCCGTATCAGGGCATTCTCTACAGAACCTCTCTGTCCAAAATCCATGCCGAGCGTGAGACCGTTGTATCCGTTGATGATCGGAAGGGTCACGCCGAGGGTGATTCCCGTGGACACTATCTCATTGCCATTCAATAAGAAATAGTCTTTTTTCCGGTAAGCGCCCGCCCGATATGCGACATGGTTGAGATAGTAGCGGATGTCGTTGCGGTTGGGTACGATTTCGAAACCGATGCGGAAGGCTTCGGTCGCGGTCGTGGAAAACATTTTGCTGGCCGAAAAGCCGCGGATGCCGTCCAGCCCGCATTCCGTCCAGTCGGAGCGGGTGTAGTCGAACTCGGCGCGCCAGCGTCCGGCATCGCGCAGGGACACGCCCACGCCGATCTCCCCGGCGAGTTTCGCCTCGCTGTCCTTGCCGAGATTGTCGCGATGGAAGAAGAGCGTGTCGGACGAAGCCGAACTGGATGCGGAGAAACGGCTCGCTTCCACCGTGCCCCGCAGGGAAGCGGCGGTGGTGTAGGTCGCCCCGATGCCCAGGGTCAGTTTGGTCCCCAGCGGCTGCTCGTACTGGATGCCGAGCTTGCCGGCGTGGCCGGAAATCTTGGCCGAGGTGCCGTTCTTGATGCTGTTGTACGATGCGTCGTTGAAGGTGGTGTAATAGGTCTTCTCGATGTCACCGAAATAGAAATTCCATTGCAGGCCCACGGAGAGCCGCTTGAAGAAGGTCACGCCGGCGGCGGCGAACGCCTTGTAGATGCTTCCGCGCCCCGCGGCCGAATAGGAAATGCTGCCCGTCTGGCCGATCAGCGCCGGATCGGTGTAATTGAAACTGTAGCCGAATCCCGTGTCGCTGTAAGGCATGATGCCCACCATCATCGCGGAGCTGCGCCAGATCGGGAACGACATGACCAGGTCGTTGATGTTGAAGGTGTTGCTCGCCGAAGTGATGTCTCCCTGCTTGAAGATCTTATTGTCGGAATACAGGGAGAAGTCCGTCATGAAGGCGAGGGTGTCCCGCGCCGTGACGGCGGCCGGGTTCAGGAGGTTGATGTAGCTGTTGTTGCGCGACGCGATACCCACCCCTCCCATGGTCTTGTTGTAGGCCGAACCCGGCTGGCTGAGGTCTCCGACCCCGTAGATGGAATATGGCGTATAGGTACCCGTTGCCTGCCCGAATGCGCTGAAAGCGGCGCATACGGCCAGGATTGCGGCCAATCCAGCTCTATTTAAGATTCTTCTTGACATAGTCGTCCGTTATCAGGGCCAAGCCGATCAAAACCATGTTGGAAACCACAAATATCGAATTTTTCGTCTTTTTGGCAAAATAAATTGCGTCTCCGCCCGTAAAAATCACAATGTTCTCGGGCCGGAGCCGGATGTATCCTTCAATTTCAAACATTATGCCCGAAATCACGCCGGACTCGATGGCGCTCCGGATCGAGTGCCCTTCCGGGGCGATCCGGTCCGGGGTGTCCACGAGCGGAAGCGAGCGGGAATAGCGCTCCAGGGCCTTGAAACGCGTCCGGCAGCCCGGGGAAATATTTCCTCCGAGGTAACGGCCTTCCCGGCTCAGGAAATCGACGGTAAGCGTGGTGCCGAGGTCGAAAACGGTCACCGGTTTGTCCTGGAAAAGGAACCCGGCGGCCACCAGGCCGGCGGCGCGGTCGAAAGAAAGGTATTCGGGAAGGTTGTGCCGGAGCAGCAGTTCCGTATGGTTCTTGTCCAGGATGAGCAGGTGGGCACAATGTCCGCGCAGCTGCGCTTCCTCTTCCGGAAGCACGCCGGCCGCCGATGCCACCGTAAGGACTTCGGGGCGTTCCTTTTCAAGCAGGGAGAGAAGATACTCCATCCTCTTCTCGCCCTGGTAACGGAAGGTCTTTCCCAAGGTGGTCCCTTCGGTCCAGGCGGCTTTCAGCGCGGTGTTTCCTGCTTCAACTACGAGATTGGCCATGGTCGAAAACGTGCAAAGTTACTAAATTATCGCAACTTACCCAAAATCGTGTGGGCGTCTTTGAGGGAGGCGACACCCCTAACCACGATTTTCAGTTTGTTTTCCGTCTGCTTCAGTTCATACCGGGGCATTCCGGCCGTTTTCTCCAGGATTTTGGTGAAGACGGGCGACTTGTAGTAGGGCGACATCGGGTTCGCGATGAAGAAGGCGATCAGCAGGCCGTTCTTGACAATCACTTTCTCGAAGCCGAGCGCCGCCCCCAGGTTGCGGATCTTGACGACCTCGAAGAGGTTGCCGATCTCGGCGGGGAAGGCGCCGAAACGGTCTGCAAGCTGGGCCGCATAGCGGTCGATCTCCTTGTCGGAGGACATGGCGTCGATGGTGCGGTAGATGCGGATCTTCTCCGCCGTCACATCGATGTATTCGTCCGGGATGTGTGCCGGCTGGTCTGTCTCTATCGTACACTCCGTCACGAACTTGCTCCGGTCTCCCCGGGTCGTGACGCCCGTTTCCACACCCAGTTCCTCCATGGCCTCCGCCAGGATTTTCTGGTAGGTTTCGAACCCCATGTCCATGATGAATCCGCTCTGCTCGCCCCCCAGCAGGTGGCCGGCGCCGCGGATATCCAGGTCCTGCATGGCGATATTGAAGCCGCTGCCCAGGTCGGAAAACTCTTCGATGGCCTTGAGCCGGCGGCGGGCGTCGTCGGTGATGCTCACCAGCGGCGGCACGATCAGATAGCAGAACGCCTTCCGGTTGGAACGGCCCACGCGCCCGCGCAACTGGTGCAGGTCGCTCAGGCCGAAGTTCTGCGCCTGGTTGATCAGGATCGTGTTGGCATTGGGAATGTCCAGGCCGTTCTCGATCAGGGTGGTGCAGAGCATCATGTCGTAATCCCCCCGGATGAAGTCCAGCATCCGGGTCTCAAGCTCGCGCGACTCCATCTGGCCGTGGGCTACGCAGATCTTCATGTCCGGCACGAGCCGGTGCAGGATTTCCCGGATAGCGGGCAGTTCTTCCACCCGGTTGTGCAGGAAAAAGATCTGGCCGCCGCGATTGAGTTCGTAGTTGATGATGCTGCGGATCTCCTTTTCGTCAAAGAGGATGATTTCCGTCTGCACGGGGATGCGGTTGGGCGGAGGCGTGTTGATGATGCTCAGGTCGCGGGCGCCGAGCAGGGAAAACTGCAGGGTGCGGGGGATCGGGGTGGCCGTAAGCGTGAGGGTGTCCACGGAGGTCTTGATCTCGCGCAGGCGTTCCTTGGCGGACACGCCGAATTTCTGTTCCTCGTCGATGACCAGCAGGCCCAGATCCTTGAAAACGAACTCTTTCCCCAAGATCTTGTGCGTACCGATGAGAATATCGATCTGACCTTCCTTGAGTCGCTTTTTGATGTCCGTTATCTCTTTTGCCGTTCGCAGGCGGCTGACATAATCTACATTGCAGGGAAGGTTCTGCAGGCGTTGGCGGAAGGTATTGAAATGCTGCAGGGCCAGAATGGTTGTCGGGACGAGAACGGCCACCTGTTTGCTGTCGGAAACGGCCTTGAACGCCGCCCGGATGGCGATTTCCGTCTTGCCGAAGCCGACATCGCCGCAGACGAGGCGGTCCATCGGGCAGCTGTCTTCCATGTCCCGCTTGACGGCAACGGTAGCCGCTTCCTGATCCGGCGTGTCTTCGTACATGAAGGAAGATTCCAGTTCCTGCTGCAGGTAGGTGTCCGCCGAGAAGGCGAATCCCTTGGATGCGCGCCGCTTGGCATACAGCTGGATCAGATTCTTCGCGATATCCTTTACCTTGGATTTCGCATTGTATTTCAGGGTAATCCAGGATTTGGACCCCAGCTTGTTGATCCGGGGGGCCTCTCCCTCGCGGGAGCGGAAACGGGAGATTTTATGCAGCGCATGGACGGACACGAACACCACGTCTCCGTCCTTGTAAGTTATCTTGACCACTTCGCGCACGCGGCCGTAATCGTCCCGCAGACGCACCAGTCCGCCGAAAACACCCACTCCGTGGTCGATATGGACCACGTAGTCCCCGATATTGAAGGCGTTCAGGTCATTGATGGTGAGCTGTTCGCTCTTCTCCACGGTGCGCCGCAGGCTCACCCGGTGGAAACGGTCGAAAATCTCATGGTCGGAATAGCAGCAAACCTTGTTTTCCGCGTCGATGAAGCCGTTGTGTATATTCTTTCCGACGACGAATTCGGGAAGGAGGCCGCCGTTCTGCGAGAGAATGGATTTGATACGCTCCAGCTGGCTTTGCTTTTCGCCGTAAATCAACACCTTGTAACCACTTTCGATGCGGCTTCGGATGTCTTCCGTGAGGAGTTCGAAATTTTTGTTGAAGGTAGGCTGCGGGGAGATATGGAATTCGATCGTATCCATCCCGCCGTAAGAGAGCGGCGTGTCGATATAGACTTTCTGGAAAGGCTTGAATGCTTGGAAGAAACTTTCCCGGGCGTACATATCCGAAGAATCCAGCCAGACGAGCGTCCCCTTCGGAAAAATCTCCGTGATGCTTTGTTCCCGTCCTCCTTCCCGGCTCACCAGATCCGGTACGATCTCGATGGAGGAGACCCTCTCCCTGGACAGCTGCGTATTGCAATCAAAACTGTGGATCGTCTCTATCTCATTTCCCCAGAAAGAGATGCGGTATGGATAATTGTCCGAAAAAGAGAAGATGTCCACGATGGATCCGCGGATGGCATATTGTCCGGGGGCGGAGACGAAATCCACTTTCTCAAAACCCAGCCCGGACAGTATTTCAATAATCTGTCCGTGGGAGATTTCTTTTCCTTCTTTTATTTCAAATACGGCCTCCCGGATGGATTCCGTCACCGGTATCGATTCCGAAAGCGCCTCGGGATAGGTGACGACAAGCAGCAGGCTTCCGTCTGCGGACAGGATTTTTCCGATACAGGAAGTGCGCTGTACTCCCAGCGAGGATTTATAATTGCTTCTCTCTACACTTTTTCCGGATTCGGGAAGGAAATAGACGCGATCTCCTTCGATCATGGGATACAGGTCCGCCGCACAGTATTCCGCCGCTTCCCGGTTGGGAAGCACGATGACATGCATTCCTTTCCTGACTGTCTGGGAAAGGACAAACCAGCGGGCGGATAAAAAGAGACCCCGGCAGAATACGTCGTTTTCCCTTTGTATTCTGTCTTGCAGACAAGAGCTCGTTTTACCACTTATCAACATAAGCGCTTCAAAGGTGGTTGAAAACCCTGTTGACAAGCTGTTCTTTTCATCTTTCTTTTTGTCGAAAAGCGGAAATCCCCTTTTTTCAACTCCTCCGCAAACAGCATTTCAACAAGTTTCCAAACACTTTTTCCTTTACCTAATAATTTGATGTTTAATGGCTTTGATAACTTATCAACA
>JAAYCA010000012.1 GCA_012744435.1 Bacteroidales bacterium
CAACGCCCACGCACGACACCTGCCCACCTTCGCCGTCAGGCGACACCGGCTCCGCTTCGACAACGCCCACGCACGGCATCTGCTGCAAAACCTGGAGCGAAGCGACGCAGGGGAGCTCGAGGGGGTCCGCCCCCTCGTTCATTGAACCCGTCAGCAGGCGCGTTCCGTCAGGAAAGGGACTGCTGGCGTTGATCATCCTGATCGACCTGGCGGCGCTGGTGTATTTCAAGTACAGCGGCTTTTTCGTGGAGGGGATCCTCAATCCGCTGCTGAAGAGCGATTTCGCGGTGGGCGACATCGTGCTGCCCATCGGCATTTCCTTCTACACCTTCCAGGCGATCAGCTACTCGGTGGACGTGTACCGGGGCCGGTATGACGGGCATCCGGATTTCCTGGAGTTCTGTTTCTACCTGTCGTTCTTCCCGCTGCTGCTCGCGGGGCCGATCACCCGCGCCGGCAGATTCCTGCCGCAGATCCGCCGCGCCGAACCCGCCACGCGCCACGAACTGCGCCTGGGACTCTGGCTCATCGTCCTGGGCTTGCTGAAGAAGGGCGTGCTCGCCGACTACCTCGCCGTGTACAACAACCTCGCTTTCGACAGCCCCGTTTCCTATTCCGGCTTCGAGCTGCTGATGGCGGTCCTCGGCTATACGATGCAGATCTATCTGGATTTCTCGGGCTACAGCGACCTCTCCATCGGCATCGCTTCGCTGATGGGCTTCCGGCTGGACGTCAACTTCCGCTTCCCGTACCGCTCGCTGAACCTCACGGAGTTCTGGAGGCGCTGGCACATCTCACTGTCCACCTGGTTCCGGGACTATGTCTATATCCCCCTGGGCGGCAACCGCAAGGGACAGGCGCGGACCCTGCTCAACAATTTCCTGACGATGGTCGTGGCCGGCCTCTGGCATGGCTCCACCTGGATGTTCGTCCTCTGGGGGGCCCTGCACGGAGCAGGCCTGGCGGCGCACAAACTCTGCCGGGGATGGTTGAAGAAGATCCCCGACACCTGGCCCGTCAAGGCGCTGGGCTGGCTGCTGACGGCGGTCTTCGTGATGGCCTGCTGGGTCTTTTTCCGCGCCGGCAGCCTGCAGGACGCCGGCGAGATCTTCCGCCGCATCTTCACCGACTTCGACCTGGCTTACCTCTCCCCCTTCTGGGCGGCGCGCAAGCTCTGGTGTGTCGTCCTGCTGGTCGCCTGCGCCGGCCTTCTGATCCCGCCGCGCGGCTACGACCGCCTGCAGGCGCGCTTCACACGCCTGCCCTGGGCCGTTATTTTCGTGGTATTCCTGCTCGCCGTCCAGCTGGTCATCCAGCTGCGCAGCGGCGACATCCAGCCGTTTATCTATTATCAGTTCTGACCCTGCCGCAAACGGAACTGCTCCGCCTGCTCCGCGCTCCAGGTCACGACGGCATCGCCGTAACGGAAGTTGGTCTCGAGGCCCCGGCGCTGGCCGGACGGCTCGGAGGCGGCAGTGCCGTTCTCGATCCGACCGCACAGGACTTCCATGTCGCGCAGGTATTTCATGTCCAGTGCGTTCCCTTTGGGATTCTGGTGGAAATGGCCGCCGAAGACCTGCAGGCGCTCCTCGCTGACACCGCGCTCCTCCAGGGCCTCGAGCAGGTGCGGTACGCCGGAGACATATTGCGCGAAGCCGTCGGCGTTGAAAATCCATACGCCGCTGCCGGAGCCCACGGCATCGCCGGAGAAGAGCAGGTCATGCCCCTGCAGCAGGAAGACCACGGAGCCGGCCGTGTGGCCGGGCACCTCGATCGCTTCCAGTTGCAGGCCGCCCAGGTCAAAGATCTCCCCTTCGTCGTAGAGGCTGCGCTGCGCCTCGGGGAAACGCTCCGCCATGCGGGCGAAATCCTTGCGCGGCAGGGCGAAATGCACCTCCGGATCGTCGATCCAGGCCGGGAGCATCCCCGTGTGGTCGCCATGGTTGTGGGTAAACGTGATGGTGAGCGGTTTGCCCGCCGTGCGCTCCCCGACCAGCGTGCGGAGCGACTCCGCGGCATTGTCCGCCCAGGTGATGGCATTGGACAGGTCGATCAGCAGGGCTTTCTGCCTGCCGACGAGCAGATACATGTCGGAGCAGTTGTTGAACCGCGGTCTACCCTCGGCGTCCACGCTCTGTCCCGGCGGGTAGGCGCTGTTGCTGTCCTGGATATGGTAGACATTCTTCTCGATGACGGACACGGTGTAGGGCCCGACTTCGGCTACTTTGGCGGGGCCGCAGGCGGCCAGCAGGGCCAGCGCAAGGAGGCCGTGGATGGATTTTGCTTTCATATGGCTTTGATTCAGGATTTCCCGGGATCAAAGATACAAACAGGATTTGTTTTTAAAAAGCATCCGGGAAAACTTCCCTGACGGGAGAGACTGCCGGAGAAAACGGCATTTGGCTTGAAAATGAAAGAAAATGCGCGGAGATTAATAGATTTGTTTTGCATGAGTCTATATCTTTGATACAGAAATCTTAATCCTATCCGCATATGAAGAAACACCTGATCCTGCTCGCCGCCCTGCTCCTGTCCGGCGCGGCCTGTACCCCTGAACAGACCTGGGAATACCCCTTCCAGGACCCCAAACTCAAAATCGAGGACCGCGTGGAGAACCTCCTGTCGCTGCTTTCCCCCGAGGAAAAAGTAGGTCTGATGATGAACAAGCAGGTGTCCGTGGACCGGCTCGGCATCCCCTCCTACAACTGGTGGAGCGAGGCCTGCCACGGCGTCCGCCAGGACGGCTACACCGTCTATCCCCAGCCCATCGGCATGGCCGCCGCCTTCAACCCGCAGCTGATCTACGACGTCTTTTCGCAGGTGTCCGACGAGGCCCGGGCCAACTGGAACCGCTCCGACCACGACATCTTCGACGTCCCCATGGGCGCGACCTACTACCCCGGCAATCCGGGGCTGTCCTTCTGGTGCCCCAACATCAACATTGTCCGCGACCCGCGCTGGGGACGCGGCCAGGAGACCTGCGGCGAGGATCCGTACCTCACCGGCGTACTGGGCCTGCAGACCGTGCTCGGCATGCAGGGCAACGACAGGCATTACTACAAGACCCACGCATGCGCCAAGCACTACGCCGTGCACAGCGGCCCCGAACCGCTGCGCCACAGCTACGACGCCCGCGTGTCGCAGCGTGACCTGTGGAAGACGTATCTCCCGGCGTTCAAGAAACTGGTCGTCGAGGGTGGCGTGCGCGAGGTAATGAGCGCCTACAACCGCTACGAAGGGGTGCCCTGCAGCTCCAACGACCGGCTGCTCAACAACATCCTGCGCGGGAAATGGGGCTATGACGGAATTGTGGTCACGGACTGCGACGCCATCAACAACTATTACACGCCCGGCCAGCACGAAACCCAGCCCGACGCCCTGAGCGCCGCCGTGGAGGTGGCCTTGAACGGAGCCGACCTCGAATGCGGCAAAGTGATGATCGCCCTCGTGGAGGGTTATATGGAGGGCCTGGTCAAGGAGGAAGACCTCGACGTACACCTTCGGCGGACCCTGCGCGGCCGCTTCGAGCTGGGCATGTTCGACCCGGCCGAGAGGCTCCCATGGTCGAAACTCGGCGAGGAGGTGATCAGCAGCGAGGAGCACGACGCGCTGGCCACGCAAGCCGCGCGCGAATCGATGGTCCTGCTGAAAAACAGCGGTGTGCTGCCGCTTTCCAAGGACATCGGAACCCTGCTCGTGGTCGGCCCCAATGCCGACGACGTGGACCTGCTGAACGGCAACTACGGCGGCACGCCCACCGAGGAGCACCAGCACACCCTGCTCGACGGCATCAGGGCCGCCGTTCCCGGCACCGAGGTCCTCTACAGCAAGGGCTGCGAACTTGCCGACGACTACAACACGGTTTACCGCCTGCCCGACTTCAATGACGGCAAGGGCATGTTCGTCGAGTTCTTCGACAACAACGCCCTGCGTGGAGAGCCCGTCGCCAGCGGATACTACAACACGCTTGATTTCAGCACCTTCGGCGCATACGGCTTCGCCGAGGGCGTCCCCACGGACAAGATCTCCGTACGCGTGAAGGGCCGCTTCGTGCCCGACTTCACCGGGCCCCTGAGCTACACCGTCTCTTCCGACAACGGCTATGTCCTCAAGGTGAACGGCCGCGTCGTGGACAACGCCAGGGCCGCCGGCGGCGGTTTCGGCTTCGGCCGACGCGGCGCCGCCTACAAGACCTTCGAGGTCCGGGCAGGCAGGCCCGTGGACGTAGAGATCGAGTACCGCCGCGGCACGGGTCCGTTCGCCATACTGCGGGCCGACTTCTGCGAGCGCAAATATGCGGACTTCGCCGCCGAGAAGGCCCTCGCGAAAGACGCTGACGCCATCATCATCATCGGAGGCATCTCCGCCCGGATGGAAGGCGAAGGCGGCGACAAGGCCGACATCGAGCTGCCCGCCGTCCAGCAGCGCCTCGTCCGCGCCATGCACGAGACCGGCAAACCGGTGGTCTTCGTCAACTGCTCCGGCTCCGCGATCGCCTTCGCACCCGTCGAGGAGCAGTACGACGCCCTCCTGCAGGCCTGGTATCCCGGCCAGGGCGGCGCCAAGGCTCTCGCCGACGTGATCTTCGGCGATTACAACCCCTCCGGCAAGCTCCCCGTCACGTTCTACGCTTCGACGGCCAACCTGCCCGACTTCCTGGACTACAGCATGGAAGGCCGCACCTACCGCTACTTCCACGGCCAGCCGCAGTACGCCTTCGGATACGGCCTGAGCTACACCCGATTCAGCTACGGCCTGGGCTGGCTCAGCAAGGCGGCCATGAAGAAAGACGGCAAGGTCACGGTCATCGTCCCGGTGACCAATACGGGAGCCGTCCCCGGCGCCGAGACCGTCCAGGTCTATGTGAAGGCCCTTGACAACCCCGACGCCCCGATCAAGTCCCTGCAGGGCTTCCAGAAGCTCCAGATCGCTCCCGGCGCCACGAAGAAGGCCAGCATCACCCTCGACGGCGAGGCTTTCTCCTTCTACGATGAATCCGTGGACGGCCTGTCCGTCAAGCCCGGCAATTACCTGATCCTCTATGGCTCTTCTTCCCGCAACGAAGACCTGAGGGCCCTGGACTTCCAGATCCTGTAGATTCCGGATTCAAAGAAAAGCCCTGTCGCTTCACAGCGACAGGGCTTTCTCCAATCAATTAATAACAACTAACCAATCTTTATCTGATATCTTATCCCATCTTACGTTTGACGGGATCGCCAGACCCGGAGGTCCCGGCATGGACAAAGTTACCCCATACGGGGGAGGAATTCTTGCACGATATGACCAAAAAGATGTAATTTTGCACCCATGCGAGCCATCCCCCTCGATCTGCGGCACCGTCTTGCCCTCGACATCCACAACGCCCTGCAGAAAGATGTCCGGCGGGACCATCCCCTGGAGCAGCTGTTCTGGGAGTGCACCTTGCGTTGCAACCTCGCCTGCCGCCACTGCGGCAGCGACTGCAAGGCCGTGGCGCAGAGCCCCGACATGCCCCTCGAAGACTTCCTGCATGTGCTGGACAGCGTCAACGCCCGCTGTGAGCCGCATTCCGTCTTCGTCATCGTCACGGGCGGCGAGCCGCTCCTGCGGCCCGATCTGGAAGCCTGCGGCCGGGCCATTTACGAAAAAGGCTTTGCCTGGGGCATGGTCTCCAACGGATTCGCACTCACGCAAGAGCGTTTCGAGGCCCTGCTCCGCAGCGGCCTGCGCAGCGCCACCATCAGTCTGGACGGCCTTCAGGACAGCCATGACTGGATGCGCGGCCGCAAGCTCAGCTTCGAGCGGGCCTCCCGGGCCATCCGCATGCTGGCGGACAAGAAGGATTTCGTCTTCGACGTGGTCACCTGCGTGAACCGGCGCAACTACGCCGAACTCCCCCGCATCAAAGAAATGCTGACCGGCTGGGGCGTGCGGGCCTGGCGGCTTTTCACCGTGTTCCCGATGGGGCGCGCCGCCGGCGACCCGGAACTGCAGCTGCCGCCTGCGGAATTCCGCGGTCTGCTGGACTTCATCCGCGCCACGCGCAAAGAAGGCCGCATCCGCGCTTCCTACGGCTGCGAAGGGTTCCTGGGCAACTATGAAGGAGAAGTGCGGGACAGCTTCTACAGCTGCGAGGCCGGGATCACCGCCGCTTCCATCCTCGCCGACGGCTCCATCTCCGCCTGCGCCAGCATCCGCGCGGACTACCACCAGGGCAACATCTACCGCGGCGACGACCTCATGGACGTTTGGGAGAAAGGATTCCGGCCCTACCGGGACCGGGAATGGATGCGCGGCGACGAATGCGCGGACTGCCGGTATTTCAAGTACTGCCTGGGCGGCGGAATGCATCTCCGGGGCGATGACGGGAAGTTACTGTTTTGTCATTTGAAAAGAATTGCATAACTTTGTCCCTATGAAAAAGACGGTCGCATACATTCTCGCCGGGGTGCTTACCCTACTCGGTTTCTCTTCCTGCGCCAACCTTCGCCAGGCCCGTCTGGAGCGCCAGGAGCGCGAACGGATGGCCGAGGAGCAGCGCAAGGCCCAGGAGCAATGGCAGCGCGATTCGGCCGAGCTGGCCCGGCAGCAGTTCCTCATCGACAGCCTGCGCCAGGCGGAGATGGAGCGCAACAAACTGCTCTACGCCGTCCCGAATGTCCCCTACCAGGACATCGAAGACATGAAATAATCACGGACGGGTCTGTCCGTTCCCGTCAATCAACCATTTATAGGTCGTAATTTCGGCGAGGCCCATCGGGCCGCGGGCGCCGAGTTTCTGCGTGCTGATGCCGATCTCCGCACCCAGCCCGAACTGGGCGCCGTCGGTGAAGCTCGTCGGGGCGTTCACGTACACGCAGGCGGCATCCACTTCCGCCCGGAAACGGGCGGCGGCGGCTTCATCGGCCGTGACGATGCTCTCGCTGTGGCCTGAGCCGTAACGGTCGATATGGGCGAGGGCTTCGTCCAGCGAAGCGACGGTCCTCACGGCCATCTTGTAATCCATGTACTCCGTGCCGAAGGATTCCGGCGTGGCGGCTTCCAGCAGCGGGTAACGGCCGTCCAGGGCCGCCCGTGCCGCCTCGTCCGCGTATAAAACCACGTTGTGCTCCGCGAGCGGCGCCACCAGGGCCGGCAGGTCCGGAAGGCGCCCCTCGTGCACGATCAGGCAGTCGAGGGCGTTGCACACGGACACGCGGCGCGTCTTGGCGTTAAGTACGATGCGACGGCCGGTCTCCAGATCGCCGGCGGCGTCGAAATAGGTATTGACCACCCCGGCGCCGGTCTCGATGCAGGGCACCTTGGCATGGTCGCGCACGAAATCGATGAGACGGCGGCCGCCCCGCGGGATCACGAGATCCACGTAACCCACGGCACCGAGCAGTTCGCCGACGGCGTCGTGGCCGGCCGGGAGCAGGCACACGGCATCTTCCGGCAGGCCCAGCCCGGCGAGCACGCCGCGGATCAGCGACACGGCGGCGCGGTTGGATGCATCGGCGTCGCTGCCTCCCTTGAGCAGGCTCACGTTGCCGCTCTTGAAGCAGAGCGAGAACACGTCGAAGGTCACGTTCGGACGCGCCTCATAGATGACGCCGATCACGCCGAAAGGTACGCTCTGCTTGCGCAGGCGCAGGCCGTTGGGCAGGGTCCGGTCGTCCAGGATGCGGCCCAGGGGCGACGGCAGCGCCGCCACGTGACGCATGTCGGCCGCAATGCCCGCCAGGCGCTCCGGGGTCAGTTTGAGCCGGTCATACAGGGGATTCTGCGGATCCATCCGCGAAAGGTCTTCCGCATTGGCGGCAAGCAGCTGTGCGCCGCGGGTCTCGATGGCGCCGGCGACGGCCTCCAGCGCGGCTGCGCGCTGTGCGTCCGTCAGGCGCGCAAGCTGCACCTTCGCGCCGCGGGCCCGTTCAAAAAGGGGATTCATCGCTCAAGGGAGAAATTCGGTAAACACGGTCTCCTCCGGCCGTTCCAGCAAATCCTGCAGGATATGCTCGCGTTTGCCGTCGGCAATCAATACACGGATGCCGCCGGCAGCCACCCGCCGGGCGGTGTTGTACTTCGAGAACATGCCGCCGCGGCCGAAAGCGCTCTTCTCTTCGCGGATGTAGCGGGAGAGGTCGTCGCCGGGGCGGACGCTGCGGACCACCTGCGCACCCGGCTCGTCCGGATGGCGGTCATAGATGCCCGGGATATTGCTCAGCAGGATGAGGCAGTCGGCTCCCACCATCCCGGCGATGAGTCCGGACAGTTCGTCGTTGTCCGTGAACATCAGCTCGGTGATGCTCACGGTGTCATTTTCGTTCACGATGGGGACCACCCCGTGCTCGAGCATCACCTCCATGCAGGCGCGCTGGTTCTCGCGCTCCCGTTCGGATTCGAAATTGAGTTTGGTGGTCAGGATCTGCCCGACGGGCAGGCCGTAGTCGCGGAAAAGCCTGTAATAAAGGTCCATCAGCCGGACCTGCCCGACCGCGGAGTAGAGCTGGCGCTGCGCGACACCGTCCAGATCGTCGTCCATGCGCAGCTCCGTGCGCCCGCACGCCACGGCACCCGAGCTCACGATGACCACCGCATAACCGGCCTTGCGCAGGCCGACCACCTGGTCCACGAGCGC
>JAAYCA010000076.1 GCA_012744435.1 Bacteroidales bacterium
GGCCACAAGATCTACAACTTCACCCGCAACTCGCTCAACTATATGGGCAGCTTCCCGGTGTTGAACGTGATGAAGGGTGCTCCTGAGCTCAACATCTACGACTTCTGCCATTCTTCGTACTGGCTTGAAAAAGGAGATTACGTGAACATCGAGTACATCACGATCGGCTACAATTTCACCAAGGCCATCAAGGGCATCCAGAACGCCCGCGTGGCTCTCTCCTGCAACAACGTGGCGACCCTGACCGGATACTCCGGCCTGACCCCGATGATCAACTCCCAGAGCATCAACGGCGGCGTGGATGCGCGCAGCGTCACTCCGCTGTCCAGGACGTACACGATCCGGGTTACGCTTTCTTTCTAAGACACGGTTGAGTTGTTTTAATGAAATAGAGATATGAAAAAGATATTTTCTGCGATTCTTCTTTCGGCGGTTGTGCTTCTCAGCAGCTGCTCCGGTTTCCTGGAGGAAACGGCTTATAGCAAATTCTCCAAGGAAGAGGCATACAGCAATTCGACGCTCGTGTACCTGAACGCTGTCGCCTCGCTCTACACTGCCATGGGCAGACAAGGTTTGTGCTACGACTGCGACAGTGGCCGTGAGAACTTCCATTACCTGTCCGAGTTCTCCTCCGACCTCTGCTTCAACCAGGGTCGCCGCAGCGACTGGGTCGACGGTGGCGCCCACCAGCAGATCTTCCTCCAGACCTGGGACAAGTCCCACGCGAACATCAATTATGCGTGGTCCTTCCAGTATAAGCTGATCGGTCTGTGCAACAGCAGCATCGACGACATCCAGGAGATGCTGGACGCCGGCGGCGAGGCCTTCCTGCAGGACTACATCAACGAGATCCGCGCCATCCGTGCGTACTTCTATATGCAGGCGGTCAGCATGTTCGCCCGCGTGCCCATCGTCACTTCCAGCAAGATGAGCGTCGCCGAAGCCTCCCAGGCGAGCAGAAGCGAGGTGTACAAGTTCGTGCGTGACGAACTGGCCGAGATCATCCCGACCCTCCCCGAGGGAAGCAACACCGCGCTGGGCACCGCTTACTACGGACGTATGACCAAGGCGGTCGGCTATATGATGATGGCCAAGTTGGCGGCCAACGCCGCCGTCTGGGCGCAGGATACCTGGAATGACGGCAAGTTCACCGGCGGCATCGACGCCGTCGGCAGCACGGTCACCGACCTCGGCAAGGCTCAGAGCATCACCCTGGACGGCACGGCCCGCAATGCCTGGGAGACCGTCATCTATTGCCAGGAGAAGCTCGCCTCGATGGGCTACAAGCTCAATCCGGACGACCACGCCAACTTCACGACCGGCAACGAATCCTCCGTCGAGAACATCTTCGTCCGTCCGAACGACGTCTCCACCTATATGGTCCAGCAGCGTCTGACCGGCTACTCGCTCCATTCCAACCATATCATGGCCCTGGCGAGCGGACGTGGCGCGAACGGTCCCGCCGCGACGGTGTATGCCGCCGAGCTCTTCGGCGTGACCTATGATCCTGTCACGGATGTGACGGACTACTCCAACGTGGATCCCCGCTGGAATATGTTCTTCTATTCCGGCGACATCGAGGTGAACGGAACGCCGGTGGCCATCAACAGCGACTACAAGAAGACGCTCAGCTACCTGCCCTTCGCCGCCAAGAACGATCACGGCAGCCCGGCTTCCGGCAGCAAGGAGGAGTATGAGATGTGGTGCGCCGGCGCCCGCCAGAAGAAGGCGGAGTGCGACAAGGCCAACGACTACTTCCGCGGCATGACCCACTATCAGGATGCCGATATGGTGGTGTTCCGCTATGCCGACGCCCTCCTGCTCTCCGCCGAGGCCAAGTTCCGCCTCGGAAAGACGGATGAGGCGCTTGCCATGATCAATCAGGTCCGCAACCGCGTGGGCGCCGTTCCGCGTGACGAGATCACCCTCAAGACCATTCTCGACGAGCGTGGCCTGGAGCTGGTGTGGGAGCCTACCCGCCGCGAGGACCTGATCCGTTTCGGTATGTACACCGAGCCGACGAC
>JAAYCA010000003.1 GCA_012744435.1 Bacteroidales bacterium
CCATGACCATTATCCTCTGCGTTTTCCTCATCGTGTTTGCCATCCTGAAACTGCGGGGAAAGATGACCCTTCCGCACAAGCCGGCCACGATGATTGTCGGCGGCGGCGTGACCGGGCTCATCAACGGCCTTCTGGGCATTTCCGGACCTCTCAGCAGTGCCGTATTCCTTTCTCTGGACCTCGCCCCGGTAAGCTATATCGCAAGCGAAGCCACTGCCGCCTCGGTGATGCACATCGTCAAAGCGATGGTCTATGGCAAACTGAACCTGATGAGCGGAAACATCCTGCTGAGCGGTCTGATGATAGGCGCCGCCATGATGCTCGGGAATTTCATAGCCATGCGCTGTATCCGTAATGTCAACCGGAAACGCTATCAGAAGATCGTCGCAGGCGTGATGATTGCCGTCAGCCTCTGGCTGATTGTCTCCAATATCCACTGATAAATCGAGATTTCCACCATGAACAATATTACCAACAGGCCCGACCCGAACGCTGCCTTCCCGAATCCGAATCTTCCAAGGCTTTGCTTCATCAAGAATGTGGTGAAGAATCCCCGCATCGTCGTCGGAGACTACACCTATTATGATGATGTTGATGGCGCAGACCAGTTCGAGAAGCACGTAACGCACTTCTACGATTTCATCGGTGATAGACTGATTATCGGGAAGTTCTGCGCCATTGCCAAGGGCATTGAGTTCGTGATGAATGGCGCCAAGAAGATCGGGGTGTAGCATATGGTTATTCTGATTACAGGTGCATCCCACACGGGAAAGACGCTTCTAGCACAACGGATGCTTGAGAAGTACAAGTATCCGGCCTTTTCCATAGACCATCTGAAAATGGGCCTGATCCGTAGCGGAAACACCGCTCTCACACCGCTGGATGATGAGGCTCTCACGGATTACCTTTGGCCCATTGTGCGCGAAATCATCAAGACGGCCATAGAGAACCGGCAGAACCTCATTGTGGAAGGCTGCTATGTCCCTTTTGACTGGAGGAATGATTTTACGGATGAATACCTGGTCGATATCCGGTTTATATGCCTGGCCATGACCGGAGACTACATCGACAAGCACTTCGGGGACATCACTGGCAAAAGTTCAGTCATTGAATCCAGGCAGGATGATTCAGACTGCACGATTGCCAACCTGAAGGAGAATAACAGGCAATGCTGTGAGGGATTCCTACGGGCCGGAGAACGCGTGACCTTGATTGATGAGAGCTTTGAAAAGGAAATGGAAACTCTACTGGACGTGTAAATTCAGATTTAACGAATAGAATACCCCGACCATCAGCGATGCTGTGGCCGGGGCTTTTCGTGCGGTTTTGGGGCTACAAAGAGAGGTAGCGGCGGATTCCTCCAACGTGCAGGTCCACGATGGCCTGGGAGCCTTCTGCGGACTCAAGGAAGGCTAAATCGTCCTGGTTATCCATGAAGAGGTTCTCGGTCAGGACGGCTGGGCAGGAGGTGTGCCGGAGGATGTAGAAGTCTTTCTCCAGGTCGGGATCTCCGTCTGCAGTATCTTTCCTAATGCGGTGGCCGGGCAGCTGGGCCTGTGCAGTTTCATAGAGACAGGTGGCCAGGGCATCGGCCTTCGTCTGGCCGGTAGTCGTGAAGCAGCACCAGCCGCGGGAGTTGAGCCATTCTTTGCCGTTGCCGGCAGCATTGACGTGGAGAGAGATCAGGAGGACCTGGTCGGAGCCGTACTGCTTGCAGATCTTATTGACGCGCTTGCAGCGCTCGGGGAGGGGAATGTCTTCGCGCTCGGGAACCAGGAGCTGGACGTCGAGGCCCATGGCGGTCAGCTGCTCCCGGATGCGGAAGGCGAGGTAGCGGTTGTAGGCATATTCACGGAAGTGCCCGTCGGGGCTGCGTTTGCCAGGCGTGTCGATGCCGTGGCCATTGTCGAGGAGGATCTTCATAGTCAAGAGTGTTTATCTTGACGTGAAGTTGGGGAGAAAAAGTGGAAATAGCGAATGTGGAAATTTTCACTTATCTTTGTTCAGGCAAGCCTATAGCTTGTTTAAAATATCTGTTCGGCCTCGCCTGGGAAACCAGCGGGGCCTTTCGTCATATTCTAGGGCATACTCTCCCGATGTGGTGAGTTTGTGGTGAGTCCCATATACAAAATGTGCCTCCTACGATGTTAGGAGGCACATTTTAGTGGTGCTGGGAAGAATCGAACTGCCGACACAAGGATTTTCAGTCCTTTGCTCTACCATCTGAGCTACAGCACCTTTTGCTTTTCGGGATTGCAAAGATAGGTATTTTTGGGTGAATTGCAAATTTTTTTTTATCGGGCCCGCCGGCCTGCGAGGATAACTCCGAGCAGGATCAGCGCGGAGCCGACGGCTCCGGCAGGGGTCAGGCGTTCGCCGAGGATGATCATTGCGGAGATCAGCGTAAAGACCGGGTTCAGATAGACATAGTTCACGGACGTGATGTTGCCGAGTTTGGACATGACGAGGTTCCAGGCCATGAAGCAGGCGAGGGAAGCGATCAGCCCGAGGAACAGCAGATTGCCCCAGACCACCGGTTCCCGGAAAAGCTCCAGCGGGGCGAAATCACGGCCGATCAGGAAGGGGAGGATGGTCAACAGGCCGTACGCAAACACCTTGCGCGTAGCGAAGACAGCCCCGTATTCCTCCGTCATCTTGCCCATGAAAAGGCTGTAGAGCGCCCAGCAGAGGGCTGCGCCGAGGGCAAGCAGGTCGCCGCGCAGCGAGACCTGTACACGCTGCCCGTCGAAAAGCATGAGCGCCATGCCGCCCAAAGCCAGCATCGTACCCAGGGCCAGCATCCAGCCGGAGCCGACACGCTCCATCGCATCTGCAAAACGGTCACGGCGCAAACGCCGGTAAACCAGGCTGAAAATGGCCGTGAAAAGCGGCGCGCTGCACACCAGGAAAGACACGTTGCCCGCCTGCGTATAAGCAAGGGCTGTGTTCTCGGTCAGGAAATAGAAGGACCCGCCAGACATGCCGAGGAAGACGAACAGCAGCTCATCGCCCAAACTGCGGCTCCAAAGCCGCGTACGCCCCTTCCGGGTGAGCGACAGGACCCAGATGCCGGTGTAAGCCAGCAGGAAGCGGACAAGAAAGATTTCCGCAGGATCCAGTCCTGCGGAAATCAGTGTCTTGGTGCTCACGAAGGTCACGCCCCAGACGGCGACGACGGCGAGCGCGAGCAGATGATGGAAAAACCTAGTATTCATCCCAGCTCTTGATGCCGATCGCATCCTGCGGAACGGAACAGAAAGCGCGGATGTAGGCGGTCGCCAGGCGGCTGTTGGTGATCAGCGGGACGTTGAAGTCGATGGCCGCACGCCGCATCTGGTAACCATTGCTTAGCTCCTTTCGCGTAAAGTTCTTGGGGATGTTGACGACCAGCTCGACCTTGTGCTGCCGGATGAGGTCCAGGGCGGCAGGCACACCATCCTCCCGCTCGTTCGGCCAGAGGGCGCGGAGCGCCTGGACGCCGTTCTCATTCAAATACTTGCAAGTGCCGCCGGTGGCGTAGATCGTATAATTCTTTTCTGCAAGCAGCTGGCAGGCGCGCAGCAGGTCGGCCTTCTGCAGGGGGTTGCCGGAGGAGATGAGGATGGACTTCTCCGGGATGCGGTGTCCGACGGAAATCATCGACTTGAGCAGCGCCTCGTCGAGGGTGTCTCCAATGCAGCCCACCTCGCCGGTGGACGCCATGTCCACGCCCAGCACCGGGTCCGCCTTGCCCAGGCGGGCGAAGGAGAACTGCGAGCACTTGATGCCGACGTAGTCGAGCTCGAAGGGATCGATGTCGATGCGCTCCGGCCGCTGCCCGAGCATACAGCGCGTCGCCAGGTCGATGAAGTTGACCTTCAAGACCTTGGATACGAACGGGAAACTGCGGGAGGCGCGCAGGTTGCATTCGATGACCTTGATGTAATTGTCCGTGGCGAGGAACTGGATGTTGAAGGGACCGGTGATATGCAGCTCCGCGGCGATGGCGGCCGTGGTCTTGCGGATCCTGGCGGCCGTGATGCCGTAGATCTTCTGCGGCGGGAACTGGATCGTGGCGTCGCCGGAGTGTACGCCGGCGAACTCGATGTGCTCGGAGATGGCGTAGGCAATGACCTTGCCGCCATCGGCCACGGCATCGCATTCCAGCTCCTTGCAGCGCTGCATGAAGGAACTGATGACCACCGGATGCTCTTCGGACACCTCGACGGCCATGTCCAGGAAGATACGCAGGTCCTCCTTGCTGTAGCAGACATTCATGGCGGCGCCGGAAAGCACATAAGACGGACGCACGAGCACGGGGAAGCCGACTTCATCGACGAACTTGTCCACGTCCGCCATCGTCGTGAGTTCGCTCCAGCGCGGCTGGTCGATCCCGAGTTTGTCCACGATCTGGGAGAACTTGTTGCGGTCCTCGGCCCGGTCGATGTCGTGGGCCGTCGTACCCAGGATATGGACGCCGGCCCGCATCAGCGGCACGGCCAGGTTGTTGGGGATCTGTCCGCCCACGCTCACGATCACGCCGTAGGGCTTCTCGAGGCTGCAGATCTCCATCACGGTCTCGAAACTCAGCTCATCGAAATAGAGGCGGTCGCAGACGTCGTAGTCGGTGGAGACAGTCTCGGGGTTGTAATTGATCATGATGGCCTTGTAGCCGCTCCTGCGCAGGGTATTGAGGGCGTTCACGCCGCACCAGTCGAACTCCACGCTGCTGCCGATGCGGTAGGCGCCGGAACCCAGGACGATGACCGTGTTGGATCCGTCGTCGAAGGTGATGTCGTCCACTTCGCCGTTGTAGGTCAGATACAGATAATTGGTCGAAGAAGGGAATTCCGCGGCCAGGGTGTCGATCTGCTTGACATACGGGCGCAGGCCCAGGAAGGCACGCAGCTCGCGCACCTTCGCTTCCGACGCGCCCAGCACACGGGCGATCTGAACGTCGGAGAAACCCTGGCACTTGGCCTTGCGGAGCAGGTCGAAGCCGATGTCCGTCAGATTTTTGCAGGATTCGAGCTCCTGATAAGTCTTCTCGATATTGTACAACTTGTCCAGGAACCATCGGTCGATCTTGGTCAGCTCGTAGATGCGGTCGACGGTGTAGCCCGCCTCGAAAGCCGCCGCGACGGCGAAGATACGCGTGTCCGTCGGATGCCGCAGCGCATCGTCCAGGTCCTCTTTCTTGAACGGCTTGTTGCACACGAAACCGTTGGCTCCCTGGCCGATCATGCGCAGACCTTTCTGCATGGCCTCTTCGAAGGTGCGGCCGATGGCCATCACTTCGCCGACGCTCTTCATGCTGGAACCGATCTCGCGCGAGACACCCTTGAACTTGTTGAGGTCCCAGCGGGGGATTTTGCAGACCACGTAGTCCAGCGCCGGCTCGAAGAAGGCCGGGGTGGTCTTGGTCACGGTGTTCTTGAGCTCGTGCAGGCCATAACCCAGGCCAAGCTTGGCAGCGATGAAAGCGAGGGGATAGCCCGTGGCCTTGGAGGCCAGGGCAGAAGAGCGGCTCAGGCGGGCGTTGATCTCGATGACGCGGTAATCGTCACCGTCCGGGCTGAAAGCATACTGGATGTTGCATTCGCCCACGATACCGATGTGGCGGACGATCTCGATGGCCTTTTTGCGAAGGAAATTGCATTCATCGTTGCTGAGCGTCTGGCACGGAGCCACCACGATGCTCTCGCCGGTATGGATGCCCAGCGGATCGAAGTTCTCCATATTACAGACGCAGATGCAGTTGTCGTAGCGGTCGCGCATCACCTCGAATTCGATCTCCTTCCAGCCGCGCAGCGACTTCTCGACGAGCACCTGGGGCGAGAAGGAGAAAGACTTGCGGGCGACGGTCTCCAGCTCCTGCTCGTCTTCGCAGAAGCCGGAACCCAGGCCGCCCAGGGCGTACGCCGCGCGAAGGATCACCGGATAGCCGACTTCCCGGGCGGCGGCGCGCGCCTCCTCCAGGTTGGACGCGGCGTGCGACTTGATGGTCTTGACCTGGATCTCGTCCAGACGTTCTACGAAGAGTTCGCGGTCTTCGGTGTTGATGATGGCCTGAACCGGGGTTCCGAGCACCTGGACGCCGTACCGTTCCAGCACACCGCTCTTGTACAGCTCCACGCCGCAGTTGAGCGCCGTCTGGCCGCCGAACGAGAGCAGAATGCCCTGCGGCTGCTCCTTCTTGATGACCTTTTCCACGAAGAAGGGGGTCACGGGCAGGAAATACACCTTGTCGGCAACCTCTTCGGAGGTCTGCACCGTGGCGATGTTGGGATTCATCAGGACGGTGCTGATGCCTTCCTCCCGCAGGGCCTTGAGGGCCTGCGAGCCGCTGTAGTCGAATTCACCGGCCTCGCCGATCTTGAGGGCGCCCGATCCGAGCACCAATACTTTCTTTATGTTGGAGTCGATCATAATCTGGAGATAAAGTCGTCAAAAATGAATTCGGTATCTTCCGGGCCGCTGGAGGCCTCGGGGTGGAACTGGGCCGAGAAGAAGGGCTTGGTTTTGTGGCGGATGCCCTCGTTGGTGCCGTCGTTCATATTGATGAAATAAGGCTCCCAGTCTGCGGGCAGGGTGGCGTCGTCCACGGCGAAACCGTGGTTCTGCGCCGTGATGTAGCACTTGTCGCTGCCCACCTGGCGGACCGGCTGGTTGTGGGAGCGGTGGCCGTATTTCAGTTTATAGGTGGAGGCGCCGACGGCCAGTCCGAGCAGTTGGTTGCCCATGCATATGCCGCAGATGGGCTTGCCCGTCTGCATCGCCTTGCGGATGTGCTCCACGGTCACCTGGCAGTGCATCGGGTCGCCCGGGCCGTTGGAGAGGAACAGGCCGTCCCATTCCAGCTGGTTGAAATCGTAGTCCCAGGGCACGCGGATGACCTCGACCCCCCGGATGACCAGATTGCGCAGGATCTGGTGCTTCACGCCGCAGTCCACCAGCACGACCTTCTTTTCGCCTTGCCCGTAATGGATGATCTCCTTGCAGCTCACCAGCGCGGCCTGATTCTCCCGGTGGGGATCAGGCACGTCGAACGGGCTTTCGTCATCCGCCGGGACAATCTTTCCGAGCATCGTACCCTCTTCGCGCAGGATCTGGGTCAACAGGCGCGTGTCGATGCCGCAGATGCCGGGAATCTTCTGAGAAGCCATCCAGTCGCCAAGGCTCTGGACGGCGTCCCAATGGCTGAAATTCTCGCTGTAATCGGTCACGATCAGGCCGCGGATCCAGATCTTCTCGGACTCGAAACTCTTAATGATTCCGTATGCATCCAGTTCCATCGCCGGGATACCGTAGTTGCCCAGGATCGGGTAGGTCAGACAGAGGATCTGGCCCGAATAGGAAGGATCCGTAAGACTTTCCGTGTAACCCACCATGGCCGTGGAAAAGACCACTTCTCCGTCGCAGGGACCGTCGTAGCCGAATCCCCAGCCCACCATTGTGCGTCCGTTCTGCAGGACGAGTTTCACTTTTTTGCGTGTTGCCATATATTGATATGCTGTTACTTATTTCCAATCGGACGCCGCTGCCATCAGCGCGGCGATCTTGTCGTTGCAGAGATTACCCAGGCTCCCCAGATGGGTGTGGCCCAGATCCGACGCCTTCATCGTTGCGGGATTTCCGCCGCCATAACGGAAACGGCCCTCATTCACTTCCACGCCCACCTGCCGGTATGCTTCGCGGAAGGGAACCCCGGCGAGGGTGCGGCGGTTCACCTCCTCGACCGTGAAAAGATGGTCATAAAGCGGATTCTCGAGGATCTTTTCATTGATCTCGATGTGTGCGAGCATGTAGTCCGTCATCTGCAGACACTCGTGCGTCAGCTCCAGGGCAGGGAAGAGGATGTCCTTGAGCAGCTGGTAGTCGCGGTGGTAACCGTGGGGCATATTGCTGCACAGCATGGCGATTTCGTTCTCGCAGGAAAGGATGCGGTTGCACTTGCCGCGCAGGATTTCCCACACGTCGGGATTCTTCTTGTGCGGCATGATGCTGGAGCCCGTGGTCAACTCGTCCGGGAAGTGGATGAAGCCGAAGTTGGGGCACATATACAGGCAGCAGTCCGCCGCGAATTTATTGAGCGTCAGTGCGATTCCGCCGAGGGCGGAAGCCACGGTCCGTTCGGTGCGCCCCCGCTGCATCTGGGCGGCGACGCTGTTGTAGACCGGGGAGTCGAAATCCAGCAGGCCGGTGGTCATCTGCCGGTCCAGCGGGAAGGAATTGCCATATCCCGCGGCGGAGCCAAGCGGGTTGCGGTTGACGACCCTGTAGGCGCCGCCCAGCGCATACATATCGTCCACCAGGGCTTCGGCGTAGGCGCCGAACCACAACCCGAAAGAGGAGGGCATGGCCACCTGCGCATGCGTATAGCCGGGCAGCAGCACCTCCCTGTGCCGCTCGCTGAGTTCCTGCAGGCGCCGGAAGAGCGTCAGCACCTCGCCGCGGACCGTTTTCAGCTCGTCCCGCAGGAAGAGCTTGAGGTCCACGAGCACCTGGTCGTTGCGCGAGCGCCCGGAGTGGATCTTCTTGCCGACTTCGCCGAGCTCGCGGGTGAGCAGCAGCTCCACCTGGGAATGGATGTCTTCGACGTCGTTCTCCAGCGAGAAATCCCCGGCTTCGATGCGCTCGGCAATACGGCCCAGCGCGGCGTCCAGCGCGGCGAATTCTTCGGCGGTAAGCAGGCCGATATGCTCCAGCATGCGGATGTGCGCCCGGGATCCCTGCACGTCGTAGCGTGCGAGGCGGAGATCCAGGATCCGGTCGTTGCCGACCGTGAAACGATCAACTGCTTCCGTAGCAGAAGTTCCTTTATTCCAAAGTGTTGCCATAGAACGTCTCAATGAATGCGATATATTTGTCGATACCTTCCCGTATCTCCCGGGCAAGGATGAATTCGTCGGCCTTGTGGGAGCGGATGGATTCTCCGGGGCCCATCTTGACGGCGTCGCACGGAATGCGCATCCAGTCGGAGGTGGTGGGGGAGGAATAGGCCTCGATGCCGAGCGTGCGGACGGCACGCAGCAGCGGCGAGCCCTCGCGTGTGGCCGACGAGCGGTTCAGAAGATTACGGGCCGTGAGCCTGCTCCGGCAGAGGGCCTGCAGCTCGTCGACAATCTCTTCGTTGGAGTATTGTTCCGTCGGGCGGATGTCCACCACGAAACGGCAGCGGTCGGGAATGACGTTGTGCGCCTGTCCGGCCTCGATCTGGGTGACGTTCAGCTTCACCTCGCCCATCAACGGAGAGATGCGGGCAAACCGGTGGGCCCGCAGGGCGGCGATGTCGTCCAGGGCGATGTAGAGGGCGTTGACGCCCTCTCCCCGGGCGGCGTGCCCGCTGACGCCCTGCGCCTGACCGTCAATTACCAGCAGGCCTCGCTCACTGGTCGCGGCGCGCATCCCGGTGGGCTCTCCCACGATCACCCAGCGCGGCATCGGAAAGCGTCCACCGGAAGCGAACAGGCCGTCCGGGGCAAAGAGCCAGCGGGCGCCGTCGGGACCGCTGACCTCTTCCTGCCGGGAGAGGATGAGCATCAGGTTGACAGGCATGTCGGCTTCAAAAAAATGGCGGAATGCAGCAGTCATCGACACTACACTTCCGCCATCGTCATTGGAGCCCAGGCCATAAAGGATATCAGGGTCGTTGCCGGGGTCATGGGGATCACGGGTATAACCGTTGTTGGCCGGGACCGTGTCCAGATGGGCGTCGAGGGCGAGCGTAGGCTTGGCGGGATCGAACCGTCGGTTCAGGGCGAGGACGTTCCCGCGGACCTCTTCCGAGGGAATGCCGCAGTCGGAAAGGAAACGGCGCACGCAGGCAACCACCTCCGCCTCCTGCCCGGAGAGGGAGGGGATGCGGACGAGATGCCGCAGGAGCTGTATGGAATCTTCGTACAAGTTCATATCTTCAGTTCCGTACCGCCCGGCTCCGACAGCCGGGATGCATTCCGGATGACTACGCCGCAGGCACCGTCCTGCAAGGCCCGGAACGCGTTGTCGAGTTTGGGAATCATCCCGTCGGCGACGCGTCCTTCGGCTTTCAGCCGGGCATAACCGGCCGGATCGAGGGAGGGGATAACGCTGGAGTCGTCTTCCGGAGTACAAAGTACGCCATTTTTTTCGAAACAATAAAATAGTTTTGCACCCAAAGCGACAGAAATCGACGCCGCCACGGTGTCGGCGTTCGTGTTGAGCAGCTGTCCGGCTCCGTCGTGGTTGATGGCGCAGAGCACGGGCGTCATGCCCGCATCCAGCAAGAGCTCCAGGAAGGGAACATTGACGCTCTCCGGCGTGACGTCCCCGACAAAACCGAAATCCACCTGTGTGACGCCGTCGGAGAGGGTTTTGGGCGGGCGCCTGCGGGCGGTGACCGCCGCACCGTCGCAGCCGGACAGGCCGACGGCGTTGCAGCCGTGCGCCTGCAGGCGGGCGACGATGTCCTTGTTGCACCAGCCGGCATAGACCATGGTCACGACCTCGAGCGCGGCCGCGTCGGTGACGCGCCGGCCTTCGATCTTGACAGGCTCCTGGCCCAGGGCTTTCTGCACCTGGCTGGCGCGCACGCCTCCGCCGTGGACGAGGACCTTCGGGCCCGGCAGGGCCGCGAATTCCGCGCAGAAGCGCTCCAGCGCCTGCGGGTCGTCCACCACGTTGCCACCTATTTTGTAGAGGCTGATCATAGGCTCTCGAGCATCCGTTTCATCACCACCTGGGCGGAGACGGCGCGGTTGGCCGCCTCGGGGATGACCAGGCTCGTGGGGGCGTCGATCACCTCGTCGGAGACGATCATGTTGCGTCGCACGGGCAGGCAGTGCATGAAATAAGCGTCGTTCGTGACGGCCATGTGCTTCGCGTCCACGGTCCAGGCCATGTCCTGGCTCAGGACCTGTCCGTACCGGGAAGGGTCCGTGACGCCCGGGCAGCTCCAGTTCTTGGCATACACGAAATCGGCGCCTTCCAGGGCCTTCATCTGGTCGTATTCCACGGGGGCCTTGCCGGCGAAGGCCGGATCCAGCTCGTAGCCGCGGGGATGCGTGATCACGAACTCGACGTCCGCCGCGTTCATCCATTCAGCGAAGGAATTCGGCACGGCCTGGGGGAGCGCCCGCGGGTGCGGGGCCCAGGTCAGGACCACCTTGGGGCGCTTCTTCTTGCGGTATTCCTCGATCGTGATGAGGTCCGCGAAAGCCTGGCAGGGGTGCACGGTGGCGGATTCGAGACTGATCACGGGCTTGCCGCCATATTCGATGAACTGCCTGAGGACGGTCTCGTTGTAGTCGTATTCCCGGTCCTTCAGGCCGGCGAAGGAGCGGATGCCGATCAGGTCGCAGTAGCTGGTCATCACGGGAATGGCTTCGCGCAGGTGTTCGGACTTGTCTCCGTCCATCACCACGCCCAGTTCCGTCTCCAGCTTCCAGCTGTCCTGGCCGATGTTGAGCACGATGGGGTTCATGCCGAGGTTGAGCGCCGCTTTCTGGCTGCTCAGCCGGGTGCGAAGGCTGCTGTTGAAAAAGACCAGCATGATGGTCTTGTCCTGCCCGAGATGCTTCCAGGCGAAGGGGTTGGCCTTTACCTGCAAGGCTTCCTCCAGCGCTGCGCCGAGGTCGCCGATATCGCTTACGTGGAAAAATGATTTCATCCCAATACCTCCTTGAATGCCTCCAGGAACCGGTCCGCCTCGGCTTTCGTCAGGCAGAGCGGGGCCAGGAGCCGGATCATGTTCTGACCGGCGACGCCGGTAAATACGTGTTTGTCATAGAGGAGCGCCTGCCGCAGGGGAGCGACGGGCTCGTTCATCTCGATGCCCAGCATCAGGCCCTTGCCGCGCACCTCTTTGATGCGGGGACTCGAGGGCAGCCGTGCCTGGATATAGTCGCCGACGGCGAGAGCGTTCGCAAGCAGGTCTTCCCGCTCAAGGATGTCGAGCACGGCCAGGGCGCCGGCGCAGGCGAGGTAGTTGCCGCCGAAGGTGGTGCCCAGCATGCCCTTGCGCGCCTGGAACTTCGGAGAGATGAGGATCCCGCCGCAGGGGAAACCGTTGGCGATGCCCTTTCCCATCGTGATGATGTCCGGACGGATGCCCGCCCACTGATGGGCGAAGAACTTGCCGGTCCGGCCATAGCCGCTCTGCACCTCGTCGAGGATGAGCGCGGCGCCGTACTGCCCGCACAGGCGGCTGAGCGCCTGCAGGAACGCCGGCCCCGGCACATGGATGCCGCCGCAGCCCTGGATGCCTTCGACGATCACCGCGGCCACGTCGCCCCTGCGAAGCTCTTCTTCTACGGCGTCAGTGTCATTCAGATCGACGAAACTCACGCGGTGATGCGCGTTGAAGGGGGAGACGATGGCGGGATTGTCCGTCAGCGCCACGGCGCCCGAAGTGCGCCCGTGGAAACTGCGGCGGAATGCGACGATGCGGTCTTTGCCCGTGTGGAAGGATGCCAGCTTGGCGGCGTTCTCGTTGGACTCCGCGCCGCTGTTGTCCAGGAACAGGGCGTAATCCTCATAGCCGCTGACTTCGCCGATGCGGCGGGCCAGCTCTTCCTGCAGGGGATTCCGGACACTGTTGGAATAGAATCCGATCTTGTCGAGCTGCGCCTTCAGCGCCTCGACGTAGTGCGGGTGGCTGTGGCCCACGGAGATGACGGCATGTCCGCCGTAGAGGTCGAGATATTCCTGTCCCCTGTCATCCCAGACGGTACAGCCTTTCGCCCGTACGGGGGTGACGTCGAAAAGGGAATAGACATCGAAAAGATTCATATGCTAGAATGCTGATGCCTTCAGCTTCAGGCCCGTGGTCTCGGGGATTCCACAAATCAGGTTCATGTTCTGGACCGCCTGTCCGGAGGCGCCCTTGAGGAGGTTGTCGATCACGGACGAGACCACGAGGGTGTCCCCGTGCTTCTCCAGCGCAACGAGGCATTTGTTGGTGTTGACCACCTGCTTGAGGTCCACCGGACGCTCGGAGACGAAGGTGAATGCCGCATCGGCATAATAGTCTTTATAGAGGGCCAGCGCACGTTCGCCGTCCAGCGGGCAGTCCACCGTCACGGAGGCGAAGATGCCGCGGGCGAAGTCGCCCCGCATCGGGACGAACTGGATCGGGACCGTAGCGCCGAGGTTGCGCCGGATCTCCAGCAGATGCTGGTGCTCAAAGACTTTATAGGTCGACAGATTGTCCGTCCGCCAGCTGAAATGCGTCGTAGCCGAGGGCTTGACGCCCGCGCCCGTGGAGCCGGTGACGGCGGTCACGTGGACGGGTGCCTGCAGCCATCCGGCCGCCGCGAGGGGCAGCAGCGCCAGCTGGATCGCCGTGGCGAAGCAGCCGGGGTTGGCGATTTTGTGCGCCAGGCGGATCTTGTCCCGCTGCCACTCCGGCAGGCCATAGACATAGCCCTCCGACTCGTCCCGGTAGTCCTGCGCCAGGTCGACGACCTTCAAGTCCGCCGGACAGGCGTTCTGCTCCCAGAATTCGCGGCTTTTTCCATGGGCGGAGCACAGGAAGAGCACGTCGATCGCAGCGAGGTCCCAACGGTCGCTGAAGCGCAGCTGCGTGTCTCCGAACAGTCCGCCGTGCACCTCGTAAAGATAATTGCCCGCATTGCTGGCGGAGTGCACGAAGACGATCTCCACCTCCGGGTGATTCACCAGGATGCGGAGCAGTTCGCCCGCCGTGTAGCCGGCGCCGCCGATGATGCCGACTTTAATCATCGAGGAATTCGTCTTTGTGGTTGCCGTAGTAAACGCGCAGCGGCGTGGAAAGGACCTTGATGAAGCCCTTGGCGTCTTCCGCCGTCCAACCCTTCTGCGTCTCGCCGTATTCGCCCAGCTTGCTCTTGACGAGGTCGTCCGGGGAGTCCACGCCCACGGTGGAGAAGCCATAGGGGCGCAGTTCGAGGGTCACGGTGCCGTTGACGTGGCGCTGGCTGCTCTCGAGCATGGCCTCGATGTCCCGCATCACGGGCTCGAGGTACTGGCTCTCGTGCAGGAACATCCCGTACCAGTTGGCCACCTGGTCCTTCCAGTACTGCTGCCATTTGGAGAGGGTGAACTTCTCCAGGAATCGGTGGGCGCCGATGATGAGCATCGGGGCGGCGGCTTCGAAGCCCACCCGGCCCTTGATGCCGATGATGGTATCGCCCACGTGCATGTCGCGGCCGATGCCGTAGGGGGCGCCGACGGCTTCCACGGCCTGGATGGCCGCGATCCTGTCGCTGAATTCCTTGCCGTTCACGCTCTTGAGTTCGCCGTGCTCGAAGCCGAGGCTGAGAATTTCGGATCCGGTCTTGCGGACCTGCTTGAGATAGGCGCTCTCGGGCAGACCCTGCGTGGAGTCGAGGATCTCGCCCCCGCAGATGGAAGTGCCCCAGATACCGACGTTATAGGAGTATTTGAGTTTGGCGAAATCGGCGTTGAAGCCATGTGCGTTGAGATAATCAACCTCGTCTTTCCGGCTGAGGTTGCCGTCGCGGGTGAGGGTGATGATCTCCATGTCCGGGCACATGACCAGGAAGGTCATGTCGAAGCGGACCTGGTCGTTGCCGGCGCCGGTGGAGCCGTGGGCGATGGCGTCCGCGCCGATCTCATTGGCGTAGCGGGCGATGGCCATGCCCTGGAAAATGCGTTCCGAGGACACGGAAACGGGGTAGGTGCCGTTGCGGAGCACATTTCCGTAGATCATGTATTTAAGGCTCTTGGCATAGTATTCCTGCGTGACGTCGAGGGTCACGTATTTCGTGGCGCCGAGCCTGTAGGCGTTTTCCTCGTTGGTCTTGAGCTGCTCCGGGCTGAAACCGCCCGTGTTGGCACAGGCGGCATGGACCTCATAGCCTTTTTCCCGGGCGAGGTACATCACCGTGTAGGAGGTGTCCAGACCTCCGCTGAACGCGACGACGACTTTCTTTTTCTTTTCCATATCTGCTTACTCTTTTTACTCGTTGGTTCCGGCCTGGCCGGAGGTCTATTCACCGGGGTGATGGATTTCCAGATGCTCCTTGGGATCATAGAGCAGACCCGTGCAGATGCACATCTTGTAGTCGTGGCTCTGCAGGATGTCGAAGTGACGGCAGCCTTCGCAGCCCTTCCAGAACTCCGGATCGTCCGTGAGCTCGGTATAGGGGACGGGGCGGAAACCGAATTCGTAGTTCATCTTCATCACGGCCGCGCCGGTCGTAATGGAGAAGATCTTCGCGTCCGGGAACAGCGTCCGCGAGAGGATGAAGGTCTGCTCCTTGATCCGCTTGGCGATGCCTTGTCCGCGGAATTTGTGCGCGACGATGAGACCGGAGTTGGCGACGAAACTCTTGCCGCCCCAGGATTCGATGTAGGAAAATCCCGCGAATTCGCCTTCGTCGGTCAGGGCGATGACCGCTTTGCCGGCTTTCATTTTTTCTATAATGTATTCCGGCGTACGCTTGGCGATGCCGGTCTTGCGTTCCAGGGAAGACACGTAGATTTCCTGACAGATTTCTTCCGCATAGCAGGCGTGGCTCTCATTGGCCACCATGACATTGATGTTCATTTCTATACAATAAGGCCCCTAATGGCAAGACAAACCGAGATTGTCAATTGCAATTATTGAGCGAAAATTCATAATAATGGGAGGGATTACCGAATTTCCGAAGATGTGGGAGGGTTCTACGCCTCCTATCTTCGGTCTCGCCTGGAGCTCTGGTAATACACTTGCTGCATAACGAGTGCAAATATAGGGAAAAATATTAATTTACAAAATATTTTATAAATAATTGAAAGCGCCGGCCAGCGATTCCAGCGCCGCCTGCAGGTTGGCGCGGGGGCAGCCGACGTTGAGGCGCATGAATCCGGTGCCTTCGGAACCGAAGACGCTGCCGTCGTTGAGCGCGAGGCGGGCCTTGTTCACGAACAGGTCCACCAGGGCGGGCTGGGGGAGAGCGAGTTTACGGCAGTCCAGCCATACCAAAAACGACGCTTGCGGCCGTACGGCCCGGATCTGCGGGAGGTTCGCCCGCAGCCAGCCGTCCACGAAATCGATGTTGCCCTGTACATAATCCAGCATCTCCGCGCGCCAGGCTTTGCCTGCTTCGGTGTAGGCCGCACGCGTGGCTTCGGCGGAGAAGATGGGCGGGTAATCCGTCTCGTTGGATTCGAGGTATTTGAAGAATTTCTCCGCAAGGGCGGGATTCTGGATGATGGCGTATGCACTCACCACGCCGGCGATGTTGAAGGTCTTGGATGGCGCCATGAAGGTGATGGCGCAATGCGCCGCGGCCTCGCTCACGGAAGCGAAGGGGACATGCCGCCGGCCGCCGTGGACCATTTCGCAATGGATCTCGTCCGAGAGGACGATGATGCCGTGGCGGTCGCAGATATCCGCGAGGCGCCGCAACGTTTCAGCCGGGAAACAGACGCCGCCCGGGTTGTGGGGATTGCACAGGACCATCATCTTCGTCCGGGCGTCGATCTGCCGTTCAAGCCTGTCCAGATCCATCTCATACCGCTCCAGGAAGCCGTCTGCATCATAGACCGGGAGAAGGGAATTGTTCACCGCCTCGAAACCGCTCTCCTCGGTGACGATGCGGAACGGGTGATAGACCGGTTTCTGGATGATCACCTTGTCGCCGGGCTGCAGGAAGCAGCGCTCGGCAAAGCCGAAGCCCTTGACGATGCCGGGAACGTAGCGGAAGCAGGAAGCGGGCACATTCCAGCCGTGAAGGTCTTCCACCCACTTCGAAACGATCTCGAAATAATCGTCTCCGGTGCTCGGGTATCCCAGAACGGGATGGTCCAGACGCCGCCGCAGCGCGTCGAGGATGAAATCCGGCGTACGGAAATCCATGTCCGCCACCCACAGGGGGTTGAGGTCGGAGCGGCCGAATTCAGACTGGAGGGTATCATATTTGATGCAGCGCGTCCCGCGCCGGGGGATGATTTCGTCGAAATCGTACATAAAAAGATAAAAAACGGTTGTAACTCCAAATTTACTGAAATTTTGTATAACTTTGCGCCCAAGTTTCACCAAACCCATTTTTATGGTAGCAAATGAAGAAATACCTTTTATCGATTGCAGCTTTGCTGCTCGGCTTGCTTGCGCACTCGCAAGAGGCTGACGATCTCGGTAACTACGCCGAGGTCAGTATCATTCCGCGCCTGGACGTGAATCCGCTCTTCGGAGCCGAACCGGAATTCACCCTCGGCAATTCTTCACTTTACACCCTTTTCGAAGGCTCCGCTTCGGAGCATTTTTCCTGGACGGTCGCCGCCCACTGGATCTCCTGGCCGGCTCCCGCCTTATTCGGCGAGGAGACGTCCGCGCTGTATCAGGGCCTGGGCTATTCCGACACCAACAATCTGTTCGATCTCGTGAAGGCCGATCTCAGCTTCGGAGGCTGGACCTTTACCCTCGGCAAGGACTGCATCACCACCGGCGGTCACGAATACGACGACTGGGACTGGGAAGTCCACCCGCAACTGGCCTCCCCGCTGTGGAACGACCTCGCCTGCTATCAATGGGGCGGCAAAGTCGCCTACACCACGCCGTCCGAGATGACGACCCTCAGCCTGCAGATGACGACCTCGCCCTTCGGCGAACGGCCCTTCTCCAGCGGTCTGTGGACCTATTCTGCCCAATGGAGCGGCGATTACGACTGGTACTCTCCGCTGTGGAGCGTGAGCCTCTTCGAGCGCGAAGGGAGCGAATCCGGCTCCGCCCCGCACGACTATAATGTCCTCATTTCCCTTGGCAATCAATTCTTTATCGGTGACTGGACGGTCAATTTCGACTGGACCAACACCTCGGGCATGAACGAGGATTACGACGCCTTCCTCGGCGGGAACATTTTCCACGGATGCGTCGATTACGCCCCTTCCGACCGCTGGGACTTTGCCCTGCGCGGCAATTACGTCATCACGGAAAAGGATTCCGTGATCGGCAATTGGTGGAATCTCGGGACCGTGGCCCATTTCTTCCCGCTCCCGGAGTCGCAGGACCTGCGCCTGCACGCCTTCGTCGAATACGACAGCCTGCTCGGCGGATTTGAGTTCTGTGCCGGAATCCTCTACAACCTCAATTTCAAGCTCTGGTAGGGGATGGCCGGCGATCATATCATCGATCTCAGGCACGTCAGCAAGCGCTTTGGGGACAAAGCCGTACTCGAAGACATCAACCTGTACATCCGCAAGGGGGAGTTCGTGACCCTGCTGGGGCCCTCCGGCTGCGGCAAGACCACTACCCTGCGCCTGATTGCCGGATTCCTGGCTCCGGAAGAAGGGGAAATCCTTCTCGACGGCAAGGACATCTCCGGCATTCCACCCCACAAACGTCCGTTCAACACGGTTTTCCAGCGTTACGCGCTCTTTCCGCATCTGGACGTCTATGACAACATCGCTTTCGGGCTCAAACTGCAGAAAGTTCCCACCGACGAGATCGACAGGCGCGTCCGCAAAGTCCTCAAGATGGTCTCCATGACCGACTATGAGGAGCGCGACGTGGACTCCCTGTCGGGCGGACAGCAGCAGCGCGTGGCCATCGCCCGGGCCCTGGTGAACCAGCCCAGGATCCTTCTTCTGGACGAGCCGCTGGCCGCCCTGGACCTCAAGATGCGCAAGGACATGCAGATCGAGCTGAAAGAAATGCACAGGGAACTCGGGATTACCTTTATCTATGTCACGCACGACCAGGAGGAAGCCCTGACCCTGTCCGACACCATCGTCGTGATGGACGAGGGAAAGATCCAGCAGATCGGCACCCCGACGGATATTTACAACGAGCCGGTCAACTCCTTTGTCGCAGACTTCATCGGAGAAAGCAACATCCTGAACGCCACAATGATACGTGACCGGCGCGTAGCCTTCATCGGACACGAGTTCGACTGTGTGGACGAAGGGTTCGGCGAGAACAATCCCGTGGACGTGGTCGTCCGGCCGGAAGACATCTACTTCACCCGGGACGAGGCGCGTGCACAGTTCCGGGCGACGGTCCGGTCCTGCGTGTTCAAAGGCGTCCATTACGAGATGTACGTGGACACGGATACCGGATTCGAACTGATGATCCAGAACTACGACGCCTATCCTGTCGGCAGCGAAGTGCTCCTGTACATCGATCCCGATGATATCCAGGTGATGCGCAAGGAACGCACCTGCAATACCTTCGAGGGGGAAATGGTGGACGAGACGCACGTGAAGTTGCTGGGCGGCAGTTTCGAGTGTCTGCCGCAGCCGGGACTGACCGCCGGAGACGCCGTCACGGTGCAGGTCGATTTCGACAAGGTGGACTTGCTGGACCATCAGGAAGAGGGTGTGCTGGCCGGGGAAGTGCACTTCCTGCTCTACAAGGGCGACCACTACCACCTGACCATCCTCACCGAGGACGGCGACCACATCTGGGTGGATACGGACGATATCTGGGACAAGGGCGACCTGGTCGGCGTGGACATCGCGCCCGCCGACCTCAAGATCTGCAAACGAAATGAAGCGTAGCCACTGGAGCATTCCCTACGCAGTGTTCCTGGGCATCTTCGTGGTGCTGCCGCTGCTGTTGATCCTGCTGTATGCCCTGCAGGACGGACAGGGGCATTTCACCCTGCAGAACATCACCCGCTTCTTCTCCGACGCAGATGCACTCGGCACCTTCGCCGTATCGCTGGAAATCGCTATCGAGAACACGCTCCTGTGCATCCTGCTCGGCTATCCCGCCGCCTGGATCCTGGCCAACCGGGAGCTCAACCGCAGCGCGGTCACCATCGTGCTATTCATCCTGCCCATGTGGATCAACGCCCTGATGCGGACCCTGGCCACGGCCGAGCTCTTCAACATCTTCGGCATCCCGCTGGGCAAGGGGACCCTGCTCTTCGGCATGGTCTACGACTACCTGCCGTTCATGATCTATCCGATCTACAACGTGCTGGTCAAGATGGACAAATCCTATCCGGAGGCGGCCCAGGACCTGGGCGCCACGCCCTGGAAGGTCTTCTGGAAAGTCACCGTGCCGCTTTCGCTGCCCGGTGTGTCCAGCGGCGTGCTGATGGTCTTCATGCCGACGGTCAGCACCTTCGCCATCTCGGAGTTCCTGACCAACAACAAGATCAAGCTCTTCGGTACCATCATCCAGGAAAACATCAATGCCTCGATGTGGAACTACGGTGCTGCGCTGGCGCTGTTCATGCTGATCATCATCGGCATCAGCACCCTGTTCACCAGAGACGGAAAAGAAGCGGAGGGGGCGCTGATCTAAGGTCATGAAGAAGGTCATCGCACAAATATATCTCTGGATCCTGATGATCCTGCTTTATGCACCGCTGGTGTTCATCGCCATCTTCTCCTTTACGGAGAGCAAGGTGTTGGGCAGCTGGTCGGGCTTCTCCACGCAACTCTACGAAAACCTCTTTACCGGCCGCATGCAGGAGAGCGCTTCGCTCATCTCCGCCGTGGAGAACACCCTGCTGATCGCCCTGGTTTCCGCAGCCGTATCCATGGCCCTCGGCACCGTCGCCGCCATCGGCATCTTCAATCTGACCGGACGCAAGAGACGCGCCCTGTCCTTCCTGAACAACATCCCGATGATCAATCCGGACGTCATTACGGGCGTGTCGCTGTTTCTGCTGTTCGTCTTCCTGCACTTCAGCCAGGGCTACCTGAGCGTAATCCTTTCGCACATCTCCTTCGGCACGCCGTACGTCGTGCTGAGCGTGCTGCCGAAGCTCCAGCAGATGAATCCGAACATCTATGAGGCCGCCCTGGACCTCGGTGCCACACCGGGCCAGGCCCTGCGGAAAGTCCTGGTGCCGCTGCTCCGTCCCGGCATGATTTCCGGTTTCATCCTGGCTTTCACAATGTCCCTGGACGACTTTGCCGTCACCTTTTTCACCCGGGGAACGATCGGCCTGGAAACCCTTTCCACCTTCATCTACGCCGATGCGCGCAAAGGCGGACTGACGCCAGAGCTGCGCCCGCTGATGACGCTGATTTTCCTGATAATCCTCGTCCTGCTGCTGTTCATCAACCTGCGGCAGGCCAAAATGCAAAAAGCGAATGAATAAAATGAAAAAAACCTTGCTCCTGCTTGCCGCGGCGGTTTGTCTGTGTGCCTGCGGAACGGACCGCGAGCACGTTCTGAAAGTGTACAACTGGTCCGACTATCTCGATGTCACGGTCATTGATGAATTCGAACAGTGGTATGAGGAAGAGACCGGCGAGCCGGTCAAGGTCATTCTCCAGACTTTCGACGTCAACGAGACGATGCTCTCCAAGATCGAGAAAGGAAAGGAGGATTTCGATGTCGTTTGCCCTTCCGACTATATCATAGAGCGGATGATCAAGCGGGACCTGCTGCTTCCCATCGAAAGGGATTTCGGCACGACGCCCGATTATATCACGCAAAACGAATCACCCTTCATCCGCGAAAGCTTCGACAAGTTCGAAACGGGCGGCAAGAATGCCAACGACTACGCCGTGGGCTACATGTGGGGCACCGTCGGCATCATCTACAATGCCAAATATGTCACGGAAGAGGAAGCGTCCACCTGGGACGTTTTCCGCAACCCCAAGTTTGCCGGCAAGATGTTCATGAAAGAAGATGCGCGCGACGTCTTTTCCCAGATCATCATCTTCTTGCGGCAGGACGAGTTGAAGCGGGGCGAAGTGACCCTGGACGATCTGATGCACGATTCCTCTGACAAGGCCATCGCCGACGTGGAAGCCTATCTGAACCAGGTAAAACCGCTGGTGGCAGGCTGGGAGGCGGATTTCGGAAAGGAGCAGATGGTCCTCGAGCGCGGATGGATCAGCTTGAACTGGAGCGGCGACGGCGTATGGACCCGAGAAGAAGCGGCCCCGAACGGAGTGGATCTCCGCTTCGCTCTCCCCAAGGAAGGTTTTACCCGTTTCTATGACGGCTGGGTGATCCCCAAATACGCCAGGAATACCAAAGCGGCCCGATACTGGATCAACTTCATGTGCCGGCCCGACATCGTCATCCGCAACGTTGAGGAAACGGGTTATGTGTCCTGCAGCGGTTCGACCGAGGTGCTGGACGCCTTCGTGGATGATCGTTACGAACCCATTGACCTGAGCTATTTCTTCGGACCGGAAGCCACTGCGGTCCGGACCGATCCCGTCCTGTATCCCGACCGCAGCACGATCGAGCGTTCAACGCAGGAACACGACTGGGACGAGCGCACCGATGCACTCATCGCGATGTGGAGCCGCGTGAAAGGGGACGAGGCCAACGTCATGACATTCATTGTCATCGGCGCCGTCGTCGTCGCCATGGTCCTGTTCGCACTGACCAGGCGCCCCGGTAGAAAGCACAATTCGAAAGGGAAGCGTCGCAGATAAACTTACAGGAGTTTCTCCCGCAGGTGTTTCAGCATGTCTTTGGTCATCGTCTCCAGATTGTAGGACGGTGACCATCCCCATTCTTTACGGGCACAGACATCATCCATCTTGTTGGGCCAGGAATCCGCGATCGCCTGGCGGACGGGATCCACTTCATAGCGCATCCTGAAGCCTGGCACGTGATTGCGGATAACGCCATAGACCTCTTCCGGATCGAAACTCATCGAGGCGATGTTGAAGGCGTTGCGGTGCACCAGATAGCGCGGGTCGGCTTCCATCAGCCTGATCGCGGCTTTGATGGCGTCGGGCATGTACATCATGTCCATGTAGGTGCCATGCGCGAGTGGGCAGACGAATTCCTCGCCCTTGACCGCAGCGTAGTAGATTTCGACAGCATAGTCCGTGGTGCCGCCACCGGGCAGGGTCTTGTAGGAAATCAGACCCGGGAATCGAACCGAACGCGTGTCCACGCCGTATTTGTGGAAATAATAATCGCTCAGCAGTTCGGTGGCGACCTTGGTCACGCCGTACATCGAAGTCGGGCGCTGGATGGTGTCCTGGGGCGTGTTGTCGCGCGGGGTATCGGGGCCGAAGGAGCCGATGGAAGAGGGTGTAAAGACGGCGCAGTGCTTCTCGCGCGCCACTTCAAGCACGTTGATCAGACCGTTCATCTGGATGTCCCAGGCCTTGAGCGGAAGACGTTCGGCAGTGGCGGACAGCAGCGCGGCCAGGTTGTAGATGGTGTCGATGTCATACTTGTCCACGATTTCCGCGATCTGCGCTCCATTGCAGACGTTGGCCTGCTCGGCGGGACCGCTTTCAAGCAGATCGCCCGTCGGGGCGGAACCGGGGATGTAGCCGGCCACGATCCGGCCGTGACGGTAAACCTTGCGGAGTTTCATCGTGAGCTCCGAGCCAATCTGGCCGGTGGAGCCGATGACGAGAACATTTTTCATAAGTGTATGCTCTAGTGCTATTCATTATTGCGCAAATTTATTAATTTTGTAGGAGAATTTGCTATTAAATCCACATAATTTATGTACGGAAAGTTTCAATCTCATCTCCAGAACGAATTGAAGGCCATCGATGAGGCCGGGCTGTACAAACGCGAACGCACCATCTGCTCGCCGCAGGGCGCCGAGATCACCCTGGCGGACGGCAGCAAGGCCCTGAACTTCTGCGCCAACAACTACCTGGGCCTGTCGGACAATCCGCGCCTGATCGCCGCCGCCGGCAAGGCCATGGCCGAGCGCGGTTTCGGCATGTCCTCCGTCCGCTTCATCTGCGGCTGCCAGGACCTGCACCGCGAGCTCGAGAAGGCCATCTCCGCCTATTTCCACACGGAAGATACGATCCTCTACGCCGCCTGTTTCGACGCCAACGGCGGTGTCTTCGAACCCCTGCTGACTGCGGAAGACGCCATTATTTCCGATGCGCTCAACCACGCCTCTATCATCGACGGCGTGCGTCTCTGAAAGGCCGTTCGCTACCGCTATGCCAATGCCGACATGGCCGAGCTGGAAAAATGCCTCCAGGAGGCACAGGCGCAGCGTTTCCGTATCATCGTGACCGACGGTGTGTTCTCGATGGACGGCAACGTGGCCCCGATGGACAGGATCTGCGACCTGGCGGAAAAATACGACGCCCTGGTGATGGTGGACGAGAGCCACAGCGCCGGCGTCGTGGGCCCGAGAGGCAGGGGAGTCGCCGAGCTGTTCGGGCTTTACGGCCGCATCGACATCCACACCGGCACGCTTGGCAAGAGTTTCGGCGGAGCCGTAGGCGGTTTCACGACCGGCCGGCAGGAGATCATCGACATGCTGCGCCAGCGCAGCCGTCCCTACCTCTTCTCGAACTCCCTGCCGCCGATGATCTGCGCCGCCGGCATCGAGCTCTTCAAGATACTGGACGAGAGCGACGAACTGCATGACCGCCAGCAGGAGAACGTGGCTTATTTCCGCGAGAAGATGCTCGCGGCCGGCTTTGACATCAAGCCCACGCAGAGTGCCATCTGCGCCGTGATGCTCTACGACGCACCGCTGAGCCAGCGTTTTGCCGCCGAGATGGCGAAGGAAGGCATCTTCGTGACGGGCTTCTATTACCCCGTGGTCCCGAAAGGCCAGGCGCGCATCCGCGTACAGCTTTCCGCTGCGCATTCGCGCGAGCAGCTGGACAAGGCCATCGCCGCCTTCATCAAGGTAGGCAAAAGTCTCGGGGTCTTGAAATGACGCCCACGGTCGAATACCTGGAAGAGCGCTTCGACACTTTCAACCGGATGTGTTTCGACGGCGCTCTTCCGCGTATTCCGATCAAACTGAGCGGCGCCCGCAGTTTCGTGGGGCGCCTGACGTACAGGCCGGTACGCGACTGGCGGGGGAGGGTCGTGCGCCACGAGGATTTCGTGCTGCGCATCAGTACCCGGTTCGACCTGCCGGAAACGGAAATCGAGGACACGCTCATCCATGAGATGATCCACTGCTGGATTGCCTTCAACGGCATCAAGGACAGCGCCACGCACGGCCGGGAATTCCGCGCGAAGATGAAGGAAATCAACACGTTGCACGGGCGCCATCTGACCATTTCGCACAAATCCACCCCGGAGGAGCTGGACCGCGACACACGCATCCGCGAGCATCACGTATGCGTGAGCCGGCTCGCCGACGGGCGCACCGCCGTCACCGTCGCCGCGAGCACCTGCGTCGCGAAAATACGGCGGGCCTTCCGCTGGTCGCCCACGGTTCGCTCCAGCGCCTGGTTCGAGAGCCGGGATCCCTGGTTCAACCGTTTCCCCCGCTGCCGCACCCCCAAGCTTTTCCCGGTCGATCCGGTCCTCCTCCAGCAGCACCTCGACGGCGGCGATACGCTATGGTAAGTAGAAAAAAGTCCCCTGTTTTCCTTATCTTTGCATTTACGTATACAGCCTTTTTTTTCGAATGGAACTGATTCTGATTGTTCTCCTGCCCATCCTGGTGCTCGGAATGCTCATCATGGACCGCAAGACCGATACCGAGCGGGGCAAGCTCCTGGACACGGAGGACCTGGATTATCATTCGGGGACACCCGGGGTGGACCACGCGGCCATTGCCTTGCAGCTGTACAATTGGCTCAAGGTCCGGAACAACCGCCACGCGATCTCTACCCATCACGCCCTGGACAAAGCCTTCGGGCGGCCCCGCATCGAGTATCCCGAGGGCGGCACGGGTTATGTGATGGTGTACGCAGACTTCTCCCTGGTCGATTACGACCTGCTCAAGATCGACGATGCCCTGATGGACCTCATCGAGCGGGAGAACGAATATGTCGCAGACTTCTCCCAGTGTGAGGACATGTTCAAGGGCGAGACATACGACATACCCTTTGTCTTCCGGAAGAATCATTAACCTTGAGTGTCATGAAGAAAGCGAGACGGATCCCGACCCTTCTCTTTGCCTGCAGCCTGGCCCTGGCGGCGTCTCTGACGCTGGAAGGGCAGGAAACGGCCGCCAACAGGATTCCCGACGAAGACTTCTACCTGATGCCGGCTTTTGGCGAGGGGACCGTGTATCTGCGCGGACAGGGTCCCGCACAGGGCCGGATCAACATCTGCGCGGTGGACCAGTCACTCCGCTTCATCGATGACGACGGCACCGAACTTTCGGCCGAAGACGCGGACGCCATCATCCGGGTGCAGATCGACACGGTCTGGTTCCTGCGGAGCGGGGGAGCCTTCTATCGCATGTATCCGGTCAGCGGCGAAATCGGAATCGCCCTCAGGCGGGACACCAGAATCGTACGGGACGCCAGGAAGGGTGCCTATGGCATGTCAGACCGGACAAGTTCCATCCGGCAATACAGCACCCTGTACACCGACGGGGCCGCCCAGCAGCTGAACCGCAACCAGGCTGCATCCTATGCGGTCTCAGAAACCATCTGCCTCTACTGCAGGGATGCCGTCTTCAAGCTCAGCAAAGCCAATCTGAAAAAAAACTTCCCGGACCACAAAGACGACATCGACGCCTGGTTCCGGTCCGGCAAGGCGCTCCCCACGTCCGTCGACGCCGCCCGCACCCTCATCTCCTCCTGGCTCCGATAATCAGGCGGCCTTCCCGGCCTTCTGCGGATCCTTGAAGAGGATGGCGAAAAGGATGGCGACGACGAAGGCGTAAGCCGCGAAGATGTACCATGCGGTGCTCCAGGAGGGCTCGGCGGCGTTGTACACGAAGTGGTTCACCACACGGCCTGCGGCCCAGGTGCCGATCGAGGCGCCGAGACCGTTGGTCATCAGCATGAACAGACCCTGCGCCGAGGAGCGGATGCCCTTGTCGGTATTCTCGTTGACGAACAGCGAGCCGGAAATGTTGAAGAAGTCGAAGGCAACGCCGTAAACGATGCAGCTGAGGACGAACATCCACACGCCCCCGCCCGGATTGCCGGCTCCGAAGAAACCGAAGCGGAACACCCAGGCGAACATGGCGATGAGCATCACTTTCTTGATGCCGAATTTCTTCATGGCAAAAGGAATCAGCAGGATGCAGAGTGTCTCGGAGACCTGGCTCAGGGAGATCAGCGCATTGGCATTGTTGGCGCCCCAGGCGTTCGCAAACAGGGGATTGTCCTTGAAGGAGGTGATGAACGTGTTGGCATAGCCGTTGGTGATCTGCAGGGAAGCGCCGAGCAGCATCGAGAAAATGAAGAACACCGCGAACTGGCGGTCCTTGAAGAGTCGGAAAGCGCTCAGGCCCGTCGCCTCGGCGAAAGACTGCGTGCCGGCCGTCTTGGGCTTGCACGGGCAGTTCGGGAGCGTGAGGGCATAGGCGCAGAGCACCAGGCTCAGGATGCCTGACACGAAGAACTGATTGTAGGTGTGCTGGAACTGCACGCCGTCGGCTCCCTTCATAAAGTTGACGAAGAGCATCGTAAGGATGAAGCCGATCGTGCCGAACACGCGGATGGGAGGGAAATCCTTGACCGGATCTTTCCCGGCCTTCTCCAGGGCATTATAAGCCACGGAATTGGAGATGGCGATGGTTGGCATGTAGAAGGCTATGCTGAGCGTATAAAGCGCGTAGAACGGCCCGAAACTGATCGCAGAGCCCGCGCTCATCGCGTACCAGCCGGCCGCGAACATCGCGACACCGGCGACACCCTGGCAGAGCGAGAGGACCTTCTGCGCCGGAATCCACTTGTCGGCGACAATGCCCATCAGGGCGGGCATGAAGATGGAAACGAAACCCTGGGTGGCAAAGAAAAGCCAGATCTGGGGGCCGAAGCCGCTGCTGGCAAGGAAACTGCCCATCGAAGTGAGATACGCCCCCCAGGCGGCGAACTCCAGAAAGTTCATCAGGATCAGCCTGAGGCCGATGTTGGATTTGTTCATAAGGTAAGGTCCGTTTAGTAGTTGCAAGCACAAAAATACGTGTTTTTCGTGGGATTTCACTATATTTGAAGGATGAAATTTTCGAAGACAGCGGCCGATCCGCATTCCGCGGCCCGCGCGGGTATCATCGATACGGACCACGGCCGTATCCATACACCCGTCTTCATGCCCGTCGGGACCGTCGGCTCCGTCAAAGGCGTATATCACCGCGACCTTCGGGAGGACATCCGGGCGGAAATCATCCTGGGGAATACCTACCACCTGTATCTTCGCCCCGGCCTGGACACGCTCCGCGCGGCCGGCGGCCTGCACCGTTTCGAATCCTGGGACGGTCCCATCCTCACGGACAGCGGCGGTTTCCAGGTGTTCTCCCTCAGTCCCATCCGCAAACTCACCCCGGAAGGCTGTACCTTCCAAAGCCACATCGACGGCTCCCGGCACTCCTTTACCCCGGAGAACAATGTGGACACCCAGCGCATCATCGGCGCCGACATCATGATGGCGCTGGACGAATGCTGTCCGGGCGATGCCGACCATGCCTATGCCCGCAAGAGCCTGAACCTCACCAAGAGCTGGCTGGAGCGTTTCGCGAAGCGTTTCCGCGATACGGAGCCGCTGTACGGCTATTCTCAGACCTTCTTTCCGATCATCCAGGGCTGCATCTATCCCGACCTGCGGCGGGAGGCGGCGGACCACGCCGTGCAGCTCGGCGCCGACGGTTATGCCATCGGAGGCCTGGCGGTGGGGGAGCCCACGGAGACGATGTACGAGATGCTCGAGCTGGTCTGCCCGCTGCTGCCGGACGACCGCCCGCGCTATCTGATGGGCGTCGGCACGCCGGCGAACCTGCTGGAAGGCATTGCCCGCGGCGTGGACATGTTCGACTGCGTCATGCCCACGCGCAACGGACGCAACGGGATGCTATTCACCTGGGACGGCATCCTGAACATGCGCAATGCAAAATGGGCGGAGGACTTCTCGCCGATCGATCCGGACGGGGCCTCCTTCGTGGACCGAACCTACACGAAGGCTTACCTCCATCATCTGTTCATCGCCGGGGAAATGTTTGCCGCGATGCTCGCGAGCGAGCACAACCTTGCCTTCTACCTGGACCTGGTGCATACGGCCCGGGAGCATATCCTCGCCGGCGATTTCGCCGCCTGGAAGGACAGCACACTCGAACGCATAACCCGACGTCGCTGACATGCAGGCACCTAAGATACTGGACTTGTACATCTCGAAGAAGTTCATCCTGACCTTCTTCCTGTCGCTGTTGCTGATCATCGTCATCGTGATCATCTTCGACCTGTCGGAGAAGATCGACGACTTCGTCAAGAACGAAGCGCCCTTGAAGGAGATCATCTTCGACTATTATTGCAACTATCTCCCGTATCTGGTCAACATGTTCGCCTCGCTGTTCGTCTTCATCACGGTGATCTTCTTCACCTCCCGCATGGCGTCGAACTCCGAGATCATCGCCATCCTGTCCAGCGGAATCAGTTTCCACCGGATGATGGTCCCGTATCTGGCCTCCGCAGCCCTGATCGCGGTCCTGTCGCTCGGACTTAGCCTGTACGTGATCCCCAGGTCCAACTCCACGCGCATCGAATTCGAGGCGAAATACATCAAGAAGAACACAGGCTTCAACCTGAACAACATCCATTACCAGATCTCCCCGGGTCAGTATGTCTTCCTCGAATCTTTCAGCCGCTGGAACAACACGGCCTACAAATTCACGATCGAGGACATGGACGGAAACCGCCTGCTCCGGAAGGTGAGTGCCGAGACCGCCGTCTGGGATACGACCCTGGACGGATGGCACCTGCGCAAAGTACACATCCGGGATTATACCTCCGGGCTCAAGGACAATGTCACGTACAAAGAGGAGATGGATACGGTCATCGCGCTGAAAATCAAGGATTTATTCAACAATCAGAAAACCGTCGAGACCTTGTCGATCGGTCCGTTGGACGAACTCATCGGGAGCCAGAAGATGCGCGGCGACGCGAACGTGATGTTCGCCCTCATCGAGAAGCACCGGCGGCTCGCCATGCCCTTCTCGGCCATCATCCTGACCATCATCGGCGTATCGCTGTCCGCACGCCGGCGGCGCGGCGGGATCGGCTGGAACATCGGCATCGGCATCGGACTGGCCTTCTCGTACATCTTCTTCCTGCGCATCAGCGAAATGTTCGTGTACACGGACACCCTGCCGCCCGGCATTGCCCTATGGCTGCCGAACGTGCTTTTCGCGGTCGTGGCGACCTTCCTGTACAAACGAGCTTGCAAGTGATATGAAAGTAAAAGTGATCAACAAGGGCGGCAATCCGCTGCCCGCCTATGCCACGGAATTCTCCGCCGGACTGGATGTCCGCGCCGACAATGCGGAGCCCATCGTGCTCGAACCCCTCGGCCGTGCGATCGTCCCGACCGGATTGTATCTCGAGATTCCCGCCGGCTATGAGGTGCAGGTACGTCCCCGCAGCGGACTGGCTGTCAAACGCGGCGTCACGGTCCTCAATGCCCCGGGAACCATCGACGCGGACTATCGCGGCGAAGTGTGCGTGATTCTGGTGAATCTCGGCCATGAGCCGTTCGTGATCGAACGAGGCGAGCGCATCGCCCAGCTCGTGCTTGCCAGGCACGAGACCATCGAATGGGAAGCGTGCTCGGAGCTGGCGGAGTCCGGCCGCGGAGCAGGCGGATTCGGCAGCACCGGCGTCAAATAATATGATCATGACCGAAGACCTTTATGCGAAATACCTCGCCTGCGGCTGCCATGTGACGACCGACAGCCGTACCGTGCGGGGCGGAGAACTGTTTTTCGCCCTGCGGGGCGAGAATTTCAACGGGAACGACTATGCGGTAAAAGCCCTGGAACAGGGAGCCGCCTGGGCGGTTGTCAATGAAGACGCCGCGATTCCCGGCCTGGTCCCGGATGACGGCAGGCTCATCCGCGTGGCCGATCCGTTCCGCTCCCTGCAGGAACTTGCCGTCTGGCACCGTACCCACGTCCGCGACGGCCGACTCCCCGTGCTCGGACTGACCGGCACCAACGGCAAGACGACCACCAAGAACCTCATCGCGGCCGTGCTTGCGAAGAAATTCCGCGTGTGCGCCACGCAGGGCAATCTCAACAATGACATCGGCGTGCCGCTGTCGTTGCTGTCCATCGCGCCGGACACGGAAATAGCCGTGATCGAGATGGGCGCGAACCACCCCGACGACATCGCCAAGCTGGTGCAGGTGAGCCGTCCTGACTACGGGCTGATCACCAATGTCGGCCGGGCCCACCTGCTGGGATTCGGTTCCTTCGAGGGGGTCAAAGCCGCCAAGGGAGAGCTCTACAACTGGCTCGGGACGCACCGCGGCTCGCTCATCTTCCTCAATGAAGACGATCCCGACCTGCGGGAAATGGCCGCCAAACAGCCCTGCCACGTGTTTGGCTACGGCATCGCCCAACAGGGCGCGGAAATCCTTCCCGCCACGCCGGAAGAGCCTTTCCTGCGCATCCGGCTCGGGGAAGACCTCGTCCGCACCCGCCTGGTCGGCGCCTACAACGCCACCAACGTGCTCGCCGCCCTGGCGGTGGGGGAGTATTTCGGCGTGCCCCGCACCGACGCCATCGCCGCCGTTGAAGGCTTTGTCCCGGACAACAACCGTTCGCAGATGATGCGTACGGCCGCCAACACCCTGATCGTAGACGCCTACAATGCCAATCCGTCCTCGATGCGGGCCGCCCTGGACAATTTCAGCGCCGTGCAGGCACAGCGCAAACTCGTACTGCTGGGAGACATGCGGGAACTGGGCGAAGAATCCGTTGCGGAACACGGGAAGACGGTCCGCCAGTTGCGCGCCTTCGGTTTGCAGGCCTGCCTGGTCGGCGAGGAATTCCGCAAAGCGCTTGCATCGCTGCCTCCCGGAGAGGAAGCCTGGTTCCCGGATTCGGAGGCCCTGGCAGAGCATCTGGCCGGCCATCCCGTCAGGGATTGCGTCATCCTTGTCAAGGGCTCCCGCGGGATCCAGATGGAGAAAGTCCTTCCCGCACTATAACTTGTAACGGTATTGCAGCCGGACGGCACTCCGTCCGGTTTTTTCCGTCAGGTTCCAGGGGTACTGCACCGTCTCCAGCCGCAGCCAGAGGCTGTGGTGGCGGTCCGCTTTCCAGACGGCATAAAGCGATGCGTGCCAGCCCCGGCCGTAACGGGCCGGCACGGTGAAGGTACCCGGCGCATCGCGTTCATAGACATAAATGCGGTCATCCCAGTTGTCCACCCGGAACAGACCGCCCCGCAGGTAACAGGCAAACGATTCCGTCTTCCGTCCCAGCTCGGTATGCCAGTACCAGGCGAAATCACGGCAGAAGAGGGCATCGCAGCGGCCGGACAGGATCCAAATCCCATATTCGGCACTGATTTCCGCGCGCGCTTGGGCACGCAGCGGCGCCTTGTCATCCGGACGCAGACGGGCCTGGAGCCGGACATCCGGCAGAAATCGGACACTGCGCCAGGCCCCTTCCGGGTGCCAGCGGGCAACGGCCTTGTATTGGGCGGTCCCCGAATCCGTCCGCCAGCCCATGTCGGCTGTCAGGCTGAAAGCCGCCGTCTCATAGCCCGCCGCGAGGCCGCTGTAGCGCTTGTCGTCGAGCCCGTACCAGCGGCCGAGGACGCCGGCTTTCCGGCCGTATTCCGGCACGTAATACGCCCCGGCAAGCATGGAGAAACGACCGCGGTAGGTGATGGCGCCTTCACCGAACAGACTCCAGTCCGGCCGCGAAATCCGGGTCTCCAGCGAAGCGGCTTCGTTCGTGGCCGTGACGCCCGCCGTCACGCCCCGCCAGACGCGGGTCAGATTGGCGATGGGCCGGTTTCCGGTCAAAGAATAAGCCGTCGAAAGGCTCCAGGGGCCGAATTGCCAGTCGGCAGCGATCCCCATGAGGGAAGGCGCAGAGGATCCGGTCGGGGAGAAGCCGGTACCGTTCCTGCTAAAGGCACCCAGGGCGGAGAAAGCGCTGAGCTGGAAACCGCTCCACTGCACGAGCCCCTGCCCGAAGCGGGCGTTGAAATGGCCCACCACCACCCGGGCCAGAGCCCTGCGGCCGTACCAGGCGGCACTCAGCGTCGGAGTATGCAGGGTTTTCTCCTCATAGGTCTTCCGCAGGGACGCGTACAGGACAGCCCGGTCGCCGGAAGAGAATTCGCCCTTGATTCCCCAGGACGTATCGCCGTCGCTGCGCGCACCGCCCCGCAGGGTTACGACCGCCGACAGCTGTCGGCTTTCCGGTTGGCCCGGCGGCGTGCCGCCTGTCCCCAGGACGGCAAAAACACGCAGCGCGTCCACGAAAGCGGGGGAGAAGCCATCCACGAGGGACAGCTCCGTCCAGGAAAGGACTTCTCCGCCGCGGCTTCGATAATCCAGCAGCGAGGCCACCTGGAATGGGGACAGCAGGCCGGTGGCAAGCAGACGCCCCCTCCCGGCCAGGTTCAGGTCCACCGGGTGCGATGCAAGCGTTTGATAATGCTCGATTTCATCTTCGGACAACTCTTCGAGACAAGAGGCTCCGGAAAGAATCAGGACGGCTTCCTGGAAGCCGGGCAGCCCCAACAGGGACAGCAAAAGAAGAAGTGTTTTCACAGTTCCGTCAAGTTTCTTCTCAAAAATAGAAAAAAAATGCGTAAATTAGTCCATTATTTTACCCTGTCCCATGAAAGAGGAAAAAATCAGACTCCACGACAAGACATTCAAACCCTATATCCGCCACGAGCGCATCCTTGACGCCGTCGACGGGATCGCCCGGGAGATCAACGCCGATTTCCATGGCTGCGACGACATCCCCGTCATCCTGTGCGTGCTTAACGGCTCCATTCCCTTCACCGGCGAGCTTCTGCAACGGATCGATTTCCCGTGCCAGCTGGTCTCCATCAAACTGTCCTCCTACCAGGGCACCAAGTCCACCGGCACCGTCCTCAATGTGATGGGACTTACCTCCAGTGTCCGCGGCCGGCGCGTCATCATCTGCGAGGACATCGTGGACACCGGCAACACGATCGTCGCGCTCAAGGAGATGCTGCTCGACAAGGAAGGCGCTTCGGAAGTCCGTATCTGCACCCTGCTGCTCAAGCCGGAGGTCTACGACAAGCCGGACAAGCTGGACTATGTGGGCATGGAGATCCCCAACGCTTTCATCGTGGGCTTCGGCCTGGATTATGACGAGCTTGGACGCAACATCAGAGACATCTACGTAATTGACGAATAATATGAAGTATTACATCCTTTTCGGCCCTCCGGGCGCCGGCAAGGGCACCCATGCGGGCGCCGTTGCCCAGAAGTATAACCTCAAGCACATTTCCACCGGAGAGCTGCTCCGTGCCGAAATCGCCGCCGGGACGGAACTGGGCCGTCAGGCCAAAACCCTTATCGACGCCGGTTCGCTGGTGCCCGATTCCGTGGTGGAGGGGATGATCGAATCCGCTTTCGACACCATCAAGGGCGTGGACGGCTTCCTGCTGGACGGCTTCCCCCGCAACCTTGCCCAGGCCCGCGACCTTGACGCCATCCTGGAGAAACGCGGCGAGTCGGTCACGGGCGTCGTGTCCCTGATGATCGAGGACGAGACCATCCGCAAGCGCATCGCCCACCGGGCCGCGATCGAAGGCCGTGCCGACGACGCTTCCGAGGCCACGATCAACAACCGCATTCAGACCTATCACGCACAGACCGAACCGTTGATCGCTTTCTACAAGGCCGCCGGCAAATACCACGAAGCCGACGTCAACGGCTGGGACATCGAAACCAACCGCGCCCGCGTGCTGGCCGTAATGGAACAGATCGGCTGATTCCTTTCCATGGCAGACAATTATCTGGAGAAACGATATGAGGAAGTGTTCGGCGCTTCCGGTGGACACAAAGCCGCTGCAGCCCGTCCCGGGCTGGACGTCCTGCTGCTCCGCAACCGGAGTTTCCGGGGCTACGACAAGTCGTATGTGGTGCACCGGCGGCAGCTGGAAGCCATGATTGCCGTCAATCCGAAAGTCGCCTCCAGCGTCAACCTCCAACGTCTCCGCTTCCGTCCCGTCGTCAAAGGGACGGAGGCGGATTTCGTAAATGCCCACATCCGTCTGGGCAGGGGACTGCCCCATCTGCAGCTGCCCTTCCCGGGACGGGAACCGGAAGCCTTCATCGTGGTCTGCTCGACCGTGGCGGAGAATCCCGGTATCGACATCGACCTGGGCATCTCCCTGCAGAGCATGTCGCTCAAGGCGGCGGAGATGGGCCTGGGCGGTATCATCATCCGCAACTTCGACCGGGAAGATCTCCGCGACGGTCTGTCTTTGCCCTACGAACCGCTGGCCGTACTTGCCGTCGGGAAGCCGGCGGAGAAGATCGAGCTGGTCCCCGTACACGAAGGCGATGACCTGGGCTATTATCGCCGCGAAGGGATCCATTATGTCCCAAAACTTACGGTCGAAGATCTGATTATCTGAACAATCCTGACATTTTATTTACCATGAAAATCAAACTATTAGCATCTGCTTTCAGTGCAGCGCTCCTCCTGATCGCCCTTTCGGCCGGTGCACAGGAAAACAGCAACCGCTACAGTGACGGTTCCGTCCAGCGCGGTCCGTATCTCACGAATACCGGCGCCGACAACTGGTTCTTCGGCATTGGCGCCGGAGTCAACGCCATGTACGACAACCGCCTGTTCGGCGGATACGGTCTCGCCGTCGACGCCAACCTCGGCAAATGGTTCACCCCGGCCGTCGGCTTCCGTGCCGGCTATCACGGCCTGAAAGATACTGCCGCCGATCCGAATGGCTGGTTCACCGGCAGCGATCCGTTCAATTATCATCTCGCTTATGCAGACGCCATGTGGAACGTCGCCACGACCCTGGGCGGCTACAAGGAATCGCGTGTCTGGAATCCCATCCTGTACGGACGTTCCGCCGCCCTGTTCACTTCTCCCGCCGGCAGCAAGCAGATCGGTCATGAGTTCGGGCTGGGCGCCGGTCTGCTGAATGAGTTCCGCCTCGGCAAACATGTCGGCCTGTCCATCGATCTTTCCGCCATTGTCTCCCGGGAGAAGGAATGGAGGAGTTACGGCCGCTTCTCCTTCTTCCCGTCCGCGACGGCCGGCCTTGTGTTCCACCTGGGCAAAAGCGGTTTCGTCCGCCACGCCAACGCACTGCCTGCCATCGACGTGCCGGATCCGGCCATCATCGAGAAGCTCCGCAGCCAGCTCGCCAAGGCCGAAAGCGACCTTGCCGCGGCCAACGGCAACGCCGCCGCGCTCCGCAACCAGCTCGCCCGGTACAGCGGTCTTCAGGACGGAAAAACCTACGACTACAAGGGCGGCGTCTTCACCGAAACCGTCGTGAAGGAAGTCGAGAGCCAGATGATCGTCCCCGAGATCCTGTACTTCGACCTCGGCAAGGCCACGCTGGGCGACCGCGAGCTCGCCCGCCTGGAATACTATGCGGAAAACACCTTCAAGAAGACGCAGAAGCTCCTTGTCACCGGCTGCGCCGATCTGGGCACCGGCTCCAAGGAGACCAACGAGCGCCTGTCCAAGCAGCGCGCCGAGTATGTGAAGGGCATTCTCGTGAACCGGTTCGGCTACAATGCCGCCAACATCGAAACCAAGGCAGACGTGATGCCGGGTGACGCCCCGATCAAGGGCCGCATCGTCACGATCGAGGTAAAATAAAAACATGGATAGCGGCGCATTCCTGATCATATTCAAACTGCTTGGCTCCATCGCCTTGCTGATGTACGGCATGAAGGTGATGAGCGAGGCACTGCAAAAGATGGCCGGTCCCCAGCTCCGGCATGTGCTGGGGGCCATGACCACCAACCGCTTCACCGGCGTACTCACCGGCATGCTCGTGTGCGTGTCCGTCCAATCCTCCGCGGCCACCACCGTGATGACGGTCTCCTTCGTCAATGCCGCCCTGCTGACCCTCGCACAGGCGATCTCCGTGATCATGGGGGCCAACATCGGCACCACCCTGTCCGCCTGGATCATGTCGGCGGGTTTCTCATTCAATATCGCCAACCTGGTGTGGCCGGTCTTCCTGCTCGCCATGATCCTGATCCAGTTCAAGAAACACCGTTACCTGGGGGATTTCCTGTTCGGTCTGTCCTTCATGTTCTTCGCCCTCGGCACGCTGAGCGCCACAGGCCGCGAAATGGACCTGGCCAACAATGCCCGGGTGATCGGTTTCTTCTCCTCCTTCAATTCGGGAAGCTACCTGACGATCCTGCTCTTCCTGGTGATCGGCGCGATACTGACCTGCATCGCGCAGTCCTCGGCGGCCCTGATGGCCATCACGATGGTCCTCTGCACCTCCGGCGTGCTCACGATCTATCAAGGCATCGCCCTGGTCATGGGAGAGAATATCGGCACGACGGTGACCGCGAACATCGCTGCCCTGTCAGCCAACACGCAAGCCCGCAGGGCCGCCCTGGCTCACCTGGTATTCAACGTATTCGGCGTCATCTGGATGCTCTTTGTCTTCTATCCCTTCGTCCGCCTGGCCTGTCGTCTGGTCGGGGTGGACGCCGATGCCGACATCCAGAGTCCTGAACGTCTCTCTTTCGTCCTGGCCACGTTCCACACCCTGTTCAACGTAACCAACACGCTCATCCTCATCTGGTTCATCCCGCAGATCGAGAAGCTGGTCTGCCGGATCATCCGCCGCAGGGAGACTGACGACGAGTTCCGCCTCAAGTACATCCAGAGCGGTATCATGAAAACGCCGGAGATCTCCGTCTTCCAGGCCCAGAAAGAGACCCTCGTCTTTGCCGAGCGCATGCACCGCATGTTCAATATGGTGCGGGAGCTGACAGTGGCCGAAGACGATGATTCCTTCCGGAAACTCCAGGAACGCATTGTCAAATATGAGCAGATCTCCGACAATATGGAAAACGAGATCGGCAAGTACCTTGAACAGGTCGGCAATGCCCACCTCTCCGACGATACGAAGCAAAGGATCCGCGCCATGATACGCTCCATCAGCGAACTGGAAAGCATCGGAGACAGCTGCTACAACCTGTCCCGTACGCTGGAACGCCGTCGCTCCCAGCACCTTACCTTCAATCAGACACAGAAGGACGGCATCGATGAGATATACGGCCTCCTGGACAAAAGCCTCGGCCATATGGTCCTGGTTCTCAAGGGCGAGGCCGACATCCTGGACTCCTCCCGTCTGGAGGACGCCATCAACCAATGCCGGGACCGGCTGCGCGAGCAGAATGTGCGGTCGGTGGACGAACACGACTACAGTTATGCCTGCAGCACGATCTACATGGACCTTGTGGCCGAATGCGAGAAGTGCGGGGATTACGTTGTCAATGTGGTTGAAGCCAAGAGTGGCGAGGATCTTGAAAAACCCGTCCTGGCACTTTAACCATGTCTGTCCCCGTCAAATGCCTGGCAACGGCCTTGCTGCTGCCGATCTGCATCTGTCTGTCCGGGCAGACGCCGGACCGGGAGCATCTGCAGGCCGGCGCTTATGTCCGGGTCAGCCATGTGCTCGACGGACACCGGATCTATGAGCGCCTGATCGACAGCTATGACTACGACCTGTACGGACTGAGCGTCGGCCTGTCCACCCGTCCCGAAGACGAAGACTGGTTCGCGCATGCCTGGAACTACCCGGACTTCGGACTTGGCTTCTCCTATGCGCGCATGGGCAGCCTGGACTTCAAGAACGACTCCCGTCTCGGCGATATTGCCAACCTGTACGGCTGGGCGGAATTCGACTTGCTGCGCACGCGGCATTTCCGTTTCGGCCCCCTCCTGGAACTCGGCCTCTCCTATTCGCCTGAACGTTATGACTGGCAAACCAACCCGGAGAATGAATTCATCGGTTCCCGGGTCTTCGCCGTGATCGGCACCGGTCTGCGCGCCGAGGTGCTCCTCGCCCCGCAGTGGGCCGCCCAGGCCGGATTCTACCTCACGCACCATTCCAACGGCATGCTCCGCTCGCCGAACCTGGGCATCAATGAAATGGCCGTGGGCATCGGGCTGCGCCATTACATGGCTCCGAAGGTGTTCGTCTCCCGACCGCCTGACCCGCCGGATGAGCCCGAGTGGCGGAAGGGTCTCCAGTGGAACGTCTTTGCCGCCGCGGGCGTGCACAGCTGCCGCACCGAGTTGAAAGGCATCCTCGCTTCCGGCGGTCCCAAAGGGCAGGGGAGTCCCGTTCCGGCCCGCGCCAGGCTCTGTGCCGGAGCGGAGCTGATGTGGCGGTACACGCCCATCTTTGCCACCGGCATTGAAGCTGAGTTCGGTTATGCCGACAACAATTACCGCGGCACGGACCTGATCCTGAGGGGTAGCGAGGACCCGCAAGGCTATTCGCCCTTCCGTGCCGGACTGGGTTTCGTCCAGGAATGCCGGTACCGGCAACTATCCGTTCATTTTGTCTTCGGTGCCTATCTGTACAAACGGACCGGACTCACGGAAGATGTCGGCCGAAGCTATCAGAAGATCGGGGCGCGCTACCATTTCCGGCGTGCCGGCGGGCTGTTTGCGGGCCTGGACATGCGGGCACACCAACTCGACCGTTCCTACAGTCTGGAATGGTCTCTGGGATATAATCTGTAACGCCCCTATCGGGAGAAATTCCGGGAGGCGAAGGGAAGGGAAAGGCGCAGGGCCGTGTGCCAGTATTCCCAGGAATGGCTGCCGTTCCGGACCCGGAATTCACACTTGACACCCTTCTGACGCATCTTCGCGTAAAGGTCCATGGACAGATGGAGGAGATAATCATCATCCCCGCAATCCAGGAACCATTTCACGCTGCGAAGCGCATCTAAGGCATCCTTGTCGGCGCGGTCCATGAAATCGACGGCAGAATGCTCCCGCACGGATGCGCCCGTCAGATACAGCCTGTCCTCCTTGTCCGCGGGCATGCCCACCTCGTTGTTCTTGTTGTCCAGCCAGGGACTCATGGCATAGCAGCTGGAAAACATGTCCGGGTGGCGCTGGCAATAGACGACGCTGGCGCCGCCGCCCATCGAAAGGCCGGAAACGGCGCGGCGCGCCTTGGCCCCGCCGCAATGGTATCTGCTCTCCAGCGCAGGAATCAATTCCCCGAAGAAGAAGTCCTCGTAGGACCAGTTGCGCACGTTGAAATAGCCGTTCTGGTAGCGGTGGGTGTCCGGATCCCCGGCGCGGGGCATCACGACCACCATCGGGACGGCTTCGCCCGTGCCGACCAGCTCGTCGAGCACGGTCTGGAGGCCGCCCCTTTCCTGCCAGGCCTTATGGTCGTCGGTGAGGCCGTGGAGCAGATACAGGACGGGATATGGCCCCTTGGACGCGTCGAAACCGTCCGGCAGATAGACATTGACAGCGATGGTCTGCCCCAGAATCTTGCTGGAGACGGACTCGTTCACCATCCGGCTGCGGCCGGAGAGGGGAAATGCGCCAACGCAGAGCAGGGCGCCCAGAAGGAGGATGATCTTTTTCATACGCAAACGAATCGTACGAATATAGAAAAAATATCCGTATCTTGGCGTCCAATTACGCATTTGTACAGTTTTGGAAAAGAAAGACCGCGGTAGAACCGTCATCGCACTGGTCCCTGTCGTCCTGCTGGTAGGGCTGCTGGCGCTGGACATCAGCATCTTCGGCAGCGACGCCATCCTGGGCGCATCGCAGGTGTCCCTGCTGATCGCCAGCGGCGTCTGCGTGTGGCTGTCGATGTGGCTGTACAAGACGCCGTGGTCCGCTTTCGAGGAGGCCATCCGATCCAACGTAGGCGATGTCACCAACGCCATCGTCATCCTTCTGCTGATCGGCGCCCTGTCGGGCGCGTGGACCGTCAGCGGGATCGTGCCCACCTTCATCTATTTTGGCCTGAAAATCATCTCGCCCAAGTTGTTCCTGCTCTCGGCGTGCATCATCTGCGCGCTGGTATCCCTGATGGTCGGCAGTTCCTGGACCACCATCGCCACCATCGGCGTCGCCCTGATGGGCATCGGCAAGGCGGAGGGCTTCTCCGACGGATTGATTGCCGGCGCCATCATTTCCGGAGCGTATTTCGGCGACAAGATCTCCCCGCTCTCGGACACAACCGTGATGGCGTCGTCCATCAACCGGGTGCCGCTGTTCTCGCATATCCGCTACATGGCTGTCACCACGGTGCCTTCGATTACGATCGCGCTTGTCATATTCCTGATTCTGGGGCTTTCGCACGACGGAGCGCCGGCAGAGCAGATCGGCCTGTATTCCCGGGCCCTGTCGGAGACTTTCCGCCTTTCGCCCTGGCTGATGATCGTCCCGCTGGTGACGGCGGTCCTGATCGCCCGGAAACGTCCGGCCCTGATCGTGCTGGCCATCTCCACCCTGCTGGCATCGCTTTCCGCCATCATTTTCCAGCCGGAGCTGGTCCTGGGCATCGGAGAGAAAGTCGTACAGGGCTCGCGCGCCAAGATGTTTTTTGCCGGAACGCTGGAGTCCGTCTACAATTCGGTCACGCTTTCGACCGGCCATCCGGAAGTGGATGCACTGGTGTCCACCCGGGGCATGCTCGGCATGCTGAACACCATCTATCTGATCATCTGCGGCATGTGCTTCGGCGGCTGCATGCGCGCCAGCGGCATGTTGTATCAACTCTCCCGGCTCATCCTGCCGCTGACCCGGAGCCGTTTCGGGCTGGTCGGTTCTACCGTGCTGACGGGTACGGCATTCAACGGTCTCGTATCCGACCAATATCTGTCCATCATCTTGACATCGGATATCTTCCGGGACACCTACGACAAGGAAGGCTATGAGCGCCGGCTGCTCAGCCGCAGCGTCGAGGACTCCGCCACCGTGACCTCGCCGCTTTTTCCCTGGAGCAGCTGCGGCATGACGCAGTCCACCATCCTGCATGTCCCGACGGTCGCATACCTCCCGTATTGCTTCTTCAACTGGATCTCCCCGCTGATGAGCATCACCATCGCCGCCCTGGGCTACAGGATATTCCGCAAAAAACCGTAACTTTGCGGGCGCAATGGCAGAAAGCAACTTCATCGATTACGTCAAGATCTACTGCGCCTCCGGACACGGCGGGGCGGGGAGCACGCACCTGCACAGGGCCAAATATATCCCCAAAGGGGGCCCGGACGGCGGCGACGGCGGACGCGGCGGACACATTATCCTGCGGGCGAATCCCCAGTTCTGGACCCTGATCCACCTGAAATACCGCAAACACATCCATGCCGAAGACGGCGAGCCGGGAGGAGCCGACCTGCGGACCGGCAAGCGGGGCGAGGACATCTACCTGGACGTACCGATCGGCACCGTGGCCAAGAACGCCGAGACGGACGAGGTCCTGTTCGAGATGATGGACGCGGGGGAGGAGCGCATCCTCTGCCGCGGAGGCAAGGGCGGCCTGGGCAACAACAACTTCAAAACGCCCACCCTGCAGACACCGCGTTTCGCCCAGCCGGGCGAAGATGGGGAAGAAGGGGTCTTTATCCTGGAACTCAAGCTGCTCGCCGACGTGGGACTGGTCGGATTCCCGAATGCAGGGAAATCGACATTGCTGGCCACGGTCACGGCCGCCAAGCCCAAAATCGCCTCTTATGCCTTCACGACCCTGGAGCCGAACCTGGGCATCGTCCGCTACTATGACGACAGATCCTTCGTGATGGCGGATATTCCGGGCATTATCGAAGGCGCCCACGAGGGCAGAGGCATCGGCACCCGTTTCCTGCGCCACATCGAACGCAATTCCGTGCTGCTGTTCATGGTCAGCGTGGAAGAGGAAGACATCGCCGCGGCCTACAAGACGCTCCTGTCGGAGCTAAAGCAATACAATCCCGAGCTGCTGGCAAAACAGCGGGTGCTCGCCGTCACGAAATGTGACCTGATCGACGAGGAGCTCGAAAGGATGATCAAACCGCATCTTCCCCGCAAGATTCCCTGCGTGTTCATTTCTTCCAGTACGGGGAAGGGGCTCCAGGAGCTCAAGGACACGTTATGGAAAGCCCTGCAATCCCGGAGCTAGGCTTTCAGCACATTGATCTGGGATCCCGTCGCCTCCAGCGACACGGGCAGGCGGCCTTCCACTTCTCCATCGTATTCGATGATATCCGCAGAAGCCTCGTCGAGCGGGGCGATCTGCAGGGTGCGGCACTTGCCGTATACGATCAGGGATGATTCGTGGACCGTACCCGAGAACAGACGGGGTATTTCCTTGACCAGCGTGCGGAGTTTCGCCTTCGGAACGATCATGTAGTCCAGCATCCCGTCGTCGTTGACGGCCAGCGGGACCTGGCGCATGCCGCCTCCCGACCAGGCGCCGTTGCCCGCAGCCAGGGAATAGGCTTCGCTGCTGAAGACCTCCGCCCCGTCCGCCAGGACGGCGATGCCGATGGGCTTCAGATGAAAGATCGTGTACCGCAAAGCATTCAGGTAGATCATCTTGCCGCGGAGGCCGCGATCCTTCTGGCGGTTCACGCGATCGCACACATGGGAATCGAAACCGATGCCGCAGCCATTGGCCACATAGGCGACCTTACCGTCCCGGCTCGTCGCCCGGACGACGTCCATCCGGCCGAAAGAGCCCCGGGCGATGAGCTCGATCACATCAGATACACTGTCCGGGACACGGCAGGACTTGATCCAGTCGTTGCCGGAACCGATCGGCACCACGGCCAGGTAGAATTCTTCCGGAGGAGTTCCCGTCTCATCGCACCAGGAACAGATGCCGCCCAGCACTTCGTGCAGCGAACCGTCACCGCCCACGGCGGCAATCCGGCGGTATCCCGCCGCGGCGGCCTCGCGGGCCAGATTGATGGCATGTTTCTGGTGGTCCGTCATGGCAGTTACAAACGAAACGCCCTTCTGTTCAAGCAGATGCTCGGCCGGGACCCATTCCGACATCGTCTTCCCGGAACCGGCCCGTGGATTGACGATAAAATACCACTCGGTTTTTGTCTTGGACATACCACGAAAATAGGAATTATTTGTTAAATTTGCAATCTTAGCAACACTAGGATTATGGGAAAAGTCATCGCAATTGCCAATCAGAAAGGAGGCGTCGGAAAAACGACCACTGCCATCAACCTGGCGGCTTCCCTGGCCGTTTTGGAGAAGAAAGTGCTGATCATCGACGCAGACCCGCAGGCCAACACGACCTCCGGTCTCAATTTCGCCCCGGACAATGACCAGCAACGCACGCTCTATGAGGTGATGATCGGCCGCATCGACGTCGCCGACGCCCTGATCCAGACGGAGATCGCCAATCTCCAGATGATTCCGTCCCACATCAACCTGGTAGGTGCGGAGATCGAGATGCTGGAGGTGGAGGAGCGCGAGTCCCTCCTCAAGAATGCGCTTGCTCCCATCCGGGAGAACTACGACTTCATCATCATCGACTGCTCGCCCTCGCTGGGCCTCATCACGGTCAACACCCTCACCGCTGCGGATTCCGTCATCATTCCCGTCCAGCCGGAGTTCTTTGCCCTCGAAGGGCTCGGAAAGCTCCTGCAGACCATCCGTCTCGTGCAGGGTGGGGTCAATCCCGACCTGAAGATCGAAGGCTTCGTGGTAACGATGTTCGACGGACGTACCCGCGTCCACAACCAGGTGCTCGCCGAACTGCGCGAGCATTTCCGCGAACTCGTCTTCAAGACGGTCATCCAGCGCAACATCCGGCTCAGTGAAGCCCCGTCCCACGGAAAACCCATCATCCTATACGACATCATGTGCAACGGCTCCACCAACTACCTCAATCTCGCGAGGGAAGTCTTGGAGCACAACGGAGAAAGTCTATGAGCAAAGAACCCAGAGGTCTCGGCAAGGGCCTGAGCGCCCTGCTTGGCGAAGTGCCCGACGCCGACCAGCTCCGCAAGCCGGTCGGTTACGTCAACAAGGAAATCGTGGGAACGCGCAGCCGCCAGGAGAACACGGCGGACATCCTGCGCATCCCCGTGGAAATGATAGAGCCCAACCCCTTCCAGCCGCGCATGTCCTTCGACCAGGTGGCTCTCGAAGAGTTGGCCGCCTCCATCCGCAGCCTCGGCCTCATCCAGCCCATCACCGTCCGCCGCATCACGGAGCGACGCTACCAGATCATCAGCGGCGAACGCCGCTACAAGGCCTGCCGCCTCGCCGGCATGACCACGATCCCGGCTTATATCCGCGACGCCAACGACCAGGGCATGCTCGAGATGGCCATCGTCGAGAACGTCCAGCGGGAGGACCTCGACCCCATCGAGCTGGCTCTCAGCTACCGGCGCCTGATCGACGAATGCCAGCTGACCCAGGACAACCTCGCCGAAAGGGTGGGGAAGAAGCGGGCCACCGTGGCCAACACAATCCGTCTCCTGAAGCTCCCGGCCAAGGTCCAGCACGACATCAAGGTGGGCCTGCTCAGCGCCGGCCACGCCAAGGCCATCCTCGGCGTGGATTCCCCCGATGTCCAGGAACAGCTCTGCGACCTGGTGATCCGCGACGGGCTGTCCGTACGTGAGCTGGAGAGCATTGTGCGCAAGCTCCAGGTCAATCCCGACGCCGCCAGGACCAAAGTGAAAGGTGCACGTCCCTCGCAGGAGCTTCCTCAGGACTATTACCGCATCCTGGAGCATGTGGGCAAGTACTTCTCCAATGACATTTCTCTCCGGCGGAGTGCTGGCGGCAAGGGTGTGATGACCATCCGCTTCGACTCCGACGAGGAGGTAAAGGCCTTTGTCAAAGCACTGGAAGAAAAGCAGTTCTAATGCGATACGGGAAGCTCATCTCCACCCTTTTCGTGGCGGCGGCCTGCGCCGTCCTGCCGGGTGTCGACGCTTCCGCGCAATTCAGGACCGAAGCCTTTACGCAGCAATACAACGACGACCCGGCCGCGGCCGCGGACTCTACGGACCGGCTCTTCTCGCTGAAAGAATACTTCGGCGGTCTCCGCCACGAGAACGAGATCAAGATCGGCACGATGACCGCCGGATCGGCCGTCTTCATCGGAGGGGCCCAGATCTACAACCGCCAGGCCTGGAAACTGCCGATCGTGTACGGTGCCATCGGCGGCAGCCTCGGCGCCGGCCTCCTGCTCAACGCCAAGGACAACAAGAAAGCGGCCACCTGGTGCTTTGTCGGAGCCGGTGTCGCCTATTGGGCCACGCTCATGGACGGCGTGGTCAATTACCGCCCCAACGACTTTCCCCACCCGGGCACGGCAACCCTTTACTCGTTCCTCGTCCCCGGCCTCGGACAAATCTACAACCACGAGTACTGGAAACTGCCCATTTATCTGGGAGCCATGGGCTTTGCCGTCCATTACTACCTGGACTGCCGCACCAACTACGAACGTTTCCGCAATATCTATCTGGAAGCCTCGGACAGCGAAGCGGCCTACTCCGGCCCCATCAGCGCCGACCAGGCGCTCTACTACCGGAACATTTACCGGCGCTACCGGGATTATTCCGTTTTGGCCATCGCGGCCCTGTACCTGTTGCAGGTCATCGATGCCAATGTATTTTCGTACATGCACAATTTCGAGGTGGACGACGACATTTCCCTCCGGGTGGCGCCGACGATGATCCTGCCCGAGTACCAGCTCGCCTCGAACAAACCCCTTTCCCAACAGGCCGCGTTCGGGCTCAGGTTGGGCTTCAACTTTTGAATATGAATAAAACCTTCACCCTTCTCCTGTTGTCCATCGCCCTGAGCACGCCGCTGGCCGCTCAGATGGAACTCGAACTCCCGATTGAAGAAACCGATACCCTGATGATAGGAAAACAGCCCCGCAGACAGGGCGGTCTGTTCAACCTGCGGCGCAACGGCAGAAAGCAGATCGAGCAGGAAAACGAAGTGCTGCGCGACGAACTGGACTCGCTCCAGCTGTTGCTGGACAGCCTCCGCGGCCTTGTTTACGTAGATGAGGACGATCTCGCAACGCTGGAACGCCTGGAAGGGGAAGCGTTTGAATACACGACCGAGACCAGCGACAGTCTGCTGCACCTGTGGTACGAGAATTCCCTGGCCACCGATTTCGACGCCGTCAACGAATACAACATGGACTCCGTCCGTTTCTCTTCCAATGTCACGGACGCTGAAATGATGCGCCGCCTGTCGGCGATGAACTCTTTCATCACCCTCCCGTACAACGACGTCGTCAAGAACTATATCATCCTTTACTCGGAGCGCATGACCTCCCGCATGGGACAGGTCCTGGGCCTGAGCGCCTATTATTTCCCGATTTTCGAAGACATCCTGCTCCGCTACGACCTCCCGCAGGAGCTCAAGTACATGGCCATCATCGAATCCATGCTCAATCCGGTGGCCACCTCCAGCGCCGGGGCGCGCGGCATCTGGCAGTTCATGTACCAGACCGGCCGCAGCTACGGTCTGGAGATCAATTCCTTCGTGGATGAGCGTCTGGATGTGGAGAAGGCCGTGGACGCCGCGGCGCGTTACCTGCGCGACGCTTACAAGATCTTCGGCGACTGGGCGCTGGCCATCAGCTCCTACAACTGCGGCGCCGGCAACGTCTCCAAGGCCATCCGCCGGGCGAACGGCAAGCGCGACTTCTGGAGCATCTACACCTACCTTCCCAAAGAAACGCGCGGCTATGTGCCCGCCTTCGTCGGGGCCATGTACGCCATGACCTATTATCGCGAATACGGCATCGTGCCGCAGAATATGGGCATGCCCGCCCAGACGGACACCTTCGAGATCCGCAAGAACCTCCATTTCGGACAGATCTCCGGCGTCGTCGGCGTGCCGATGGAAACCTTGCAGAACCTCAATCCGCAGTATGTCCACGACATCATTCCCGGCAACGACCATCCGTATATCCTGAAACTTCCCTTCAACTGGACGGGCCCCTTCCTCGAAGCGAACCGGGACTCCCTCTATGCCTTCAAGGCCGATTCGCTGCTGAGCTCGAAGATCCTGCAGGATCAGGCGAGCGGTTCCGGCAAATCGAGCGGAAAGTCCGGCGGCAGCACCCAGCAGCAGCGGATCAGCTACAAGGTCAAGAGCGGGGATTATCTGGGCAAGATCGCCTCCAGGTATGGGGTCACCATCAACCAGATCAAGAACTGGAACAATCTGAGATCCAACAATATCCAGATTGGCCAAACCCTCTATATCTACAAGAACGGCGGTCCGTCGATCTCGCAGGGCAGCGGTTCTTCCTCGTCGTCCGGAAGCAGCAAGAAAACGACGAACTCCAAGACCGTCATCTACACGGTCAAGTCCGGAGACTCCCTCTACAAGATCGCCAAGCTCTATCCCGGGGTCAGCGCAGACAACATCAAGACCGCCAACGGCCTCAAGTCCGACGCCATCAGGGCAGGGCAGAAATTAACGATCCCCATCCCTTAGTTATAGACCGCCAGCCGTAGCAGAACGTCCGGACGCTTCCCGCTTACCGGACGTCCCGCTCCGGCTTTGGCTGTCCGTATCGGCGTCAGCCGTTCCACACGCACCCGGCCCACGGCCCCCGACAGCACAGGCCAACGTGCGCAGGCTCGCGCGCAACCTTCCCACCGGCTGCCGCTGAATAGATCATCCACGAAGCATGCAGCAGCCCTGTGCCCCAAGAAAACCGTGCCACCCTCGGCATCGTAAGAGGGAGGGGCCCGCTGCCGCAGGCAGTGGGAGGGGTCCTGCGCAGCAGGACGTTTTCGGGGGCACAGGGGCTGCTGCGCGGAGTGGAGTTATTTTTTGTAGTATTTGGGCCAGCAGGATTCCAGATAGGATTTCAGGCGGTCTTCCTGCGGGTTGGACTGCGGCTCGTAGAAGACGGTACCGGAGAGCGTGGGGGGCAGGAATTCGAGGTCGGTGAAGTGACCGGGATAGTCGTGGGCGTATTTGTAGCCGTCTGCATAGCCCAGATCTTCCATCAGCTTCGTCGGTGCGTTGCGGAGGTATAGCGGCACCCCGGCTGTCTGGTCGGCCTTGGCGGCCGCAAGCGCCTTGTCAATGGCCAGATAAGCAGAATTGCTCTTGGGCGAACTGGCCAGGTAGACCGCGCACTCGCTCAGGGGGATGCGTGCTTCCGGCATGCCGATCGAATGGACGATGCGGAAGGTGGCGTCCGCGAGCAACAGGGCGTTGGGATTGGCCAGACCGATATCTTCCGCGGCCAGGATGCAGAGCCGCCGCGCGATGAAAAGGGGATCCTCGCCGCCGTCCAGCATCCGTGCCATCCAATAGACGGCCGCATTGGGATCGGACCCGCGAACGCTTTTGATAAAGGCGGAAATGATATCGTAGTGCATCTCGCCGCCCTTGTCATAGATTGCCATATTCTCCTGCAGACAGGAAGTGACCGTCTTGTTGTCGATCACGACCGGATCCGCCTTCCCGAGCTGGGAGTCCACCACGATCTCCAGGATATTCAGCAATTTCCGCGCGTCGCCGCTGCTCTGACGGAACAGCGCGGCGGTCTCGCGAACCTCGATCTTGTGCTCTTTGAGCACCTCGTCCTCACGCAGGGCCCGGTCCAGCAACTGTTGCAGGTCTTCGACCTCGAGGGTCTTCAGGACGAAGACCTGACAGCGGGACAGCAGGGGAGTGATCACCTCGAAAGAGGGATTCTCCGTCGTAGCGCCGATCAGGATGACCGTGCCGGCCTCGACGGCGCCCAGCAGGGCATCCTGCTGCGCCTTGTTGAAGCGATGGATCTCATCGATGAAGAGGATCGGAGCGCCGGCACCGGAAAAGAGCGACTTGGACTTCGCCGAGTCGATGACATCCCGGACGTCCTTCACCCCGGCGCTCACGGCGGAAAGGGTAAAGAACTCGCGGTCCAGCATCCCGGCGATGATACGGGCGAGGGTCGTCTTGCCCACGCCCGGCGGACCCCAGAGAATAAAGGAGGACAAGGCGCCCGACTCCATCATGTTCCGCAGGATGCATCCGGGGCCGACCAAGTGGCGCTGACCGACATAATCGGACAGCGTTTTGGGCCGCATACGCTCAGGCAAGGGCGGTAACATTTTTGTTAACGAGTCGAACACTTTTGTTTTATAATCTAAGGTTCAAGCTTTTTAATATAAGAGCGCCGACGCTTCTTGCATTCGTGCTCAAAGTCGCGGAACTGGCCCTGATTCTTGAGATTGGTCTCCAGGATGGCATTGGTTTCCGCCCAGACGACGCCGGCTTCGTTGAATTTCCGGAACATGTCCATGAACACGAGCGAGTTCACGCCGCTGTTCTGGTAGTCCGGGTGCACCCCGACGAGCAGCATCTCGGAACCGCCTTCGTGCTTGATGAACATCGACTTCGCCAGGTACCACCAGCCGAAGGGGAAGAGTTTGCCCCGGGACTTCTGCAAGGCATGGACGATGGTCGGCATCGTAATGCCGAAGGCGATGAGGTCTCCCTTCTCATTCTCGACCATGGACACGAACTTGAGATCCAGGATGCTCAAGTAGAAGTCCAGGTATTTCTTGGCCATGTGGTCCGGCAGGACCGTGTAATTGTAAAGGTCTTTGTAGCAGTCGTTGATGCAACGGAAAATCTTCTCGCCGTAGCCTTCCTTACGCACAATCTTGCGGGTGAGGGGCCTGATGTGTACGTTGGCACGCTCCATGATGACCTTCTCCAGGCGCGGCCAGCGCTCCGGCATCACTTTCGGGATCTGGACCTTGTACTCAATCCAGTCGGCGTCCTTCCCGAAACCCATTTCCTCCATATAATCATTATAATAGGGGAAATTGTAGATCAGCGCCATCGTGCTCAGGCGGTCATAGCCGTCGATAAGCATCCCCTCCGGATCGAAATCCGTAAAGCCGAGCGGCCCCACGACGGAATCCATCTGCTGCTCCCGGCCAAACTCGTATACCTTTTCCATCAGGGCTTTGGCCACTTCCGGATCCTCGATGAAGTCATACCAGCCGAAACGGACTTCCTTGTGGTCCCACTGCTCATTGGCCTTGTGGTTGACGATGGCGGCGACGCGGCCGGCCAGTTCTCCATCCTTGTAAGCAAGGTAAAGAGCGGAATCGCAGAACTCCTGGGCCGCTCCCTTTTTCTGGTCAAGCGTGTCCATTTGGTCGAAGACAAGCGGTGGGACGTAATAGGGATTGTCACGGTACAGCTTCTCCGGGAAATTGACGAATCGCCTGAGTTCACGACGCGTCTTGACAGGTCTGATTTCGACTGACATTCAGGTAGGTTTTAGTTATTTTAGCACCGCGAATATACGATTTTCATAGGAAAAAATCAAAGAAATGGCTATCTTCGTAACATGTCACGTTTCCGCCATATCCTGCCGGCAATCGTGTTGCTGGCGCTTTTCTGCCCGCTTCTTCGAGGACAGGAAGCCATGGTGGGACTGTACCAGTCGACCCGGGGGATCGGGCTTTCCGCGATGTTCTTTTCCCCCGACGGCGGCGAAGCGGACATACTCACCCTCCGCACGGATTTCTACGGCATCCTGTCCGCCCGTACCCGCCAGCCGGGCATATGCCTGTCCTACACGCACGACTACGTCTTCCTGGAGCGGGAAGGGGAGGACTTCCGCATGCTGCTCCATGCCGGGGCCGGGGGCATGATCGGCTATGTCCACGACTACGAGCGCGGCTTTTACAGTGCCTATGACCGCGAACTGCAGCACAGCCCGGGCGGCATTGCAGCCCTGACGGGCAATCTGGGCCTGCGGGTGGATTTCCTGTGGTCTCCGCTTACGCTCGATTTCAGCATTACGGCGGCTCCGGGACTGCATCTGCGCACAAACCGGGACACGGGTGCCATGATCCTCTCTTTCTACCGCAACGGTATCCTGCAAGCCTACCAACCACAACTTAACCTAATGTATCGCTTCTGATAATGAAGAATAAATCATTATTAGTCAACATACTGATTTTCATTGCGTGCATCTCGTCCGAAGCCCGCCTGCCTGAAAGTTGGTTCTTCAATCATTTCAATGTGGGACTGGAATGGGGCTACACGCAATGCATCGCCCGCACATGGGACTACAATATAATCAGCGAGGAAGGATACAGGATTTACGACGAGGGCCGCGAGTGGATGTTCCGTCCCAACGGAAGCGTGCTCGGACAGATCGGCTTCCTGTTGAACGACGATTTCGTCATTGCCCTCTATAGCGGATTTGTCGGTGTGGGCGAGGACAACCGGCTGATGCCCGTCCAGCTCCGCCTGAGCTGGTTCCCGGGGCCGCCCGACGAGGACGGCGGCTTCTTTTTCTTCCAGGGAGGCCCAGCCTTCCATCTCCGTCAACAGGAGACGCGTCCGGCCTGGATGTTCGCCTCCGGCATCGGCTTCCGCCACCGGCTGAACTATGATTGCAACCTGGACATCTCCCTCGGCCTCAAGTACCTGAACGACCACCCCCTCCTTCCAAGTCCGGACGGAGCCGGAAACGTGCCAGCGCACAACATCCGCAAGAACGATGCAGGATACTGTGCGCTGGATCTGACGCTGGGTTTCAACTTTTAGAACAGCCGGTCCACGGCGGCGATGATCTCTTCCGCCGGGAGATCCGGATCAAGGACCAGGTCCGGCTCCTTGAAGACATATCCCTTGGCCATTGAAGCCAGGAAGCCGCCGCCGGTGCAGTTCAGCATAATGTATTCGTCCTTGCCGACCAGACCGTCACGGACCGCCTGCGCGAGCGCCGCGACGGCGGCGCAGGGGGCGGGGAGGAGGTCGTATCCTTCCAGATTGCGGAACTGAAGCAACCAGAACATGATCTCGTCGTTGGTGCAGGCGAAACTGTCTCCTCCGCTGGCCCGGAGCACATCAAACATGCCGCCGGCCAGGCCGTACGGTGGCTTGCGGTTGGCGAGCACCTTGGCCAGAATGATCTCGGCGCTGCGGCGCCCCTCCGCGGGATCCAGGGTCACCAGCTCGCGCGACTGCGCCTTCCAGGAATCGTGGATCAGGGTAAAAGGTTTGTTCTGAGCCACGTATACCCGCATCTTGTTTTCTCCGAAACGACCGTCCGCCGCCAGGCGTTCGGCATTCTCCCAAGCCGCGATGGCGCCCGTACCGGACCCGACCGCCTGGAAATACGCATCCGGAATGCGGCCGGCCTTCTCCACAAAACTGAGCACGGTCGTGCCCATACCGTCACGGCGCGCCACGTTCTTGGCGCCGCCCTCAAGGAAAAAGCGCGGATTCTGCACCAGTTTTTCACCCAGGGTGATGGCATCATAATAGTCGCAGCCGTGCGGGACCGCGATCAGCTTGACACAGCGGTGCAGTTTTTTGTGGAACCACAGGTCGTGCAGATTGTCCTGCGGGACGCAGATGACCACGGGAATCTCATTGTCGGAACAGACCTGCGCGAAGGCCCGGGCCGTATTGCCGGCGGATTGAACCACCAGTACGCGCTCCTCCTTCCTGTCCAGTCGCGCACATACGCTGAAAGCCTCCGTCTCCTTGAAGGAGCAGGTCTCCATCTTCGCGCCGATCTTGGGATTCCATCCGGAGAACGTGATATACAGGTTGTTCAGCCCCAAGTGCCTGGCAAGCCCCTTGGACTTGTACGTCACCGGGGCGCTGGAATGCTTGAGGGTACGGCGGATGGGCATCCATTCCGCATAGCGGTAAAGCCCCTTGAGATCCGGGCGCGGGGTAAACTGTTTTTGCTCATAGACGGCCCGGACCAGGGAGGGTTCGCCTCCCTGTGGATCCGAAAGGTCCCAGCCGCGGTCGTCGAAGACACGGCCCGTAGCCACGTTCATCAGCCGATACGGGGTAGCTTGGAATTTCATATAAGCGTTGATTTACAGATTCACGATCAACCAGGCATAATAGCCGAAGAACAGCATGAGCATCAGGATGGCTTCCCAGCGGTCCACCCGGTTGCGGCGGCCGGTATAGGTCCACAGCCACAGAAGCACGATGCTGACCAGAAGCACTCCCAGGTCCACCCAGGTCATCGCGATGGTGGAAAGCGGCGTCACGACAGCGGATGAGCCAAGGATCAACAAGATATTGAAGACATTGGAGCCCAATATGTTGCCAAGCGCCAGCTGGTCCTTCTTCTTCGCGGCGGCCACGATACAGGTCGCCAGCTCCGGCAGGGAAGTGCCGCCCGCCAGCAGCGTGATGGCGATGAACTTGTCCGACACTCCGATCGCGCGGGCGATGGCCGTGGCGTTGTTGACGAAAAGCTGGCCGCCGAAGATCAGTCCCGCAAGGCCGGCAAGCACCAGCAGGATTGCCAGCCAGATACTTCTGGCCTTCTGCGGGGCCTCTTCCGTCACGCCCGTGTCCGTCTTGAAGCAGTACACCATATAGGCTGCGAAGATCAGCAAAAAGACGATGCCTTCCACGCGGGTGAGTTGCATCCCCGACAGCGCCAGCACGGCGAACAGGAAGGTAACCAGCAGCGTGACGGGGATGTCCCGGCGGCTGTTGGTGCGCGTCATCGCCACCGGGGCGATGGCCGCCGTCAGGCCGAGGATCAGCAAGGTGTTGAAGATATTGGACCCCATGACATTGCCGACGGAAATGTCGGCATTGCCCTGGAAGGCGCCGGTCAGGCTGACGACCAGTTCGGGACAACTGGTCCCGAAACCCACGATCGTCAGGCCGATGACGAATTCGCTGATGCCGGCCCTCCGGGCCACGGCGGACGCACCGTCCACCAGCCAGTCCGCGCCGAACACGATCAGCGCGAGCCCAAGCAGCAGCAATACAATTTGCAAGATCATTCTTCTTCCGTTTTACTCCGCCGGTCCAGGCGGCAGACATTCTCCACGTGGAAGGTATGGGGGAACATGTCCACCGGCTGCACGGCCGTTATTTCATAGTCCCCGCTCATCATTTCCATGTCCCGCGCCTGCGTGGCAGGGTTGCAGCTGACATAGACGATCCGCTCGGGAGCGGCCAGCAGGATCGTTTTCACCACGTCCGGGTGCATGCCGGCACGGGGCGGGTCCACGATGACCACATCCGGACGGCCGTGGGCTCCGATGAAGTCTGCCGTGAGGATGTCCTTCATGTCCCCGGCATAGAACTCGCAGTTCGTGATCCCGTTTCCGTCCGCATTGACCTTCGCGTCCTCGATGGCCTCCGGCACGTATTCGATGCCGATCACGCGCTTTGCGCCGCGCGAGACGAACTGGGCGATGGTGCCCGTACCGGTATAGAGATCGTAAACCGTCTCGTTTCCCGTCAGGGCGGCGAATTCCCGGGCGACCCGGTAAAGCTTGTAAGCCTGTCCCGTATTGGTCTGGTAAAACGACTTGGGCCCGATCTTGAAACGCAAGCCCTCCATTTCCTCATAAATGGCCGGATCGCCGCTATGCAGCATGCAAGGGAGATCTCCGATGGTGTCGTTCTTCTTTTCGTTGATCACGTAATAGAGCGAACAGATCTGCGGGAATTCTTTCGCCACGGCATCCAGCAGGGGAGCGCGCAGCGGAAAATCCTCCCCGAAGCACACGATCAGCATCACCGCCCCGGCATCCGTGGTGCGGACGAACATGTTGCGCAACTGACCGTGGTTCTCCCGGATGTTGTAGAAGGAAACGCCGTGCTCCAGGCACCAGTGTTTGATGAACAGGCGGATGGCATTGGTGGGCTCGGGCTGCAGATGGCATCGCCCGATGTCCAGTACCTTGTCGAAGAACTTGCCCACATGGAAGCCCAGGCCCGGTTCGGAAGGCATGCCGGATTCTATCTCCTCGCGCGTCATCCAACGTTTGTCCGAAGCGGAGAATTCGAGTTTATTCCGATAATAACGTGTCTTGTCCGAGCCGATGATGGGCCGGAACTCCGGCACCTCCAGGTGGCCGATGCGCGTCAGCTGGTCATACACCTGACGCTGCTTGGCCGCGAGCTGGATCTGATAGGGGAGGGGTTGCCAGCGGCAGCCGCCGCACACGGTGAAATGATCGCAGAACGGCTCCAGACGCTGCTCCGAGGGCTTCACGATCTTGATGATCGTGCCTTCCAGCCAGGCTTTTTTCTTCCGGACGAGACGGACGTTCACCACGTCGCCCGGCACGGCGAAACCCACGAACACCACCTGCCCTTCCGGCGTATGGGCAATCGCCTTGCCCTCCGCGGCTACGTTCTCGATGACGAGATTCTCCAGGATGATATCCAGTTTGCTGTGTCTGGTCATGTACTTCTTTAATTTAACAAATATAAGAAATAAATTTTATATTTGTAATACGATTTCCAGACCATGAAAGTATCTGCCCCATTCCTGCTTCCCGCCCTGTGCTGCCTGGTTTTCCTTCCATCGTGCAAGCGGGCCGCAACGGTTGTTCCGAAGGCGCCGGACTACACGGACGCCACGATGTGGTACACCGCCGGCGAAGACCCGGAGGGGACGGGCGCAGACATTTTCTATGTCGTCTCGACATGGGAAGAGGACTGGACGGACAGCCGGGGGAGGGTCGGCCATTATGCCGACGTTTGGAACCCCGTGCACCGCGAGCGGATGGGCCGCGAGATCAGCGGCGTGGCGGCCTATATGGCGCCCGGAAACCGCTTCTGGGCACCTTATTACCGGCATGCCACGATCGACGCTTTCCTGACCCAGGACGACGAGGTCATCCGCGAACGCACACGCCTTGCCATGGGCGATGTATGCACAGCCTTCGACGAATTCCTGAAGATGCGGGACGCCGGCCGCCCGTTTATCCTGGCGGGCTTCAGCCAGGGCGGCATGGCGGTCGTCGAGCTGCTCAAGCACATGGACGATGTGACCTATGCCAAGCTGGCGGCCGCCTATGTGATGGGCTACAAGGTCACGGCCGAAGATCTGGCGGAGTGCCCGCGTATCAAAGCGGCGGAAGGGGCGTCCGATACGGGCGTGACCATCTGCTACAACACCGTCAAAGACGTGAAATACGTCAACTCCGTCATCGCCGACACGGAGTTCGCCATCAATCCCGTCAACTGGACGACCGACGCCACGCCCGCCGTCCTGCACGACAGCATCACCGTCACCCTTTCGCCCGAATACCACGCCCTCGTGGTCACCGGCTACGACGGCGCGGAGTATAAACCCTACAAAGGCTTCATCAACGTGGGCGACATCCACAGCTGCGAACCCTGGCTCTACAGCGAGTGCATCCGGGACAACATCGCCGTGCGCACCGAAGCCTGGCGTGCCCGGCAATAATCATGTCCATTTTTCTCAAACAAACCGACCCCGATTCGCCGCTGCGGGTGGACAGCCCGGAGGCAATGGTCGCAACCATCAAGGCCTGCGGCATCATCCCTTTCTTTGAAAACCCCATTGCCGGCTACTCCATCGAGGAGATGACCCCGCGGGAGTACTGGTTCGACGGGGAAGACGGGGACCTGGGGCCCTGGGACTGGAAAATCCCGGCCGTGCAGACGGGGGAGATCGCCTATGGCAAGTTCCTGCTCGGCGGCAAAGCCGCCTTCGCCACGCCGGACTGCTACCGGGATCTGCTGAACTGGCGCCGTTCGCTGCCGAAATTCGCCCTGCGCGAAGGCGACCGCAAGGCCTACGAAGCCGTCTGCCGGGCCGGGGGACTGACCAGCCGCGAACTGCGCCGCATCTGCGGCCTCAAGAAAGGCCAGATGGACGCCATCACCACGCGCCTGGAGCAACAGACCCGCCTGGTCATCGGCGACTTCGAGCGTGTCTATAAAGGGGAATTCCTGGAATACCGTGGCTGGCAACTCGCCACCCTCTGCCGGCCGGAGGACCTCTTCGAATACGATCTGGACGCCCCTTTCCGCAGCCCGCAGGAATCCTACGACCGCCTCGCCGCCCGCATCCGACAGACCGCCCCGTACGCCACCGACACCCAGCTTCACAAACTCCTCGGCTAGGAGATTCCGGGTCAGAGGAAGCTGCCGCAAAAGGAATGGCCGGAAAGCGGCAGGGTATGGACAGACAAGCATTTTGTCATTTGGATGGCCATAGCCCTGCCGTTTCCGGCGAACTATTTGGAGGGATTCTGGATAGGGAGGCGCTGAGCCTTGGCGGGATCCAGGCGCATGTAGGCGGCGTTCAGATCGTTCGGCTCCAGCCGGCAATTGCGGCTGACCATCCGGTCGCGGTCCGTCAATCGATGTGCAAAAAGCCACTCGTAAGGCTCCTTCAGCAAAAACACCCGCGCCAGGATCGAATGGTCGCACCCCGTCAGCCAGGTGAACATCAGCCGGCCCGATTTCCCCAGCTTGGCCAGTTTCTCCACGATAGAAGAAGAAAAGGTAATACTCGTAATCGTATCGCTCGTGCCATGGATGATCCAGAGCGGGAGATCGCCCAACGGCTCCACCTCGCCCGTAAAGCCCCCGCACATGGCAATGGCGGCCGCCACCTTGTCGGGGTAGGCTGCGGCGAACTTGAACGTACCCCAGCCGCCCATGCTGATGCCGAAGACATACAGGCGGTTCTCGTCGTTGCGATAGCGGTAGCGCACCCAGTCCACGACACGCATCAGGCGCTCGGCGTTCCAGCCGCCCGTGGAGTTGCACTGGGGGCAGATCACCAGGGCCTCGATCTGCTGGCCCCGGCGCAGGGCGTCGATGCACCCGTACTTCGTGATACCCTGTAGGTTATTGCCTGCCAGGCTTTTGCCATGCAGGCAGAGAATAACGGGGAGCGGCTTCTCTGAAGAATAATAGCTGTCCGGCACATACAGCAGGAAGTTGTAGCCGTTCTTCACCGAATCCCGATAGGCATACAGGTTGTCGGCTCTCAATCCCGGAGAAACCAGGATGCAGAACAGCACGACCAGGAGGATGCGATGGATTCTTCTCATTTCACGCGGAGTTTCTTGCCGAGGCGCAGGATCGTCGTGCGGGAGATCCCGTTCAGGGCACATAGCGAATTGACCGTCGTGTGGTATTTGACGGCGATGCCGGAAAGCGTGTCGCCGGAGACGATCGTATGGTACTGGGCGGAACCGTCGGCGGGCGGGGGAGGAGCGGTCTGCGTAGCGGAGGAGTTCTTTTGCGAAGCGGCCTCCAGCGCCTTCAGGTCGGGAATCGTCACCTGCGAGGGTGTCACGGCCCGCCATGAGCCGCCTTCGGCGAGCACCAGGCGCTCCTGCTGGGCAGGGGCGGTCAGGGCGCCGCTGCTGTCCACCAGCGCCCAGCTGCCATCCGCAAACAGAATGATGCGGCGGTCGGCGGGGGAGAGGGAGAGCGTGTCGCGGGGGACCACTTTGTCCACCAGCTCAGAGAGCGATGCAAGTGCAGAAGAATCAACGACTTCCGGCAAGAAATCCGGGAGGATCCGCCGGGCGCCCAGGAACCGCTGTTTATAATAAGTCTCCTGGAGGTTGGACACCTGGATGCCCCCCTTCACCGCGGCGTGGATGAAGGAGAAATTCGTCCCCGTGCTGTCCATCCCGATGAAGATCCCGGCGTGGCCCATGCGGCGGGTGTTGGGCCGGGAACCGAAGATCAGGATGTCGCCCTTCTGCAGGTCGGACAGCTTGCCCAGCACCTCACGGCCATCCTTGGCCTGCGCCGGGACCGTACGGCCCAGCTTGTAGCCGAATTTGTCAAAGACGAACTTGGTGAAGCCCGTGCAGTCGAAGACCTTCGGCCCGTTGCCGGCATGCCGGTAGGGCTTGCCGAGGTGCTGGCGGGCTTCCGCGATGATGCGGTCCGCCAGTTCAGGCACCGACACGCTGACGCTGTCAGCGGGAGAGGAACCACTCGCTGACGGTCCTTGCGCCAGAAACCTTGATACCGGGCATACGAGGCAGCCAATCAATAAAATACTGGGGAGCTTCATGGTAGACGATCTTGAAAATATCCACGGCGTTGCCGGCGGCATCACGCGCCTGCGAAGTGGTGAACACATAGCGGCCGTCGCGGGAAATATCCAATCCGACCGGGAAAGAATCAGCAGGAACCGTGCCGATGAGCTTCATGCTCCCGGCATCCACGATGGCCAGGCAGCTGCTGAAATTGCAGGCGGCGAAAATATAACGCCCGTCGGGGGAGAGTTCGATGGTCCGGGCGCCGGCGGGGACCTTGCAATTGGTCCAGCCCGTGACGCGCACAGCCTTCTTCCTGTCGCCGTCCAACGGACGGACCTGCGAGAGGAAATCCTCCAGGCCGATGCGCTGGATGTAGCCGCTGCGATTGATGCTGATATACAGGTAGCCGTTCTTGATGACGAGGTGACGCAAGTTGGCCATCACGCCCATGGCACGGCCCAGGTAACGGTTTTCCGCCAGGTCTATCATCGCGATGCCGCCGCCGCCGCCCATGCAGCCCACCAGCAGGTAACGTCCGTCCGGGGTAAAGACGGTCCCGCGCAGGCAATAGCCGCTGTTGACGTCGCGGTCCACCTTCTCGGTCAGGCTGAAATCGAGTTTCAGCTCATAATCCACCACCAGCGAATTGGTGTAGTGCCAGTCGGCGGGGGAGGAGCTGGAAATGTCCATCAGACCGACGGTGTTGTTGCCCCAATGGGTCACGGCCAGGCGGGTTCCGTCCGGCGAAGTGGCCACCATCTTGGGCAGGGGTCCTGTCTCGAACAGGCGGATGATCTCGTCCGTGGCCGTGTCGATAACCGCCATGGCCGAAGGCTCCTGGGCGTTCAGGTCGTAGCTGCGGCGGTAATAGGGGACCCACAGGTAGCGTCCGTCGTGCGAGAAGGTGCTCTCGACCGGCTTTCCGTCGAAGTTTTCGGGGTGCTCGTAGACGTGATTGAAATGGAAAAAACCGCTCTCAGGGGCCCACAGGGCCTCATTTGAGGCATCGAAACGATGATGGATCACCTTGAGTTTCTCTCCGGTACGGAAGTCATAGACCACCGTTTTGGCGCCTTCCAGCGAATTGACGTAGTATTTCCGGCCGGATGGATGGAAATTGACGGATTTGGGTGAATGGATGTCACGGTCCAGCGTCTCGACTTCGCTGTAGGAATACTGCTGCTTGCGCGTCAGGAACGTGACCTGGAGTCCGTCGCCGGACCAGACGTCGCCGATCTCCGGATGAACCACGGGCGGAGGGGCGGAACCCGGCTTCTCGACCGAATTGACATCGACCGTCTGCGCAAAAGCAACAGAAGTGACCGTCAACAGCAGGGGAAGCAGGAATCGACGGACGCTACTTAACATAATATAAATTGTGTAACTTCTTCGCGTCAATCGGTCCGGCATAGATTCCCAGGAATATCCGGGTCAATTCGGAGCGGTCCAGACGACGCTCAAGTTTGCCCAATTTATGGTCGATATAATCTTCGAACGCACGCAGATCTTCCGGACTGTACAGACCCTCGTCGGCAAATTCATGCTTGCCATACAGCAGATCGTGCGCCATATAATTGGTCTTCCACAGTTTGTATCCCGCGATGATACGGCGGTCCAGCGCATGGCGTATCGCCTGGTAACGGTCGTTTTTCTCGCATTTGGAGGCCTCGGCGATCTCCTCCGGCATCAAGGGCGCTTCCACTTCCAGGTGGATATGTCCCTTCTGCTGGCGGATGCCGGTCAATATGCTGTGCAGATCCTCCTTCGGCTTCTTTTTGTACGGTCCCTCGCGGCGAAGCAGCAATTCACGCGCCTTGCGCGCATCGCAGGATTCGTATTCGTAGGAAATACTCATCGGGACGATATTCAGCTCCAGGAAATTCTCCTCAAAGCCTTTTTCACCGCTCATGTCGAACATCTTGAGCAGCCCCTGCTCCGTGGTGTCCAGGCCGTTCTTCGTGCGTCCTTCCCGCTGTGCGATCCAGATCGACGCCCGGCCCGAGACGATGCTGTCGCGGATATAATTAGACAGGCGCCGGGAGCTCAGATACAATTCGCGCGCCTTGATGCCGCGGATGACCTTGATCATCCGATTGGAGCGCATCAAATCCTCTATAAGTCTATTAGACAATAAGTTAGAACCAACGCAGATCTCCGTATAAGGCAATCCGCCAGATTTCAGCGCATATTGGATCAAAGCCGGATCCAGGACGATGTCGCGATGGTTCGATATCGCGAGAAAACGCCCGTTCACCGCCTTCAGATGCTCGATTCCATTGCAGGTAAAACCGGCAGAGGTCAGGCCGATGACCGACTCGACCACGTCGGACATAACCTCATTCTGGAACTGGTCCACACTGGTGATCTGACGCATCCGACGCTTCAGCGTATTCGCAGGCTTGTCAGGAAAAAGATACTTCGAAATGGTCGGAATCATCGGATGCCGTGAAACGCGAAGCAGGGCTTTCTCGGTCTCGGCATCAGTATATGGCCTTATGTCTTCAAATTCGTTCTGGCTCATTGCTGACAAATATACACAATCAGCGGCGGAAAAGCAAAGAGGAATCGCCGTAACTCAGGAAACGGAAGTCATGCGAGAGCGCATAATCGTAGATCGTGTGCCAATCTCCGCCCACAAAGGCTGAAATCAACAACAGAAGCGTGCTTTGCGGCTGATGGAAATTCGTCACCATGGCATCCGCCACGCGGAAACGGAAGCCGGGCACGATGATGATGCGCGTACCGACCTTGAGTTCCCGCAAGCCATTGTCATCCAGATACTTGATAATAGCGCCGAATGCTTCCTCCCGCGACGGTCCGTACGAACGAACGTACGGCGCCCACTGCTCCACATCCGCCGGGCTTCCTTCCTCCAGGCAGCGAACGCCCACATAATACAGGGACTCGAGGGTACGGACGGAGGTCGTCCCGACGGCAATGACCGGGCGGTCGCCGTCACGCAGACGGCAGAGCAGTTCGCGGCTTACCACGAAGGGTTCCCGGTGCATGGGATGTTCGGACACGAGGGAATGCTTGACAGGCAGGAAGGTCCCCGCCCCCACATGCAGGCATACATTTTCTCTGTCGATCCCTTTTGCTGCAATCCCGTCCAGCACGCGCTGCGTGAAATGCAGACCGGCCGTCGGCGCCGCAACGGATCCGCGAACATGCGCATACAGGGTCTGGTAGCGTTCGAGATCGATGGCCTCCGTGTCGCGGTTCAGGTAAGGTGGAATGGGGACGCGCCCACATAGTTCCAGCACACGCGAGAACGGGATTCCGCCCTGCCAGGAGAACTCCACGGTCCCCACCTGTCCCTCCCGGCCCAGGAGGCGGGCCTGCGGGCGGACCGCTTCGTATTCAGCGCCTTCCGCGTCCAGGGAGAGGATTTCATCCGCCTTCAGTCGCTTGGCGTTGCCGATCACGCATTTCCAACGGCAGGATTGCGTTGCCGCAAAATTCAGGTTGTATTCTGCCGGCGTATCAGGCTCCAGACAGAAGATTTCGATATGGGCGCCGGTCGGACGGCGGAAGAAAAGGCGTGCAGGAACGACTTTGGTGTCATTGAAAACCATCAGGCTGCCTGCGGGAAGCTCATCGGCGAGATTCCGGAATATGCGTTCGGAAACGGAACCGTCCCGGTAAACGAGCAATTTCGAGGCATCACGCTCGGGAAGGGGATATTTTGCAATTCTCGCATCGGGGAGCGGATAAGAAAAATCTTCAATTCTGATCTCAGGAATCATAAAGCAAAGATAACGCTTTTTAACGGGTCGGCAAGTTGATTTTTTGTAAACATTTGTAAATTTTACATTAATATTTGTGAAGTTTACAAAAATTTCATCAACGGATCGAAGGGATCGTTCATAAGCTCGATAAGATAAAGTAATGGTTAAAAATTATATGCATTAAATATATTAAAATCAGTATTTTATAAAAATTAAATAAAGTCTTGAAAGATGTTGAAAACGGCCGAAAAGTCCGTTTTCGATGAAAAAAGGAGGAAACTCTAATTGTAATATAAATTTATATGGTTATATATCAATGAGTTCATTCGTTTTTGCTTAATAAAAAATTTAAGATGTTTCTGGGTGTGGTATTAACATGCTGTGAATAGTTGCCATTTGTAACTCTTGATTTCCTGAAAAAGAAGTGTTACTTTTGTAAACAATCTGTTTCAATTTATGAACAAGCGACTTCAACAGTTTCTCGCCGCGGAAAACATCAGCCAGGCCCAGTTTGCCGATACGATCGGCGTCGCCCGCGCCAGCGTCTCCCATATTCTGGCCGGACGCAACAAGCCGGGCTTCGATTTTATCGAAAGTACGAGCCGGCACTTCCCCGCCCTTAATCTGGAATGGCTGATTACGGGGCGTGGACGAATGTATAACGGCACGAAAACGGCCCTGGAAGCCCCTGTAGACCCGATTGCTCCCCCGTCCGCTCCGCAGGAAAACAGTCTTTTTGAAACGGAGGAATCCCGCAGGGAAACAGCGGGCGAAAGTCGTCCCGGAGTGAAAAATATCTCAAGAAGTAATATAGATAAAATATCTGATATCACGGATAATCAAAAACATATATCTAAGATTATTGTTTTTTACTCTGACGGATCATATCTCGAACTTGAATAATCTCCGATTTCCGAATTATTCTTGTATCTTTGTGTTGCCATGGGATTGTACAGTATTCTTGTCAGACCTTTCGTGCGCAACGCCGAGACCGAGAAAGCCTACAAAAGGGCCCTCAGGTATTTCGAGTTTATCGAAAAGGTCCCCCTGGGGCGGACGCTCAGCCGCTGGTTCCACAACAATCGCCCCGTGGGCCTGCAACGGGAAGTGTTCGGACTCCCCTTCTATAATCCTGTCGGTCTGGGTGCCGGCCTGGACCTCTACGGAGAGTTGTACAACGATCTCAACAACTTGGGATTCAGCTTTGTAGAGATAGGCCCGATGGGCGCAGACGGCGTCCGGCGCGCCGTGCAGCGCATCCAGGAAGATCCACAGGACGACATACTGGCGTGTTGTATCAACCGCGATTTCCTGACTGCGTTCACCCTTGCCTATGACTTCTGTGATTTCTTTGTCATTGACCTCTCGGAACAGAGCGGAACGGACGTCGCGGCTCCCCTTCTGGAGGCCCGGCTCGCAGAAGAGATATACAAACCCATCGTACTCAAGCTCCCCAAGGAGATTTCCGCCACAGAAATAGACGAAATCCTCGATTTCAGCCTGATGAACGGCATCGACGGCATCCAGGCTCGCAACCTCGACCAGATCCGCCAGATCGCCTCGTATGCCGGCGGAAACCGGATCCCCATCATCGCCAACACGCATATCGAGACCCCGAAACAAGCCGCAGAGGCCCTCGAGGCTGGCGCTTCCCTGCTGGAACTACGCTCAGGCCTGGTTCGTCAGGGGCCCAAATTCGTCGCAAACATCCTCAAATACCTGCTCAATCTCAGCAAGAATGAACGAACCCATCCAAAGCAGAATCGGAACGCTGCTGAAAGCTAGCGGCAAGACGCTCAGCGCCGCGGAATCCTGCACGGGCGGTCAGATTTCCCACCTGCTCACGACCGTTTCCGGCTCCTCTTCCTATTATCTCGGATCCGTGACCTCCTATGCCGTATCCGTCAAGGAGCAAGTCCTCGGCGTACCGGACGAAATCATCCGGGAAAAAGGCCTCGTAAGCAGCGAGGTTGCAGCTTCCATGGCCGAGGGGGTCCGGCGTCTGACCGGCAGCACCTACGCGGTCGCCACGACCGGGCTGGCGGAAGGTGGCGACGAGTTCGGCAACCCCGAGGGGACGGTATGGATCGGCGTGACCGGACCCGCCGGCACCCGCACCCGGACATACTGGTGCGACCTTGGCCGCAAGGCCAATATCCGCCGTTTCGCGAACGTCGCGCTGCGTTTTTTGGAGGAATATATCAAATCGGACTCTAAATAGTGATAATCAGCGAATAAAACAAAAAAGTTAATATAAGTAACATTATTGTTTTATTGCCGATCACTTCCGATCATAAGGCATCAGCGAGGAATTCTTGATATACTGGACATGAACGTTCGGTTCATTCAGGAAATACAGGCTGGCGCCGTGGTTCATATCGACATACAGATCATCGGTAACCGACAGGGAAAGCGAGCAGATTCCGTTCATCACGGCATGGGCTTCCCGGCACGCAAGGCTGATGGCATTCACGTTGGTCGAATTGACCAGATCGAAATCCACCCGGTCGGAACGTCCATTGAGAATCGCCTTCGACGTCCCTTTCAAATGCACTTCCATCCTTTCCGTCTCGCCGTCCATCAGCAAGGACGCGTTCGACACGGAATTGACCACCGTGCTGTCAGAGCGGAAGGCAAGTTCCAGATTGGCGTTTCCCGCCATCCGCACAAAAAGGGTATCCGACTCACTCTGCATCGACACCCCGGATTTCTTGTCCAGATCCACGGACACGCGGCCGGCGCGGACGCTGAATCCGGCTGTCCGGGCATTGTCGGTCGCGCGGAGGGCGAATTCTTCGGGATCGAACACGAGATCGTCCGCCGAGCTGAGGGCTGCATTCTCGCTAAGACGCAGATAGGTAAGGACTTCTGGCATCGTAACGGACACGCGGAATACCGCTGGGACACCCTCCCTCCCCCGATAGAGCCGCCGGACATCCCCGGGGACCCTGCGGCTGTCCACGGAAACGTTCAGCATGCTGTCTTCCACCGCCAGCAGGACATAGTCGGCATATAGCTCCTCCACATCCACCTGGACACGGAACTGTTTGCCGTAATGGAGTTCCAGGGCGAAATCTCCTCCCAGCGAGATCCGGTTGAAGACGGGCAAATCTTCCGGGACCAGCTGGGTAACGGTCTGGGCCAAGGCCGGGGCAATAGCTAAAGCAAAAAAGCAGATAGCTATAGTTAAAAATCTATGATTCAACCTATTCATATATCAAAATCAGTCTATCAGGCTCCCCCACTCCTCTGTCTTGGCATCCAGGTCCCGCTTGCATTCCAGGTATTCGCGGGTCAATTCCATAATGTCGTCCTTTTCCGTCGGCGCGGACAGGACCGCCTCGATCTCCGTCATACGCGCTTCCTGTTTGCCGATCTCGCTTTCCAGATAGGAAATCCGGTTCCTCTTTTTCCGGTCCATGCGGCTTTCCTGCTTCCACTCTACGTACGCAGCGCTCTTCGTGGCAGACAGTTCCTTCTTGGGAGCGGCCGAGGCCAGTTTCCGTTCCAATTCCTGGAGCGTTTCGAGCTTGCGCTTCGCCAAGAACTCCGACACCGTGCCGAGATGCTCACGGATCTGCCCGTCGCGAAACTCATACATCTTGTCCACCAGCCCTTCCAGGAAATCTCGGTCGTGAGAGACCACGATCAAGGTGCCGTCATAGGCTTTCAGCGCCTGCTTGAGGATATCTTTCGACTTGATATCCATGTGGTTGGTGGGCTCGTCAAGCGCCAGCAGGTTATGGCTCTGGAGCATCAGCTTCGCCATGCCCAGGCGGGCGCGCTCGCCGCCGGATAGGACGGAAACGCGCTTGTCGATGTCCTCCCCGCGGAAGAGGAACTGCGCCAGCAGGTCACGCAGCCGGCTGCGGATGTCCCCGACCGCAATACGGTCCAGGGTGGAGAACACCGTCTCATTCTTGTCCAGGATATCTTCCTGGTTCTGGGCATAATAGCCAAGCTGTACATTGTGGCCGAGCCGGGCTTCACCGCTGATCGGCGACAGTTCGCCGGCGATCACGCGCATGAGCGTCGTCTTGCCTTCCCCGTTGCGTCCGATCAGGGCGACCTTCTCCCCTCGCTTGATCTCCACGTCCGCATGACGGAAAACGACTTTCTGCGGGTAGCCGACGGTAAGGTCGATCCCCTGGAAGACCACGTCGCCGGAGCGCGGCGCGGGAGGAAATTTCACCGTCAGACGGGCATTTTCCGTCTCGTCTATCTCGATCCGCTCCAGTTTCTCCAGCGCCTTGATGCGCGACTGGACCTGGTTGGACTTGGTCGGTTTGTAACGGAAAGTCTGGATGAACTGCTCGGTCTTCTGGATCATCCGCTGCTGGTTCTCATAGGCCGCCACCTGCTGCTGGATTCGCTCGGCGCGCAATTCCAGGTATTTGGTATAAGGCACTTTATAGTCATGGATATGGCCCAGCATCACCTCGACCGTCCGGTTCGTGACCGTGTCCAGGAAGCGACGGTCGTGGCTGACGAGCAGCAGCGCGCAGCGGCGCGCCCGGAGGTATTCTTCCAGCCATTCGATGGACTCGATGTCGAGATGGTTGGTCGGCTCGTCCAGCAAAAGCACGTCCGGCTGCCGGAGCAGAACCTTGGCGAGCTCGATGCGCATGTTCCAGCCTTGCGAGAAGGTCTCCGTGGTGCGGCCGAGCTCATCGTCGAGAAAGCCCAGGCCAAGCAGCGTCCGGCGCGCCTGCACCTCCGGCGGCTCCGTATGGCTCATTTCCAGGCGGTCATTCAAGAGGGTCAGGTGTTCGATCAAGGCAGCATATGCATCGGATTCATAGTCCGTACGGGTCTCAAGTTCGCGCGTGACGCGTGCGATTTCCCCTTCCATCTCGGCCGTGCTCTCGAAGGCGGTCATCGCCTCTTCGAGGACCGTGCGGCCGCGGTGGTGCTCCATGATCTGGGGAAGGTAACCGACCGTGAGGTCGCGGGGTTTGTCCACGCGGCCGGAAGTCGGGCTCTGCAAGTCGCAGATCAATTTCAGGATCGTGGACTTCCCCGCCCCGTTCTTACCCACGAGGCCGATTTTGTCGGTCTCGCTGATATGGAAGTTGATCTTGTCCAGCAGGACAAAACCTCCATACGCCACAGTCACATCCTCAATTGAAATCATCTTTATTCCTTATCGGATTGCAGGCCAGGCAGTGCCGCTGGCAAACCCGTGGCCACCCATGGCCTCGTAAATGGGAGGGGCCCGCGCCGAAAGGCGTGGGAGGGATGAGCGTAGCGAAGGTTTGCTGCGGCAGCTGCCTGGCCGCAATCCGGATATATCATATAAAAATCAACGTGTCAAAAAACTCGGGCCGGTGGAAGTCTGGGGTCGGTGTCGTGACGGGAGCCCAGCTCAGGTAGTGCGGGACCGGCAGGAGGTCGCCGCATTTGTAAAAATTCCCGCGGGCCTGCAGCCCGGTGAAACGGTCCAGTCCGAACGTCTCCGCCGGGATGTCCAGCTCCAACTCCCAGGCCGTCGGCTCCGGGCGCAGGCCGAAAGGCTCCGTACCCAGCGAGCAGCGGCGACGGATTCCCTGCAGCAGCTCCGCCGGGAGGGGTTCCCGCCCCTGGCGTCCCGTTCCCCGGCAAAGCAGGATGCGGCCGATGCAGGTGCACTCCAGGTTATAGTAGATCCCGTCCTGCCGGGGAGCGAAGAAAAACTCCACGCAGGAATCCTCCCAGGCGCGTCCTCCGTCCGTCGCGCAGACCGCCCTGACGGCATCCTCCCGCACGCGGAAATGAAGTCGCAGGCTATCTCCCGTGTGGGAGATGTCGAAATCCACCTCCGGCCGCTCCGGGAAAGCCTCAGGCCAATTCACGCAGGCTATTCGCCCGCTTCGGACTTCGCGATGGATTTCGAACATAGCAGGATGGAGAATTCGTAGAGAAAATACAAAGGAATCGCAAGCACGAACATCGAGAACGGGTCGGCCGGCGTGATCAGGGCGGCCAGCACCAGCACGATCACGATGGCATAGCGGCGTCCTTTCCGCAGCATGCTGCGGTCCAGGACACCCAGGCGGTTCAGGACCAGCACGACTGTCGGGAACTCGAATACGACGCCGATCAGCAGCACCAGCGAGAAGAACATGGACATGTAGGATCCGATGGTGATGGTGTTGGCCACGGTGTCACTGACCGTATAGTTCATAAAAAACTGCAGGCAGACCGGCAGGACGATGAAATAGCCGGCCAGCACCCCCAGGTAGAACAATCCCGTGGACATCCCGAAGGCCATCCGTACGGGCTTTTTTTCCCGCTCGTACAGCGCAGGGGCAAGGAATCTCCATACCTCCCAGACAACGTAGGGAAAAGCCACGATGACGCCCACGGCGAAAGCCGCCTTGAGATGGACGAAGAACTGGGCGCTGACCTCCACGTTGATCAGATCCATCGAAACCGACCAGCCAAGCAGGCGGTAAACGATGAAATCGGAACGCGTCGGCGCCAGCACGACGCCGTCGAAGAGCAGCTCCTTGAAAGACAGCCCCAGCACCGAGCAGAGGCAGACGGCACCCATTGCGCGGAACAGGTTCCCGCGCAATACGTCGAGATGATCCCAGAAGGACATCTCGCTTTCTGAGCCCGTTCCCGACACTTACTCGGCTTTGGGCTTTTCGTCGTCGGACTTGGGTGCCGGTTTTTCGGCATCCGCCTGGTTGACCTGCTCCTCGACCTCATTCATCCCCTCCTTGAAACTCTTCACGCCCTTGCCCACGCCTTTCATCAATTCAGGGATTTTCTTGCCGCCGAAGATCAGGACAACGATCAGGATAATGAGAATCAGCTCCCAGGTTCCGATAAACAAAGGATATACTATCATATGCTTGTGGGGTTAATTCAAATTGCTCAGGGATGCTTCCAGGGCCTCGATGCGGGCGAGGCAGTCGGCTTCTTTCTTCCGCTCGCCGGCAATGACCGCCTCCGGTGCATGGGCGACGAATTTCTCGTTGGAGAGCTTCGCGCGGACCCCGGCGAGGAACTTCCGCTGATGGTCGAGCTCGCCGAGCAGCTTGGTCTTCTCCTCATCGGCATCGACGAAGCCCGCGAGCGGGATGCTCATCTTGGTGGTGCCCACGAGGAAGGACACGGAGGCGCCTGCAGCGGCACCGGCTTCGATCATGTCGATGTTCGCCACCTTCCGGATGACGGGCAGCAGCTCCGGGGAGAACCCGCCGTCGATAAACAGGTTGAGCGGCTCCTTCGGAGCGATCTGCTTCTGCGCCCGGACGGCGCGGATGGCGATGATCGCCTCGCGCGTCAGATCGAAACGGGCCAGGAAATCAGCATCGTACGGCCCGGCGACCGGGGTGCGCTGATACATGATGGTCTCTCCGTCGCGACGCGTCTCCATGGCTTGCCAAAGCTCCTCGGTGATGAAGGGCATCACCGGATGGATCAGCTTGATGAGCTTCTCGAAGAAGAGCACGGCGGCCTCGTAGGTGCGGCCGTCGACCGCCTTGCCGTATTCGGGCTTCACCAGCTCCAGGAACCAACTGCAGTAATCATCCCAGAAAAGGCGGTAAATGGCCATCAGAGCGTCGTTGATACGGAACTTCGCGTAGTGGTCTTCGACCGTCTCAATGGTACGGGAGAGCAGGTTGTCGAACCACTTCACGGCTGCGCGGGAAGCTTCCGGCTGCTCCGCGGCGTCGTCGACGTTCCAGTTGCTGACCAGACGCCAGGCGTTCCAGATCTTCGCACAGAAATTCCTCCCCTGCTCCACCTGCGACTCGTCGTACAGGATGTCGTTGCCTGCGGAGGCGCAGAGCAGCATGCCGAGCCGGACGGCGTCGGCGCCGTATTTGTCGATCAGGTCGAGCGGATTGGGGCTGTTGCCCAGGGTCTTGCTCATCTTGCGGCCGATCTTGTCGCGGACGATACCCGTGAAATACACGTTGCGGAACGGCACGTCGTGCATGAATTCGTCCCCGGCCATGATCATGCGGGCCACCCAGAAGAAAATGATGTCGGGGGCCGTGACCAGGTCGCTGGTCGGATAATAATAGGACAGGTCCCGGTTAGGCTTGTGCTCCGGATGGCCGGGATATTCGGGGTCGAAGACCGAAATCGGCCAGAGCCAGCTGGAGAACCAGGTATCCAGCACGTCTTCGTCCTGCCGCAGGTCCGCTGCGGTCAGGGACGGATCGATCTTCTGTGCCGCCGCAAGGGCCTTTTCGGCCGTCTCCTCGACCACCACCTGCCCGTCGGGCAGATACCAGGCGGGAATGCGCTGGCCCCACCAGAGCTGGCGGGAAATGCACCAGTCGCGGACGTTCTCCATCCAGTGGCGGTAGATGTTGCGGTATTTGTCCGGGATAAACTTGATGCGGCCGGACTCCACGTGGTCGAGCGCGCGGGCCGCCAGGTCATCCATCTTGAGGAACCATTGGGCGGAAAGCTTCGGTTCGATCACGGCGTCGGTGCGCTCGCTGTAGCCCACCGGGGAGACGTACTCCTCGACCTTGAGCAGGTTGCCGGACTCCTCCAGCATCTTCTCGATCTTCTCACGGGCGACGAAACGGTCCTCGCCGACGAGGATCTGCGCCTGCTCGTTGAGCGCGCCGTGGTCGTCGATGATGTCCAGGACCGGAAGATTGTGGCGCAGGCCGATCTCGTAGTCGTGTGCATCGTGCGCGGGCGTGACCTTGAGGCAGCCCGTACCGAAATCCATCTCCACGTAGTCGTCCTCGATCACCGGGATCTCCCGGCCTATCAGCGGAATCAGCACCTTCTTGCCGCGAAGCCAGTGATGCCGCTCGTCGGCAGGATTCACACAAATGGCGGCGTCGGCCATGATGGTCTCCGGACGCGTCGTGGCGATCACCAGGTACTGGTCCGTCGGATTGCCCTTTCCGTCGGAGACATAATATTTCAAATGATAGAAATGGCTCTGGGTGTCCTTGTGGATCACCTCGTCGTCGCTGATGGCGGTCAGCGCCACCGGATCCCAGTTGACCATCCGGACGCCGCGGTAGATCCAGCCCTTGCGGTAGAAATGGACGAACGTCGCCAGGACCGCTTCCGACAGGGCCGGCTCCATGGTGAAGCGGGTGCGGTCCCAGTCGCAGGAGGCGCCCAGCTTGCGGAGCTGCTGCAGGATGATGCCGCCGTGTTCCTCTTTCCATTCCCAGGCGTATTTGAGGAATTCCTCGCGCGAGAGGTCCTCCTTGCTGATGCCCTGTTCTTTGAGACGGGCGACGACCTTGGACTCCGTGGCGATGGAAGCGTGGTCGGTGCCCGGAACCCAGCAGGCGTTCTTGCCGTCCATGCGGGCCTTGCGGATCAGCACGTCGTTGAGCGTGTTGTTAAGCACATGGCCCATGTGCAGGATGCCCGTTACGTTGGGCGGCGGGATGACGATCGTATAGGGTTCACGGTTATCGGGTTCGGAGTGGAAACACCGGTTCTTCAGCCAATAGGCGTACCATTTGTCCTCCACCTCGGAGGGGTTGTATTTTGTACTGAGTTCCATAATCTGCAAAAATAGATATTTTTCTTCACTTTCCGGCAGTTTTTCACACTGCTTTTCAAGGAAATCATTTCCTGAAAAAGGATTTTGTTTTTTCTGAAATCCTCCCTATCTTGCAGACCCAAAAACCACGAACAAAATATACTTTATCCATGAGCAAATTCAGATGTACCGTCTGTGGCTATGTCCACGAAGGAGAGGCACCCCCGGAGAGATGTCCCCGCTGCCGCATGTCCGCCAACAAGTTCGAACGGATCGACGACACGCCCGCTCCGGCCTCATACACCGCGGGAAACGGCCGTTCCCTGGCCGGCACGAAGACTGAGAAGAACCTTCAGGAAGCCTTTGCCGGAGAGTCCCAGGCCCGCAATAAATACACGTATTTCGCCTCCAAGGCCAAGAAGGACGGCTATGTCCAGATCGCAGCCCTCTTCGAGGAGACGGCCAACAACGAGAAGGAGCACGCCAAAATCTGGTACAAGTACCTGCATGGCGGACAAGTGCCCGACACGGCCGCAAACCTCGCGGACGCCGCCGCCGGCGAGAACTTCGAATGGACCGACATGTACGCCCGCATGGCACGCGAAGCGCGCGCCGAGGGTTTTGACGAGATCGCCGGAAAGTTTGAAATGGTCGGCGAGATCGAGAAGCACCACGAAGAGCGCTACCGCAAGCTTCTCAAGAACATCAACGACAGGAAGGTCTTCTCCAAGGACGGCAGCGTGATCTGGCAGTGCTCCAACTGCGGCCACATCGTCATCGGCCGCCAGGCCCCCGAGATCTGCCCGGTCTGCGACCACCCGCAGAGCTACTTCCAGGTTCAGGCAGTCAATTATTAGATTCCGGCCAAGCCCGGAATCCAAAAGGAGGGTGTTCCGTTCGCGGGGCACCCTCCGTGTTATTATTTTGCGTATCTTTGCATGTTACCCTACATTCAGGATTATGGACAACAACGACAATAACAAGAAACAACTCAATCTGGAATTGAAACCCGAAGTCGCCCAGGGCACGTATTCCAACCTGGCCATCATCAGCCACTCCCGCAGTGAATTCATCATCGATTTCGCGGCCATGCTCCCGGGTCTGCAGAAACCCGAAGTGCGCAGCCGCATCCTGATGACCCCCGAGCACTGCAAGCGCCTGCTCAATGCGCTCGTGGACAACATCGGTCGCTATGAAAGCCAGTTCGGTCCCATCCATCTCGGCACCCCCGAGCAGAAGGGCACCTTCAACCTCGCCGACTTCGCACCCAATGGCACCAAATCTTAAAGCCATCAGGGCCATCGCCTACGACCTGGACGGCGTGGCGACGGACGGCAGCATCATTCCTTTCGGCCCCCGGCCCGATGACCTGGTGCGTGTGGTGAACGCCAAAGATTCCTTCGCCTCCCGTGCGGCGGCGTCCAAAGGCTTCATCATGGCCGTCATCTCCGGCGGGGAGACAACGGCGCTGCGCAGCCGCTGCATCCACATGGGCATCCGGGAGGAGAACCTCTTCCTGGGCGTACGGGGCAAGTTGGCGACCTTCCGGCGCTTCTGCGAACAGAACGGCCTGCAGCCGGAAGAAGTGGCCTATTTCGGCGACGACATCCCCGATACCCAGGTGCTCCGCGCCTGCGGGTTCGGCATCGCGCCGGCTGACGCCGCCCCGGAAGCCCGGCAGGCGGCGGACTATGTCACAAGCGTGCCGGGCGGCCGAGGCTGCATCCGCGAGGGGATCGAGCTGATCCTCAAGGCCCAGGACAAGTGGGTTTTCGACGAGGACAAGTTCGAGCAGATCTTCTAGGAGCATGAAACGCATCATTCTCGGGAGCAATTCGCCGCGCCGCAGGGAACTGCTGGCGGGGCTGGACGTCGATTTCACGGTGGACACCGGCAACAGCTTCGAAGAGATTCCCGAGGAAGGCCTCGAGGCGCATGAGGTCCCCTGCCGGCTCAGTGCCGGCAAATCGCACGGCTTCCACCGGCCCCTGGAGGCCGACGAGGTGCTGATCACCTCCGACACGGTCGTGATCGTGGACGGCGAGGTGCTGGGCAAGCCGCATTCCCGCGGGGAAGCGGTCGCGATGCTCCGCAAGCTGTCCGGCCGCTCACACGAAGTGGTGACCGCCGTAACGCTCCGCGACAGCGTGCGGGAGGAGACGTTCAGCGTCAGCACGAAGGTGCATTTCGTAGAGCTGACGCAAGCCGAGATCGATCACTACGTGGACAAGTACAAGCCTCTCGACAAGGCGGGCGCGTACGGGATCCAGGAATGGATCGGTTTCGTGGGCATTTCTTCGATCGAGGGTTCGTTCTACAATGTCATGGGCTTTCCGGTACACCGGGTCTGGCACGAACTGCAGTCCTTTCTCTGATGGCCCGCGCGCCCTTCACCTATCCCTTCTGCTATACCCCCGCGCCCGACATCGTCGCCGCGGCCAAGCGCCTTATTTGCTTTCTTGACTCGCCGAGCGGCAGCTGGGGGCCGGAAAACTTCGCTTCGCTCATCCCCCCCACTGCTTCGCAGCGGGTCCCCCCCGTTCACGAGGCCACGGGCGGCCACGGTTTTCCGCCCCCCACTGCCACTTCGGCGTCGTTGAAAGAAGGCAAGATGCTGGGGGTGTTGAAGGTTGAAGATGATAAGGGAGACATCGACTATCTGTATGCGTTCAGCGGGACGGTCGGCGGGCGGGCGACGCTGCCGGGCTTTGTGCCGCCGATCTATGACCTGACGGAGCCGGAGGGGTATTTCCGGCGGCGGGAGGCGGAGATTTCCGCCATGCCGGCAGGGCCGGAACGCTCGGCGGCGTCCGCGGAACTCCAGGCATGGATCTTCGACCGCTACCGGGTCAGCAACGCCCGCGGAGAGACGCTGAGCATCCGGGAAGTATTCGCCCGTCGCGGGCTCATCCCCCCGGGCGGCACCGGAGACTGCGCGGCGCCGAAGCTCCTGCAATACGCTTATGACCACAAGCTTACGCCTATCGCCATGGGCGAATTCTGGTACGGCGCCTCCCCTGCCTCGGAAGTCCGGCAGCAGGGATGCTTCTACCCCTCCTGCACGGGCAAGTGCGGCCCGCTGCTCAGCTTCATGCTCGAAGGGCTGGAGGTCGAAGCCAATCCCCTCGACCGCGAGTATACCACGGACACGGAGCCGAGGATGCTGTATGAAGACGCCGACATCCTCGTGGCCGTCAAGCCTGCCGGCATGCTCTCCGTACCCGGCCGCACCCGGGCGATATCCCTGCTGGAGTGGCTCCGGCAACGCTACGGAGAGGTCCATTCCTGCCACCGGCTCGACATGGACACCTCCGGGGTCATGGTTTTCGCCCGCAAGCCCGCCGCCAAGGCGGCCCTGGAGCGGCAGTTTGCACGGCGGGAGGTCATCAAGACCTACCGCGCCAGGCTGGTGGCTTCCGACCGGCCGTTCAACCATGCCCGCAAGGGCACCATTGCCCTCCCCCTCAGCTTGGACTACTATGACCGGCCCCGCCAGATGGTGGACCGCGAACACGGGAAAATGGCTGTGACGGAATACGAAGTGCTCCGACAGCTCCCGGATGGACAAATCGATATCCGCTTCATCCCGAAGACGGGCCGGTCCCACCAGATCCGGGTTTCCGCCGCCCACGCCGCCGGTCTGGGCCGTCCCGTCAAGGGCGACCGCCTGTACGGCTGCCCCGATGGAGGCCGGCTTTTCCTGCATGCCGAATCGCTTTCCTTCCTGCACCCCGCAAGCGGGGAACGAATGACTTTTGAAGACAAATCGCTATCTTAGTGCCATGAAAGCCAAGACCCTTCTTCTTTGTGTCGCGGTACTCGCCCTCAGCTTCGCCGCCTCCGCCCAGGACCTCAAGCCCGTCAGGGACAGATCCACCAAGAAATACGGTTATCAGGACAAATCCAAGCGCTGGATCATCCAGCCCGTCTTCGACAAGGCCAGACGCTTCGACAGCGACGGATTCGCCATCGTGGAAAACAATGAGCTGCAAGGCCTTATCGACATGAACGGTGATTTCCTGCTCCAGCCCGAATGGGACGACATCGGCAAGTTCAACAAGATGGGCCTGTGCATCGTGACGCGGAGGGAAGGCCGGCAGCGGTACCGCGGCGTCGCGGACATGTCCGGCCGCCTGGTCCTCCCGGCGGATTGTCATTCCGTCAATTTCTCCAATTCCGACCAGCTTATCTGCGCCCGGCGCGATGCCGATATCCATCCCTTTGGCATCCACGCCGCCTGGGGCGTATATGACACGGAGGGGCGAGAAATCTTCCCCCCGCGCTTCGACAATTCCCCCTCTTTCCGGAACGGCCGCGCCGTCGCCACCTCCGCCAAGACCGGGCTCGTGGGCGTCATCAGTGCGGACGGACAGGTCCTGCTGCCGATGGACAACCTGGCCGCCACCACCGACTACGGTGGATTCAAGGTCCTGGGACAGGATTTCCGGCTCACAACCTATGACAGTGACATGCAACGCATCACATCAAGCGAGCACCCCGGTTATGTCGTACCTTACGATCCCCAGGACGACGACGTGCGGATCGCCGCCTGGGGCATGAATGCGATCGGCATGCGTCTGCACAGCAACCAGATCAAGGAAGTCTCGGTCTCCCATGGCTATCGCAGCCACACGCTGCTGTGCAGCGACCTGGGCATCGACTGGGGCAGCGTCAGAGCCGGCCGCTTCCTCCGTCTGGAACCCTGTGTGGTCGACGCAGAAGACCCGGACGCCATGCGGGCACCCAACTCCGGCCGCCATTATACGCTCAAGGCCATCCTTTATGAAGCGGACGGACAGCGGGTTGGCGAAGCCTCCTCGCGGGGCTGGTTCGAAGCCGTCTGCTCCGCGGGCCTGATCTACCACAGCGACGAAAACCGCCTCTGGCTGATCCTGCCCGATATCAATTATCCCGCCATGCATTCCTTCCGCCTCCCGGTCTCCGACTACCGGACGGTCACGCACGAGAATGTCTATATGGGCCTGGGGGTCGAAGACGGCGAACTGGAACGGCTGCGCGACCTGGACTATCGGCTGCGCCGATTGCAAGAGATCCGGGAGACGGAGAATGCCGGCATCACCTCTTATCTGCCGCGTCCGGTGATGGATCTGCGCGCAGCCCGGGTACAGGACCGCCTCAAGCACTCCCATATCTTCCGTCGCGCCTTCTACATGGGCGAAGTCGTCAACTGCCGGGTCAAACACAAGGAAGAGGGCATCGAAGTGGAACTGTCCGACCAGCTGATCCTTCCGTTCATCGACCACCTGGAGGATCCGGACTATGATATGGAGACCGAGGAGGAGATCTTCTGGGGGCCGCACAACGCCCGTACGGTGCACCTGATGCTGGAGGCCGTCCCGAAGAACCCGGAATGCCTGGAGGACGATCTGATGGGCAGTGATTACTCCTTCCGCATCATCCTGGCGCTGTATGAGGAAGACGGGCGATACCTCCGTACGCTCGCCAGCGCACCTTTCGTGGACTATGCCCGCGACGGCGTGCTGGTCTTCGAGCCGCTGGGGATCGCCGTCGCCGGCTATACGCTCAACGGCGGAGCGGACATGTGGACCGACCGTCAGGAGGACGCATTCCGCAGCCGTTCCTCCTATTTCCGTCGCGATGAACGCAACGCCGACAGATGGGTATAATTGACAAAAACGGTTGGTAACCTTGACATTTTCGGTTGGTAGAAAGGTCACAATTTCCTCTTCTTTTCGTCGTTGAAAAAGAGGAACCATTTAATGAAGTTATCAACCCGAG